>NZ_JAAVJS010000004.1:0-208384 GCF_012037625.1 Tamlana crocina
CAGCGGAATCCTTTAATGCCAAAATTAAAGCGTTTAGAATGCAACTTAGAGGTGTAAGAAATAAAGAGTTCTTCCTGTTCAGATTAACTCAAGTTTATGCTTAGTCCCCAACTTTTGTACTTGATCCAAAAACACACACTTTTTAAAATTTTAACATTTGGAACTAAATTTTAATGGACTTGCAACAAAAAAATGGAGACACTATCCCGAGAAGTGTGTAAGTTATAAATCGAGGGTTTGGCTTGATTAAAGCCGGACCCTTTTTTCAAATATAGTCAAAAACTGGTTTAAAATAATGCCCCAGTTCCTAATGGGCATCGACCATTTTTTGGTAGCCTCTCGTAAAGCTAAAAAAGTGGACTTCATAACGGCCTCATCAGTTGGGAACGAGAGCTTGTTCTTGGTGTATTTCCTGATTTTTCCGTTAAGGTTCTCAATAAGGTTGGTAGTGTAAATGATTTTTCTGATTTCAACAGGGAACTCATAGAAAGCGGTAAGTTCTTCCCAGTTATCTCTCCAGCTTTTAATGGCGTAAGAGTACTTGTGTTCCCATTTCTGGGCAAAGTCTTCCAGAGCGGCTTTTGCTGCGCTTTTGGTGGGTGCATCGTAGATGTTCTTCATATCCTTTGTGAACTCCTTTTTGTCCTTCCAGACCACATAGCGGCAAGCATTCCTGATTTGGTGCACCACACAGATCTGGGTCTTGGATTCAGGAAAAACGTTTTTAATGGTATCTGTAAAACCGTTGAGGTTGTCCGTGGCGGTTATAAGCAGGTCCTGAACGCCCCTGGCCTTTATATCGGACACTCATCCAAAAGGCTGCCGATTCATTCTTGCCAAGCCAAAGTCCCAAGACTTCCTTTTTACCGTCCCTGCGCAACCCTACGGCGATGTACATGGTCTTGTTGATGACTTTGGAGTTCTCCCGAACCTTGAATACAATGCCATCCATCCAAGTAATTAAATATACGGGCTCCAGTGGTCTGTTCTGCCAGGCAACAATATCATTGGGCACCTTATCCGTGATGCGGGATATGGTGGAGGTGGACACATCAAAATCGTAGACTTCACGGATCTGTTCTTCTATATCGGAATTGCTCATTCCCTTGGCGTAAAGGCTGATAATAACGTTTTCTATGCCATCGACCATGTTGGTGCGTTTAGGGACCAGCATAGGATTAAAAGAGGATTCGCGGTCCCTGGGAACTTTAATATTGGTCTCTCCCAATGCTGTTTTTATCTTTTTGGAAGCATAGCCGTTACGGGTATTGCTGTTATCGGATTGTTGGTGTCTATCATAATCCAGATGCGCATCAAGTTCTCCCTCCAACATCTTTTCGATGCCCCGCTTTTGGATGGATTTTAGAAAGGAGGTCAGTTCGTCCCCTGTCTTGAACTGTTTTAAAAAATCATCGTTCAGAAAATCTTCTTTCTTCATAAGTGTATAAAATTTAAAATTAAACAAAAAAAAATATCGAGGGTTGCAACCCTCGATATTTAAACTTTACACACTTAGTGAGATACTGCCATTTAAAACAGATCTAATTCAAACTATTTTTTTGCCTTCTAAACGGCTAAAAAAAATCTTTTGAACGTCTAAATAGTAACCAAAAAAAGGTCAACCTATTTCAGTATAATACAGTCCACTAAACGCCAAGTTCAAATTACCCCACAGAAATACTAACTTCTATAAGCTTTGCTTTATTAAAGAATACTTCAAAAGGCAGTGCTTCCACCCCAGGCACCATGTTAAAAGTTCTTTCGCCTTCAAGAGCTTTCATTTTAATCGGTACGCTTGCTTTAATCGTAACTAAGCCTTCTGGTTTTTGAACTGTAATTTCAGTGTCACTCACCTTAGTTACTACTTCATTATTTGGTGAAACAATTGGCAATACAAAAGCTGTAGGAGAAGTAATTTCTTGATTCGTTTTAGCCAAAATAGTTGTTCCTTTGGCGCTGCATCTATAGGTAATATCAAAATCGCTTGCAGTTCCTTCTACTAATTCTCTATCTCCATTTTTCAATTTTACATGGGCAACCAAATCTACAATACCATCAGTATCTTTTGTGGCTACAGTAGCAGGTAAATCGTATAAATTGGTATACCAAACCTCATCTTTAAAAGTTTCTATACGCGGCGTTAAGCAAATGTCCTTTCCTGGTTGTACTTGTTGGTTATTCTTTTCAACCATTTCATATTTTGCCATACTTGCGGCACAGATTAAACCAACTTTATTGTGATACAAAATACCTAAACTACCACCTGACGCTTGCCTAAAATCTTCTTTGTAATGGTATTCGGCATCATAAGCACTTACCGTCCCCCTCCAGTCACCTTTGGCAAATAAGTATACATCCAAATCTTTAAAATGTGTTACACCGTCTGCCGAAGTTCTTGGCAACTCTGCGTTTGTATTTATTTCAGGAAGATGTTCCCAATGATCTAAAAGCGCTGTTAAAGGTTTTGCATGTGTAAAGGTGTGGTGAATACAAGGTAAAATACCTGCAGACACGTAATGCGGTCCGCCATGAATTAAACCATCTGATGTACATTGTTTTAAAAGCTTTGTGTTTTTTACAGCAGCTGTTCCAAAAGCGGGATTGATGTGCGCCATCATACCGAATGCTGGTTGACTGCCATCACAAGTTCTACTACCCCAATAGGTCCATTTGTACATGCGGTTACCCCAGCTGTTGTCCCAACCACCATCTGGCATCATAAATTCTAGGTGACTATTTAAAGATTTGGTTAATATTTGTATTAACTCCTCATCGTTATGTTTCAAAGCATACATCACCAAACTATTTAAAGTTTCCTCTACGTTATATCCCAAATCTACACCATGCAGACCTTTTTCACTTAGTTTACTGGAACTCTTTTTACATTCACCAAACAACAATCCTTCATTAGCTGTGAAATACGATTTTACTTGTGACGCCAACGTTTTACTCTTAGCTTTAAAATCGTCTCTTTTCACAACACCTCCAATTAAATCTAAACCATAGACTGCCGTACCTGGGTAATTGATATTTGTAAAATCAATTGTAAAGGTATCGTGAATATACTGTCCTGCTTTTTCAAGACGTTTTGTCCAAGCCTCACGAGTTTCTTTATCTAAAATATGACCATGATAATGCAATGCTTCCGCCAGTGCTATAGCGCCAAAAACAGTAATTCCTTTCCATGATTTTGGGTTTTTTATTACCGTCCAACTACCATCATCTTGAGACACGTTGTTTTCAGCCCAAAGCATTACGAGTTTTGCTGCATCAATATATTTTTTATTACCAGTTTTATCTGCCATATGTAAAAATGGATAGACGGCATCCATACAACGGCCATGTATATGCGAACAAGAAGGACAATCTAAAGCACCATGTTCCGCTACATTAGATGGGTTTACTATTTGCTGCTTTAACATGCCCTCGCACCAATCCTTTAAAAGCCCTGAAATTAATTTTTTGAATTCTATGGAATGTTCGGCATGGTTTTCACATGAATTCAAAATAACTGAAAATGGTAGAGAAACCCCGATTCCTGCAAGGGTGGATAGTTGGATGAAATTGCGTCTTTGCATTTTAATTTTTATATATTTTTGCTCCTAAAAATCTTATTTTATTACCAATTTAGAATTATATATTCGGTTGTCATTTGCCTTAGCTTTTACCAAATAAATCCCGGAAGGCATACTATTATTTTGGGGTATACTAATGACATTGTTGCTAGTTGAATTGCTGTAAACTAGCTCGCCAATTACATTATAAATTTCGATATTTTTTACTCCATCAATGTTTTTAAATGCTACAGTAAATTTGTCTTGTGTTGGATTTGGATATATTTTTAACGACGGTGATGTAAAATTGGCGTCCGCGAGGCTTAAGCTTTCTGCAATGAGTTGCCATTTACTTCTATCATCAGTAGCAAGAGCTTCTATATTAGTAACGTTACCTCCTACTTCGTGGTATATAAACCTTCCGCTGCTACCGGCTTCAAACCTATAGGTGTTGTCTGATTCGTTATAATGTACGGTCCATACTTTATCGCCATCACTTGCTGGAGGGACTTTGGCGGTACTAACAACCGCATAGGCTCCTCCAGAAAACCCAGAACCTGTGGCTCTCAAGATGCCGTAACTCTCACTATCGATATTATAAAAAGCCCCACTTTCAACGAAGTTCCAACGCGTGTTTTCTGCTTCATTTGAATCACTCATGGTAACGGGTGTTGCTCCAGCACCGGCATCGGTTAAAAATTTCCCTGTTGCCACATTTTTTAAACTGTACACCTCGCCAGTTAAACCAGGACTGCTATTATCTACAACTTCTTCCTTTTGGTAGGTTGTATTTGCCCATCTAATTTGGGCTCTCCCCCCTTTAACTCTATAAGCACCATACCTAATACCAGATTCTGTACCTCTTTCCGGTTCAGGAATATTCCATTTGAAATCTGTTCCTCCAATTTTCGCATTACAATAATGAATTTTCTTTGAGGCATTACTTGGGTTTTGTGCAAACCCGACTTCCAGCTCAAAGCTCGTTTCGGCATCTTTAAGAACATTTTTTAAAAACACGATTTCCCTTCCACTGCCTTCTCCTCCGCGAAACAAAATGCGCTCGGCATAAATATCGAATGACACCTGTTTACCAGCATTGGCGCCTGTGCCATAAACAGGTTTCGCCAAATACAAGCAAATTGCTGGATCTGGTGAACCACCACCTCCGGTGTGTTTTCCTTTGGCTTGCGCAATATAGCTGCCATCACCACCAGTACCCGAGGTATCACCAACTTCAAGAATTCGAAATGTTCCTGTGAACTTTGCATAGCTACCAATACCTGTTTCGCCAGATCTGCTCAAAGAACGTTCAATTCTGGGCTGCAAAGTTCCACCGAAATGATTTGAGCCATCCGTTATATTATATACTCCCCAAGTTTTACCATAAACGGAACTTTCACTATAATCAGCGTAACAACTGCGGTCATCAATGGTTCCTACATTAACTGGGTTTGGTAAATCTGATGATGTTCTCGTGGCATTTGTGAATTCAGGAGAACAGCTTAGGTCTGAACTTGTATCTTCATCGGGTGCTGTTTGCGCCGTTATAAAAAGCGAAAAGAGCATAAAACCGAAAAACAAGGGATAAAAAGTAGTTGTTTTCATAGCTATCTTAATTTATAGTTTAATTGATATTATATCAATCTTATGAAATTAAACAGTCCCCAATAAATCTCTGTCCTGTTTTATCCTGATTTCAGGAAAAACAAGGTAATTATTCATTAAAAGATATAAGCTAAGTTATATATAAGTATTAACAACCTTCAATTCACATTCAAAAAAAACAGTTTCAAAGCTGTTTTTTTTGAATGTGAATTTCATATCTCTTCAGTTAGTTCGATGTTATCTATCTACTTATTTCACAATTAACTTAGAATGATGCACCCTATGACTATCTGAAAACACTTTAATGAGGTACATACCAGATTCAAATATAGACTGGCTTTGTATTTGTAATGAATTATTTGATAAGGTATTACTATATACCCGTTCACCCAACAGGTTATAGATTTCTACGTGCTTTTCACCTAACATGTTTTCAAATTCTAATGTGAATTTGCCCATGGCTGGATTAGGATACACCTTTAAAGCTGCATTTTTTAACTGTTGGGGTTCGGCACTCAGCAACGGGCCTCCGGAGCCTATTACGCGCCACTTACTTCTACCATCATCAGCATCCGCTTCAAGGTTATAACACTTACCATCGGTTTGATGATAAAGAAACCTTCCGTAGTTTCTAGCTTCAAACCTAAAAGTATCATCTACTTCGTTATAATGTACTGTCCATATCTTATCAGTATCTGCTGCTGGCGGCGCTTTACCTGTGCTAACAGTTAAATATGGTCCCGCTGAAAAACCTTCTCCAGTAGCACGCAAAATACCATTAACATGGCTATCAATATTATAGTAATCTACACCATCTCGAGTGGTTTTTATAAACTCCCATTTGGTATCATTTGCATCTCCACTATCGTGCATTATCACTGGTTGGCCAGCAGTGGAATTAGTCCCTAGATATTTTCCGGTAGCCACATTAACGAGTTGATAAACGCCTTCGCCATCACCTCCAGTACCGCCACCAGTACTCCCAGATATTTTCATTTTATCGTAATTAAAACCACCTACTTCACCTACAACTTTAATGTTTTGAGCACCTTTTTGAAGCGAAATGGTTGCTTTAGTCCCTTTAAAGTTTGTTAAATTGGGGGTTTTGGTAAGTGATATTGAAGCGAGAATGGTTGTTCCTTTGACTATTTTTAGTTTTTTTGTGGCTCCAGGTGATGCAGCAAATACTTCAACCTCATATTCTCCATCTTCTGGCACATCTATAGTATATTCGGCAAAATCATTAGCTCCCCAAGAGTTTAGATAAAATACCGTATTACTCCATCTGGTAACATTTACCCCACTTTTAGAAGTATAATACTCTGCTTCTATAGTTGATGGAACTTGATGTATTTTAGGATTTACAGTAAGGGTTTTTGATGCTTGTGCGGAAGTAAAATAATCGTTTCCATTTTCTGAAACTGTTATCGTTGCACTACCTGCTCCCAAAATCTGCCTTACTTGGTCATCCCACACAACAGCAACTTGATTATTTGGGCATAAGAACCTTAAATTGGCATCTGGATTATTACTAGTTGCAACCAGACTAAATGCCGGATCTCCAGAAGTTACTTCGGGAATATCCTGAAAAATAATTTCCTGTTGACGTATTGGAACTGTAAGTTCGTGCCCCACAATTGGTGCCGCATTATATGTTTCGTCACCAAACTGTGTGGCATTTATTGTAGCTGTACCAGCACGCTTTACATGTAACTTATTCCCATCTAATATTTCAGCTACATCTGTATTTGTGCTTTCGTACTGTACTGGCAAACCAGAACTGGCGGTAGCATTTAAAGTTTCGTCTGGATTTCCCCAAATGTGAGTCGTTGTGGCTAAAGTGAAATCGATAGTTTGGTTTAACTTTGATGTGTTTGCATTAACCACTAAAGTTTGCCGTATCTCTGGAGCTTCATCATAAGTGCCATCACCTTTTTGGTTTGCAATAATTTCGCAAGACCCTACCCCGATAATTTGCACTTCATTGCCATTAACAATACGTGCAATATTTGGGTTTGAAGATACATAAGATACGGGTAATCCAGAACTTGCTGTTCCATTTAATGTAAAATTAGAATCCCCTTCTATTTTTTCTGCTAAGGCATCGAAACTGATGGTTTGTGCTGTGTATTCTTCTTTTTGTAACTGGAACACAAAACAATGAATTGGCACGGTATCGTTATTTACGGCCTCACTAAATACTACAGCAATTACTCCGTTATCCATGACTGTAATGCTCTTTCTATCGTTTATACCTATAGTAGTTCTAAAATCTTCCCGCCAATTATACGTGCCGGCCAAGGCACTTGTTACAATAAAATCGCCCCCGGTTAAGTTGAATTTATACATTCTGTTTCCATAAAACACCCCTAGAGAACCTTTGTTTCTGTCTTCTTCAAATGCTGTTTCGCCATCTTTTTTGAGGTAGTTGTACGAATCTGTATTTTTCGGATTTATATAAGCATAAATATCATTTTTAGGAGAAATCGCCAACTGTGGCCCTCCTGCCCAACCTGCATTATCTGGAACACTACGTGGGTCTGCAATAAAAAACGGGGTGTGGTCTATAATGGGTAAATCGTAACTTTTCCCATCAAGTGTAGTAGCTTTACTGTCCATACGGGCACCCAATTCCATAACATAAACGCCTTCGTTTAATCTTGTGGGAGATTCAGCCCATCTTGGTGAGTATACATAGTAAAATTTACCGTTAATATACTTAGCTGTACCATAGCAAAAATTGCGTTCGCCTTGGGTTACTTCGTTACCTCTTCCTTTAATAATAGTGACTTCTTCCGACCATGCATCGCCATTGTAATAGGTCATTACAATGTCTCCACCAACCGCAGAGCCCAATCGGCGTTCAAAATACATCTCCCCTTGATCGTTATTGAATAAATCTGGATAGGTAACACCGGTTACTTTTTTTCCTGGGATTAAATAATTTTGCTGCGGCAGAAAGTTGTCCGCTATAAAATCTTCATCTGGGCCAAATGCAATGTTCTTTTTAGACCTAATGTAATTCAAATCTTCATTATGGTGATCGAACATAAGATGTATGGTTCCATCTATTGGGCAAATGCCAATATTGGTGGTTAGATGGGTATCCCCCTTTCCGCCAACCAAACTCAACTTTGCTGGCAGCTCTACATGTACCCAATTACCCTCACCAATCTTTTTGCGAGATACCATTAAACTACGGTCTGCCCATCCGCCACGGTACCAAGTGTAAAACACATAACCGTTCGTTACTTTC
This sequence comes from Tamlana crocina, assembly GCF_012037625.1. NCBI lineage: Bacteria > Pseudomonadati > Bacteroidota > Flavobacteriia > Flavobacteriales > Flavobacteriaceae > Tamlana > Tamlana crocina. The sequence goes on from NZ_JAAVJS010000004.1 coordinate 8,416, forward strand.
ATACAATTACCATGTGGGTTTATACTAGCTCCGTAGTGATACGGTTTTGGGTCATCTGGTTTCCAGAAATAAAATGCCTCATCGGTAATTTTTGTATTCTCTAAGAAAGTGACTTGTGCCGATAATTCTTTTGTGAATGCATTAGCCACCAAGAGGAACAATAAAAATAGTTTGTAATTCCTAAATAGTTTTAGTTGTAAAGTTGTTTTCATAATAAGTTTAGTTTGTAATATTTAGTTGGTATGTTTACTTGCCCTTTATTATTAGGTGCTCACAGCTTAGCCATGAGGGCCTATATAAAACCTGAGCTTGGTTATGTTACCTGAAGCTAATTAAAGGGAAGGCACTCCATTCCATATGTTATATGAAATAGAAACACCATCCTAAAAAAGAATGTAAAGGACTCTCTGAGATATGTTATGCATTATTGTGGTAAAGTTTAGTTGTTATAATTAGATGTAAATATCTAAAACACAACACATATAACTATCCTGCACTATATGGTTGGGTGTTCTCTTCTAAATGGAAAAAAAGAATGGGGTAAAATAAATTAATCTACCAACCTCAGTCTCACAGGCCCAATTAAACCAGAATCCTCAAGTTCTGTTTCGTGTTTTTTGGGAGGATTTGTAGTCCAAGTTTTTTTAGCCCCTTTAGCACGTTTATTATCAAAGATTAATTGATTACGCCAAGTGTTAGTCACTTTAATTTTAAGGGTGTTATCTCCTTTTTTTAGCCAATCAGTTATATCAAACTCAAAAGGCGGCGCCCACCTTACCCCCACTTTTTCACCATTACACCAAACCTCGGCGATATTGGCCACTTCACCTAAATTTAAAATTGTAGGTTTAACCATTTCTTCTATTAGCAATGATTTTGAATACGTCATGGTTCCTGAATAATGCTGAATGGCTTCATTGCTTAACTTTGTTAAAGACTTTAATTCTGGAAGTTGAATCGCTTCAGGTGTATCCCACCCATTTTCAAACTGTAAGTTCCAATCCTTTTGAAGTGCTATGTTTTCAACGGAAATCGTTTTAGTTATTTTGTTTCCATTTTGATGAAAGACATAATCTCCCGAAACAGAGGCTACAAACACATTTCCCTTTCTTGATAATTTTGGAAAATCAGCAATATCATGAATCTTAAACCAACCTATCTTTGAATCTAAAATAACCTGTTCATTCAGTGTTACTTTTGAAGCTAAAGCCGTTTTATCTTCTTTTGAAAATACCACAACAGCACTGCCACTCTTTGGCAAAGATAAGGCCACATTTGTTCTGTTATTCTCTCGACTCCAAACCATGGCGTCCTTCTGTTCTCCTGTTAAAGCATCCCAAATTTCTGGACTTAGGTTATTTTCCCTAAAACTTACCGCAACATCTATTGGTTTTTTGTGTTTTGAAGCTACAAAATAAATATGTGCATCAGCAGTTTCTCTATGTATCCAATTGATATCCAAACCTTCTGGAACGATAACATCAGGAGTTATAGTTTCCTCTTTAAGTACCTCATCTAAGGTTTTACCCCAATATACTTTTCCTTTACCAACTTGTTTTTCGCCGCTCTCGGTATCATCCCACATTTCATCCGCAATGGCAAGTAACTCTTTTACATCATCGTCATTATCCATTAAACTAGGTGAGTCTTTAGGTTTATTTCCTAAAATAACTGCCCCATTTTCAACAAGTTCTTTTAGTTTTCTAGCCGTAGAAAGCAACATATTTTCAGAATCCCGAAGTTTAATAACTCTGTAATCACCTCCATTTTCCACATGAATTTTACCGTTTTCCACACTCAGCTTTTCTTGAAGAATTTCAGCATTTAAGTAATCAAAACGATACCCTTTAGGGAATGCATCTAAATCAAACGGCGGACGCTCATAATGGTCGCCATAATACCACAGTACATCTGCCACATATTCGCCTTGCTGTAGTAAATACTGGTTTCTAGTTAAATAATCGGTCCAATCCTTCATGTATGGCCACCATGTTTGTTCTCTAACCAAAGGAAATCCAATATTACCTCCAAAGCTTGACCCTGGATACACCTTTTTTTGCGGTGTATGAGAAAAGGTATGAAACACTAAATGATTAACACCTTTGGCAAAATTATAATCGATTAAATATTTAACAGAAAACGGATGTTCATTCCACTTTACACCAACTTGTGTGCAAGCCTCGGCAGCCAACATGGGTTTGTTGTATAAATGGGTGGCCGAGGCCGCATTGTAAATGGGTTTGGCATACTCGTTTTGAGCCGACGGTGCACTGGGGTACCAAAACTCTGTCATAGGAATATCACTCACACCATAATATCTCATAGGGTCTACAGGCAGCACTTCCCCTCCTGCTCCTTCGGTGTAAACTTCGGCCCCCATATCGTGTGCTACGGTTGCAAAATGCTTGAAGAAATTGTCTATAAAAACTTCGTCCATCGTTTGCCTTAAATCTCTTAAAAATTTCGTAGTCGTTTTTTTGTTATCCACAATGTACCCCATAGTTGCCGGCAGGTATTTTTTCATACTGTAGCCACGTCTGGTTTCAAATTCTTTGAACATATCTTCAGAATTAATTGTCCAAGTTGGCACATGGCTCTCCCAGCTATCTATTAATAAGCCATGTAATTTTCCATCGCCTATGGGGCCGCCATCTTTTATTAAGTTTCCAATCATTCCATTTCGCAAATGGTTTTCAATAGCCACTTTATCGAGTTTGCTCGACTCCCAACCTGTTGCCTCGGGAACTGCTGGCTTATTGGTTAAACGCATATTGATATGGCCAAAACGAACAATAGTCCAATTGCCTTCCGGAATATCCCATGTTAATTTTCCATTGACAGACATTTTATCGGTTAGATTAACAATCGATTCTGTATTTATTATGGTATTTTCAGCATAATCAATCTCTACATATTTCTCTAAACGGCGTAACACTTTGGCGGCTTTTGCTTCATGATTATGCAACCTTGGCTTTGAATTTAATCGAATAAATTCTGGAGCAATACTATGGCTGCCTTCAAACGTAAAAATGAACTCTTTTGCTGTAGTTTCGGGAATGGTTAACGTGAGGTGTTTTCGTCGGTCATTCCAATTGGCATCAGGAATATTTAAGGTTGCAATCTTTACGCGTTTATTATCAATTAATGCTTCAACTTTAACATCAACATCTATAACGGGGTATTCTGTACCCATAATCATATGTCGTGTTTGCGGGAAGGTAATGGTTCTTAAAGTAACAGGTGCATCAAAACTTGTTTTCACCCAAGTATTTTGATTATTTACTTTTGATATACCTTTTGAACGATATGCTTCAAGAGGTTTGTCTAAACGCGTCGTTTTTCGGGTAACGATAATTTTTGAATTTGGGTTGAACATATCCTCCCAAGGCACTACAGTATTATTGGTTTCAATCTTTGAAGGGGTTAAAGGTTTTGAATCATCGCCTTCAACCGTTGGAAAAGCTAAAACTTGAATATCTTTATAATCAAAATCTGTGGTATGATATAAGGAATCTATTTCTAATATTTCATCGAAAGTTTTTCCTCCAGAAATGTGGTATGTGGCTTCAACAACTTCGCGTTGCGCCTCCTCAACAGGCACCCACGGACCACCAGTCATAGACCAGCCTGGACAATTTTGCATAGTAAACTTTAATCCTAGTCGTTGGCATTCGTCGGCCGCATGACGAATCATATCTTCCCATTCGGGCGAGAGAATCTTTATTGGGTCTACACCTGGGTAAGGCCTTCCCGCTTTATTAAACAAATGAATGCCTTGCAAACCAGCTTCTTTTATCGCCTCTAAATCTAAGGTCAAACCCTCTTTAGATATATTATTCCCGTTAAGGTGAAACCAAGTTTCGGGGCGAAACTGCTTTTCGGGATTATTAAAACCTTGACCTAGTTGTTCAAGGCTAATCGTGTTTTGAGCAGTTTTATTTTTTTCAAGTTTCGATTGACAAGTAAAAAATAAAATTGCAAAAAGGCTTAATACAGAAAGACTTTTCATTTGTAATTTTTATTAACTCAATATAATTTGCTGATTAAGCAGTAAATGATCGACAAGGTTTAAATCTATTGGAAATCTAGAAGTTTTTAGTCTCCAAATTAATTTACCTTTCTCAGCTTTATCCCACTCAATCGGGTTTCCCCTTTTTCGGCATTAAAGTCGACAGTTAAACCCTTATCGTCCTCAACAGTAATTAAAAAACGTTTAGAAACACTACAATCGTCCCCAAACTGTTCTTTCAAATTCAAATCCTTCCAAATTGGTTTTCCATTTATAGCGATAGTCATCACATTTTCACCTTTAGATTTGAGTTCAGCAAGCAATAAAGACAACTCATACGTTCCGTCTGGTACGTCAAATTTATAGGATTTAATGCCAATACGCTGGGTTTGATAAATCGGGTCGTTCTCCGTGCCCTTAACACTCACATTGGTACCGATATTATTTCTTCGTTTACTTTTGAACCTTAAAAAATCACCTCCAACATATCCAAAACCACCTTCTTCATAGGGTTTATCGGGCATCCATAAATAATCTACATTATCGGTTTCTATAAAATAGCAGTATGAACCCACATTAATGGCTATTTCTTGGAATGGATTGGTTTCACTTTTCAAATTTTTAGGCTGAAGGGTAAAATCTATAATTGCGAAGTCTTTAAGCGTTTTTCCATCTTTTTCTGAGACCACTTCAATTAAATTTTGCCCCTGTTTAAATGGTACCTCAAAGGTTGCCGTTGCAAAATCAAACTTTCGTTTTCCTTGTGAAGTGCCGTTTATGAACAACTCTACCTCTGTTCCATTTCCAACCACAGTTATGGGTTGGGTGGCCACATTAGTCCCTTCATTATCTTCAACACCGGAGCGCTTATTCCATCCCTTTGAAGAAATGGCTAAAAAGGGTGTTTTCTTTAAAAGTGCTTGATATAAATAATAGGCGTCTTTCTTTTCTCTTTCAGCAGAAACAATACCTTTATTATTGATATGTGGTACAGCGTCTATTCTATGTTCTACCTGAAAATCGGCATAATTCCAGACATTCGCCCCAACAATTTCGGGTATATCCAAAATGGCCTTCATATAAGCTTTATGTAACAAAAATTGGTACTCTACACTAAAATCAAATCGGGTGGGGTTGTAGGTTCTTAACCTTGGGTCCGAACCTCCCCCGTATTCACTTAAAATTAAGGGTTTATCAGGGTTAAAGGCCTGTGTTCGTTTCACTAAATCCCGCAAATTTTCATCTATTTGCTCCAGTTCATCCCTATACCAACCATAGTATTTATTATATCCAACTAGCTCTGTTACGCGAATACCTAACTTATCCTGATACGCCGGTTCCCTGAAGAACACGGTGTATGAATAGCGTGTTTCATCTTCTTCTTTTATCGTTTTAGCTAAAGCTTTATGCGTCTCTATAAAATGTTTTGTGTAATCTTCCCCTAACTTATCCGGGGCTTGCATCGTAGTTTCGTTTCCTAAATTCCAAGCTACAATAGATGGGTTATTATAATTAAAACGAATAGCCTCTCTAAGCATTTTAATACTGTTCTGTTTTCCGGCTTCATTGGCCGCCGCCTTATCCACAAAAGGGATTTCTAGTGTTGCCACAAAACCCATTTTATTACACATTTCTAGAATAGCAGGGTCTTGAGGATAGTGGGCAATACGTAAAAAATTAGACCCCATGTCCTTCAGTAGTTTCATATCGTTACGATGAATTTCATCACTTACCGCATTGGCTTTACCTAAAAAATCCTGATGGCGACAGGTCCCTATTAATTTGGTTTGCTTCCCGTTAATAAAAAAGCCTTTGTTAGCATCGAAACTAAACCATCTGAAGCCTACTGGGTTTTCGATTCTATCGTAAATATTTCCCTTTGTATCCACAATTTCTGAAACCAATTTGTACAGATACGGGGTTTCTGGCGACCATAAATTAGGATTTGTTATTGCAAATTCACTGAACACATCTTTCCCGTATGAAGACTTGGTTTTTACCTGCTTTACTAAACTACCATTCGCATCGTATAATGACTGCTTAACGTAATACCTTCCTTTTTTAGGTTGAACCAACTTAGATTGTACTGAAACTTTTGCCAATGTTTCCGAAACCTCTGGTGTTCTTATAAAAATAGCATTCGCCCCTAAATTGGCCACTTCAAAGTGTACAGGTTTTGTAATGATTAAATGCACGTCGCGATATATTCCTCCATAAAATGAAAAGTCAGCCGATTGCGGTATAATTTCGTCGTTATGGGCATTATCTACTTTTACGGTAATTTCATTTTTACCCGCTTTAAGTGATGCCGTAATATCTCTTGCAAATGTGGTATAACCACCAATATGATTTTCACCCACGGCTTTACCATTTATGTAAAGTGACGTTACTTGATTTGCCGCTTCAAAAAGTAAAAAGACCTGCTGGTTTTCATAAACCTGCGGAATATTTAGTGTCCTTTTATACCAACCCTCGCCACGATAATAACCATCCTCATCATCTAAAATATCTTCCGTATTCCATGAATGTGGGATAGTTACGTTTTCCCAAACAATAGTCTCGTCAGTATCAAAAGGTTGCTCTAAACTTCCTTTATAAAAATGCCAAGCTTCATTTATGGTTTCTATATGTCTTACTTGTTGTGCATAATTCCACAGAGAAGATAGCAATAATAGTAGTGATAGTAGTTTTTTCATTTAGTTTAGTATATTTCGAAAAATGATATTAGTTAAATTCAATAACATCGCTTGGTTCAAAACCTATACGATGCGCTTGAACCATTAACTTGTATCCTTTGGGCAGTTGTACTGGCTCTTGATACACTTCCCACGATTGTGGTGCGTTGCCGTTCTGATCCATAATTTTATAGCCAATAGAAGCTCCTTCTGTTTCACAAAACACTTGCACTAAGCCATCTTTAGCAGTAATAATGGGTTGTGCTGTTTCGGGCTTCGTGTCTTTACCGGACCATAGTTTTTCAACTAATTTAGCCTCGTCAAGATTTGGTTCGTCTCCAATTTCACTCAACCATCGATCCATTTCAGAACTGAGTTCGTCCAACTTTTCCTGATATTCTGGTTGGTCTGCCAGATTGTTCAGCTCGTAGGGATCAACCGCACAGTCAAATAATTCTTCCTTTGGCTTTTGCTCCCTAAACCATTGCATCTGGACATCGTTTAATTTACCTTCGGCCTTCAATCTTAACAATTCCTGCATGGTTGGTATTTTTTCCCTATAAGCCACTGGCAAATAGTAGCCTTGTTCTGGCCGGTAATTGCGGATGTATTTAAAGCGACTATCCCTAACGGCTCTTATGGCGTCCGTAAACCCATCAAACCTGTCGGCGGCGGCGTGGATGTATTTTCTATCTTCGGCTTTATGGTTTCCTAGAAAGGCTTGCCCTTGCATGTATGGTTTTGGTGCTTCCCCTATAATTGACAATAAAGTTGGCGCAAAATCTATAAAACTGATTAATTGATTATCCTTTGTACCTGCTTTCATTTTATTAGGAAAACGAATGATCATCGGGGTATTCAAACCAGAATCATAAATTAAGCGTTTTTCCCTTGGCAAAGGTCCACCGTGATCACCGTAGAAGCATATAATTGTATTTTCGAGCAATCCATCCTCCTCTAACTGTTTCAGTATGGTACCTACTTGGCTATCCATTTCAGCTATATTATTGTAGAGCTTCCACATATCGCGTTTTACGGCATCAGTATCTGGAAGATATGGCGGTATGTTAAATTCGGTATCTTTTGGTAAATGCTGTTTTGTTGCATCTTCAACTGTACGATTTTTGGCGTGATTCGCCCCTTTGTTCTTCCAACTGTAACTTCTATCTCCAGAATGGTAATGTCTGGTTTCTATTTGTCTGAAGCCATAAGGTTCAAATAAGCCAGACTCGTGGGTTTCCGTAAAATTAAACACGGCAAAAAATGGTTGATTATCCTTTCTATTGCGCCAGTGTGCATAAGGACTGCTTTCATCCCAGGCCGTAACGGGCTCCTTAAATTGATAATCGGTTTTGTAATTGTTGGTGCAATAATACCCCGCTTGTCTTAACCACTCACTTATCATTTTCGCTTCAGAGGGTGGTACAGCTTCATATTTTGGTATACCAATTTCATCATTATAAGAATTGACACGCATGTGATTAGCACCAATACTTGATGGGTACATGCCAGTTGCAATGGCGGCCCTACTTGGTGCACAAACCCCTGAGGTAGAATACAAATTAGGATAAATTACGCCCTCGCTTGCCAGTTTACTTAAATTAGGAGTGGCTACTGTGGAATCCCCAAAGGGCGGTATGTACGGCCCCATGTCTTCGGTTACCAACCATAAAATATTAGGTCTATCAGGAAGGCTTAAGGTGGCCTCCCCACTAACCGTTGTTTGTGATTTATCTTTTGAATGGCATCCCACCAAACAGACAAACGCGAATAATAAGGCTTGAAAAAATTTCATAAAAATAAAATGAAAAGAAAAAAGGATAGTAATTAAATTAATATCCTTTTTGATTCTTGTTTTTGAGTTTAGTCTAATTTTAAGATTTCGCTACCTGCCAATAAAAAGGCTCCTGTTCCAAAGTTCTGCCAGGAGTCAGCCGACGCAGGTTCTGGGAAGGCTCCAATATTTTGAACCCAACCTACACGTCCGTCATCGTGCTGACAGGCTTTTAAAGCATGCCAAGCTTTTTTAACAGCGGTCGTATGTTTTTTATCAATCAAACCATTATTAATGCCCCAAGCTAGTGCAAAGGTGTGGAAACCACTACCACTTACCTCTCCGTGGTCATAGGATTCTGGGCATAACAAACTGGTTCTCCATAAACCATCCTCTGGTTGCAATTTTAATATGGCTTCTGCCATTTCTTTATAAAGGTTCTCATAGAAGGGGCGATGCTCATAATCTGTTGGCATATCGTCTAAAATCAACGCTAAACCAGAAAACACCCAACCATTTCCTCTGGACCAAAATACTTTTTTACCGTTTGGCTCTTTAGTGGGATTATCATTGCCTTCCCAAACAAAACGCATATCTCTGGCAAATAATTGCTCTTCTTCATCGTACAACTGATTGTACGTTTGCATATAAAACTTATGCATTTCATCTAAATACTTGGGTTGTTTAGTATGCTTAGCATATAAATTAAGTACAGGAGGTGCCATAAAAAGGGCATCGCACCACCACCAAAGAATGGTTCTGCCGTATTCACTTTTATCAGTTCCTGCTTTCCAGTTATCATCTTCGTATAAATGCGCATCTAAGAACTTTTTAGTTGGCTCTAAATCTACAAAATTTTTCCTTTTCTCGTTCCTGTCGATGTATATATAACTATATGAAATAGCAACATCATCGGCATGATGCAAGCGTGTGTAGGTTTGCCAATTGTTCCAATAGGCTTGATTTTTTAGGGCGGCCATGTACATCATATCTTTGGTGGTCTTGTGGGCTCTTGCAACTCCTACATAATAGGCTCCTGCCGTCCAATCTGTTGGTGCTAAAGCAAAAATAGGGTGAGCTTCTTGCCATTCCAGAGCCTTAATCATAGAGGACTTGACCTCCTCTTTATTTATAGCCTGTACTTCTGCAACTTTTTGTGCAGTGGAACAATTGAATAATAATACAACTGCTAAAAGTGTTAAAATTGTTTTATTCATTATATCTTATTTTTTTAGTTTAAATGTTGTTTCTAAATAGTCTTTTGAAGACGTCCCAACCATTACGGTGTAATCGCCTGCCTCTAACACTTTTTCCATAGTGATGCCTGTAAACTCTAACATTTTAGGTGTAATTTTAAATGAAACCGTTTTACTTTCTCCTGCATTAAATTCTATCTTTTGGAATCCCTTGAGCTCTTTATCAGGGCGTGTAACTGAACCAATTTCGTCTTTAATATACATTTGAATCACTTCCTTGGCTTTCATACTTCCTTTGTTGGTAACCTTGACACTTACCTCGAGTTCCGTATCTGGTGTAATTTCTCCGTTAGAAATAGAAATGTCTGAATATTCAAAATCACCATAGCTTAAACCATGACCGAATGGATACAATGGTCCTTTACCTAAGAACAAGTATTCTTTCTTATAATTGATTTCCTTCATACTATAATGAAATGGAATTTGCCCAATAGACCTTGGAATAGTGACAGGCGATTTACCCGATGGCGACACCTCACCGAAAATGATTCTTGCAGTAGATTCGTCCCCAAACTCACTTAAATCCCAAGTATCCAGAATAGCATCAGCATGCTCCGCAATGGCATTAATAGAAAGTGTTCTTCTATGCTTTAATACCACAATAACTGGTTTACCCAAGGCTTTTACACGCTCAATCAATTCGTCTTGTGGCCCTACCGGATCTATGGTGGCTCTATCACCTAAGGCATGGGTAAAGAACGCTTCTTTTGACGTAAATTCATCGCCTCCCATAAATAAAACAATAACATCAGAACTTCTAGCAATGGATACCAATTTATCTAAGGCTTTTCCATCTCTTGGCAACAGTTTTGGTTCTCCACCTTTTTCATCTGTTAAATGAAACCCTTTTTCTGCAACAAATTTAATATTGTCGTCTGCCACAGATTCAAACATAGCTTTGGTATTTTCTGTAACAAGAGGACCTAAAAGCGCAATTTTAGTAGGTTTTTTAGCATCAAGCGGTAGCGTATTAGCTTCGTTCTTTAGAAGAATAATAGACTCCAAATCTGATTCTTTCGCTAATTCTAAAGACGATTCTGCTCTGTTTCCTTTCTCCACATCTTCGATATTAATGTAAGGATTATCAAAAAGCCCTAAAATGAATTTAGTTCTTAAAACACGTCTTACAGATCTATCAATTAGTTTTTCAAGTTCTGGATTTTTCTTTACCATTTCAGGAAGATAGGCATAAGAATCTTCTGCATATAAATCGATATCAATTCCAGCTTCTAGTCCCATTTGTGCAGCAGCTTCTGGAGATTCGGCAACATTCATAAAATAAAATAAACGGGCTATATCATTTGAGTCTGAAACTACATAACCTTCAAATCCCCATTGGTCTCTTAAAACACCAGTAAGCAACTCTGGATTACCATGAGACGCCACACCATTTATATCTCCATGTGATGCCATTATACCTAAAGTTTTAGCTTCCTTAACCGCAGCTTCAAAGGGCGGATATATTTCATCAATTAATGTTCTAGGAGAAATTTCAATAGCTGCAAAGTTAGAGCCACCTAACACTTGTCCGTAAGCTGCAAAATGTTTAGTCACTGCACCAATATGGGTACCATTACCTAAACCTTCGTAATTACCTTGTACACCAATAACAGCGTTTTTTACCATTTGCGTGGTTAAATATGTGTCTTCACCAAAAGCCTCACTCATACGACCAAAACGAGGATCGCGCACTAAATCTGCTTCAGGTGAATGGCACATGTGCATCCCTCGTAGTCTTGCTTCTCTACCCACAACATCCCATTGGCGCTGCACCAATTCTGGGTTAAAAGATGCTGCAGATGTCATTGGGCGTCCAAATCGAGTACACCCCTCTGCATCAACACCGTTGTATGACTCTGTTACGAATAACGCTGGTATACCCCAACGGTTATTTTCAATGATGTATTTTTGAAGCTCGTTGTTCATTTTTGCGGCGGCAACGGCATCAATATGCTCTCCAGGGTTCTTAATTCCTGCAATGCCCAACTTTAATTTTTCTATAACTTTTTTTGACAATTTTAAGTTGCCATTAGCATCAGGTTTTGTACCAATATTGGCATGAAAAATTCGCATTTGTGCCACTTTCTCTTCAATGGACAACTTTGGTAATAGTGCTTCTACACGTTCATCTATTGACAACGAAGCATCTTTGTAATCTTTGGAATTTGAGTCTCCCTTTTCACATGAAACAAAAACTGCCAATAACGCTAAAAAAAGTAATTTTCTCATTAGTTTGTAATGTTTGTATAGTTTTAGTTATTAAATGTAAATCGATTTATTGCTAAGGTTTGATCATTATTTTTAAACACAAAGCAAATTGAGGTTACATCTTTTAAATTTTTTATATCAAATTGTCTTTTTTGAAAGGTATAAATATCATTTTTAGGTATTTCTAGGATTGCTAATAATTTACCATCTGCATTGGAATCTCTTATTTCAATTTTACTAGCCTCGCTTGATAAAACTTCTAATTCCAACACTGTTTTATCATCCAACCCTTTCACATTAGGGTAAATTACATAATTGTTATCTTTTAATGGTTTAATAGAAAATCCTCCCAACGTGTTTTCAACTTTTTTGACACCCTTGGCATTAAAATAATCCTCTGCCTCAATACTCATATCGGCATCATAATTACCTACTCCAATACCATCAACTCTTATGGCCGCCATTTTGCCATCGTCCTTATAATGAATATAACTTATGAAACTTTCCCTAAAATAACGATTTCCTGTCTGACTAACATCACAATAAATATAATACCATTGGTTATGCCATTCAAAGAAAGATCCATGACGCCCTTGTAAAAATCCGTTAGGCCATGTGGGAGCCTCAAAACCTTCTGCAAAACTCGATTCCTTTATCACAGAATCTTTATAATCATACGGTCCATAAAGATTATCAGCCATAGCATAAAAACAACCCCATGATAAATAATACTTGCCGTTATATTTATGCACAAAAGGCTTATCGTCTGTTGGCATTTTTTTGTTGTCTCCATAAGGATTATAGGGCCCTCGCGGGTTATTTATTACAATTTTCTTTGGAGATTCTGCTAAACTTATCATATCCTCATTTAGTTTAGCTATATAATAATCCCATACACCAAATACGATATAATGTTCTCCATTGTCTTCAAAAATGGCCATATCGTATTCATGTGTAGGTGTTAAATCTGAGGACAATAGTGGTTTACCTAAAACATCCTTCCAAGGGCCTACTGGTGTTTCTCCAACTACCACCCCTGTTTGTTCGTTACCTTCGGAAAAATAAAAATAATAGTTCCCATTTCTATAGGCAGCATCGGTAGCCCAACATCTTGAAAATTCTTTTCCAATATAGGTGTCTTTGGGTCTTAAAACACTGCGTTTAGTCCAGTTAACCAAATCAGGCGAGGACCACACCCACCAATCTTCCATAATAAAATTATCATTGTCAATAGATTTATCATGCGAAGCATAAACGTAAGCAGTATCGTTGAATATATGAATATGAGGATCGTTTAACCCTACGTTCGGTACAATAGGATTTTGAGTAAATGCTGTTGTAATAACTAATAACATTACTCCTACAATTCCGTTTGATATTTTAATATTTCTTTTCAAATTATTCAATTCCACAAAAGCTATCCATAATTTTTGTAACTACTGCGACCTCTTCTACGGAGCATGGATTTTCGTTTTCTCCTAAAAAGTAGCTAACCACTTGTTCTATCATAGGTTGCTGCACGTGTTTAGGATTTTCGAACTTAAAAGTTTCCGTTTTATCACTAGTTTCAACACTAATTTCATCACTGTAAAAAGAAAACGAAATAGTGCCTTTTTCTCCAGTAATAATGCATCTATCCCTGTCTTTAGACGCAGCGAAATCCCAACTACCTTTAAAATGAACACCATTTTTAAATGCTACTTCACCCCTAACAACATCACCTGTTGAGATATTATTATCAATATACCCTTTGTTTATTTTGGTTACTTCACCAAAATAATGACACATTAAATCTATTTGGTGTGGTGCTATATCATGAAAATAACCACCACCCGAAATTTCAGGGTTTAACCGCCAATTTTCATCGGTTTTGGCTATTAAATTGGCGTTTTGAGATTGTGCAATATCAATTTCTGCCGAAGATACTTTACCAATTGCATTGGCTTCTAACAATTCCTTAACCTTGATAAACAAAGGTAAATTTCTACGATAATGCGCTACGGTAACCTTTACATTACTTTGGTTCACTATTCCTAAAAGCTCATCAGCCTCCTTACTGTTTAGTACCATAGGCTTTTCTAAGTACACATTTTTACCTGCTTGAATGGCTTGTTTTGTATAGTTTAAGTGTGAAGAAGGCGGAGTTGATATATACACTGCATTCACCTTTTTATCGTTAATTAACTCTGAAGCACTCGTAGTATAATTTGGCACATGATGCCGCGCGGCAAAATCCTTTACTTTTTCCTCATTTCGACGCATGACACTTATTAAAGACGAGTTCTGTACCTTTTGAAAAGCAGGACCACTTTTAATTTCCGCAACATCGCCACAACCTATAATCCCCCAATTGATATTTCTTATAGTCATATAATTACAAGTTATCTCGCTTAAAGTAGCATTTTGCACTTGAGATGATGTTTTGTCCGATTTTAAATAATGTAAATTGATAAATTCATTGACTAAAACCTCTACTTATGCCCGAGGGCAGAGGTCCTAAATTCAATTTTCAAAAATAATGTTAAAGATAAAATTTGAAATCTGTAGACCTGTCCTGTACTGTGCGGTAATTGCTAGGGAAAAAGAAAAAATCACTTTACATTGAACGAACAAACCATTTTGACCCAATTAGCTCAAATGGAATCTGTACTTACCAAAACCATCCAATCTTTATCAATTTCTGACGGTGGCTCTCCTAATCCAACTATTCCCGGGCCCTTGACCGAAGAAATCCTGCCTTCTTGCAAATCACCGCCCTTCCTTGGGTCAAACCATTTTATTTTATATGAGTTAGTAGAGGGTCCTAAATCTAGGTTTATTTCACCTGCATTCGCTTCTGTATAAATAGCATAAACCTCCCCTTCCTTGGCTAAACAATATGATATGTCTTCGGAAATCACTAAATCATCACTCGGTTCCATTTTCCAAAACGGGATATAATTATTGAAAAAGTGCAAAGCATATCTGTTTTGATCCCAAAACAAGTCGCGACTTCTAAAATCCTGACATGTTAAATCGGAATTAGGACTGGCATAGCCAAAATACCATTCAACCCCATAACCACCTGCCATCAGCGTACCGTACATAGCCCTTCCTCTGGCATAATTATGTTCTGAATCTTCATCGTCGGGTAATAATGCAATATTTGCTTTTCCCGGTTCATCAACGGCCAAAGCCCACTTTTTACCTGTGGCATACGATTTTTCCTGCCATTTTAAAACCCTTCCATGAACATCATTAAAATCTGGATGACTAAGTTGCAAAGACGCTCCCGTTAAGGGTGATTTGTCTCCAATAAAATCGTAGTACCTATCGTCCTTATTTGGGAAGGTATGCAGAACCAAATGACTCTTATAAGCATCTAATTTTGAAACGTAGTCCGCTACTTTTAGGACTTCCTCAGTAGGTTGATTATTTTCTTCTCCTAAATTCCAGTTCATTGACAAATGGTGCCCAAAACGTGCAATAAGCTCGCGGTAATACAATTTACCTTCTGTACCAAAAACGCCCTTATCCATTAAATGGTCGGTTTCAGTTTCGTGGGTTTTAAAATGTAAAAACATGCCTTTGGTTTCAGCATATTCAAATATGCGCTCCCATTGGTCTAGTTTAGAAACATCAAACCGTGTTTTGTGGAACATGCTTTCCCACGCTTCTTTATTTTTCTTTACACTGGCGTAAGTTTCGTAATCTTCAATCGGGACTTTTAATAAATGAGGGAAAATATTTCGGTCGTCTCCATCAACATTAAAGGTTAAAAAAGAAAATACATTTAATTCCTCACCGGCCAGATAATTAATAGCACCTAAAAGGTTCTTCCCTTTGGTTTCCTTCCATAAAAAAGGTGTCCCACTGTCGTCGAAATCTTTGGCATGTGGCTCCCATGTTTTTTGAAAATCGAGTGCATTGGTGGACACATCAAAATCAGTATAGGCGAGTAAATTCTCGGGAGCATCCACTCCTAATTTTATAAAATACTTTTGGCTGTCGGCAAATTTTAAATATGATTCACCAACATACTGTAACTTTCCTTTAGCTCTATTGTCAACACCCGTTTTATCAGATTCTGCAATGGTAAAACTACCCGTTTGCCCATCCATAAAACCGGCATTTGAGGCATTGGACACATCTTCTGCAATGGCAACATTTTCTCCTTCCTTAAAAGAAACGTTATAGGTCCATTCCCCAATAGCATTGGGCGTAAAACGGACCTGCCAAATATCTCCTTTATCTGCACTTGTATTGGCAGCATTGCCATCGGCAGCATAAAACCCTGGGACAACAAATGTGTTTTCACCATTTTTGAACGTTACATCCAAGCGATAGTTCAAAAATGGATTATTAGCATTCATTTCACTAGTTTCCGGGCCTTCAAAATTAAGCACAATTCTGTGCCACTTTTTTAATTGACCATCAATTTTAGCAACCTTTTGTTGTTGACAAGAACTGAGAATTAGGAGAAAGAAGAATAGAAAATTAAGAAGTTTATTCATTTTATATTGACTTAATCAACAACTATTTTTTTAACTAGCTTACTATTTCCATTGGATAATTCTAAAAAATAAATCCCTTGTATGTGGTTTGAAAAATCTACTATATTTTGAGAAACTATGCCACTTTGAATAATTTGACCTTGGATATTTAATAAGTTGTACCTAAGGTTTTGAATATTGGTTTTGATATTGAAAACACCTTCACTAGGATTAGGGTAAATCAGTACTTTTTGGATATTAAAGTCGTTTGTACTTAAAGCTGACTTCAACTCAAACTCAATTTTATCAGGTTCGCTTGATAATGATCTTCGTTGCGTAAGTCTTACTGTGTTTTCACCTTGATTTAAGGTAATATTTGGAATTCTTGTCTTTAAATATATATTCCAGTCAAAGGTCCTTGTAATTAAAACATCGTCATATAAAGTTCCGTTTATTTCAATATCCATGATGGAATCATCTCTATTTCTATTTGCGGCAAAAAGAATAAAATCATAACTACCAGCTGTGGCAACTTGAAATTTATGTTCTATAAACTGATTTGAAGCAAAAGCGTCTATATATTCTCCTCCTGATGCCGAAGTGCTCGACCCTATATTTATGTCAGTACTAGCTGTTGTATAATCTTCGGCCTCTAGTGATATCAAAACTGGGGCATCAACTTCAGATAGTGTAAATTCTTGAAAATACAATGGGCGCTTATCACCAACTCCAGGCGTATTGTTTCCAGTATCTTCCATGAGATAAACATATAGTTTATTACCATCAACAAAAGCATCAAAATGTGCATAATTTGTGCTTTCTGTACCTGCATAAACTATTTCCCAATTACTCTGATCCTCCAATGTAGTTTTGATATTTACTTTTCCGCCTAAAAGCTCTACCATAAACACATGGTTTTTGTAGCTATAAATTTCCCCACGAACTTGTGGATTTGGGATAAGTCCACCTACATTACTAGAAAAATTAGTATCAGTAGCCAACTTATAATAGTGCACATTTCTATTATCAACACGTTGCACAAAATGAATCGCACCATTTGCAGTAACGGTCCACGCTGGATCGGAAGACGACCGAGGCAATGAAGCTGTCCCATAATCATCTCCTGGTTGTGCTATTTGAACCGGATCTGAATTAGGATTAATATTATTTCTGATCGGTAAAGCAATAGAAGTATCATTTACATCAAACCAAGGTATAGATGCATTTGAAGGAATTCCATTAGTATAAGCGTAATATAATCCACTATTTAACATATATCCATTACTAGTATTAGTATCACTATTAGTGGAGTATCGTATAGAAAAACCAGAATAAAACTTGCCGTTTAAAAAACGCTCACCACCATACATATTGTTTCTATTAGGTAACGCAAGCGTACCTTCATGAAATAACCAATTATCACTCCACACACTACCATCATAATGTGCTAAAAGTATATCGCCATTACCAGAACCACCTTGCCTGTATCTCGCAATTAAACTTCCGTCATCGGCTCTGTGAATCATTGGGTAGGTCATTCGTTCATAATCCTCACCAGATTTTAAATAATTTCGTTTAGGATTGAAAATATCCAAAGTAAACTCATTATCAGGTACAAAAGCCATGTTTGCTTTTGAAACTGAATAATTAAAGAAATGATTGGGCAATGAAGATGACCTATAAGCGTGCATGTCATATAATATATGAATCGTATTGTCTATTGTACTCACACCAATAGCTGCTGTATTATGAGAATCGCCACGTATACCTGTACCATTTAGAAGTTCACCGCCTTGTCCTACATGTTGGTGAGGAAATTCAATAGTAACCCAATTGGAATTTGGTACATTCAAATTCTTTCTTGACAACATTAAATTTCGTGCATCCATTCCTCCTTTATACCAAGTAACAAAGGCATAACCATTAACAACATCTACACAATCGCCATGTGGAGTTATTCTTGGAGAAAACCTATAATTTACATTCCTAGCTCCTGCAAAATACAAACCACCTTCACCATCACCAGACACTCTAGTTGAACTATCTAAAGTAGCAACTAATTCATTTTGAGCTTCAACTAAAGAACAAAACACTAATAACAAACATAATACAAAGTAACTCTTTTTCATTTTTCATTTTTTTAAAAGTCTTGTCTTTATTACTTTAGAAGACTTACAAAAAAAGCCAGTAAAAATATAATCTTACTGGCCTTAAATTATTCATTCTACTTTAAAATGAATTAATTTTAAGCTGAATAGTGTGTTTACCCGGTGACAATCTTATATATTTAAAAGCAGATGGTACTTTTTCTCCATTATAGATTAGGTCTTTTCCTCCTAAGTCATTTAGCGAAAATTCGCCAACCATGTTTCCTGGAATTTCAATTTCGTAGGTTTGTAACCTTGGCCCATTATGAGTGTACTTTGCTTTTATACCACCACGTACAGTTGGTACAACTATTTCACTAGATTTTAGCTTGCCCATTTGTGGTTTTATGGTGGCTATACCAAATCCAGGAGTTTTTGGCTTTATGCCCCATAAGCCTCTTGGTATTATGTTGGCAGGTGCAGCACCCCAAGCATGATTCCAATCTAAATTTACTTTATAGTCGTAATCCCAAGCTTCTAAGGTGATTGTTGAACCTACTCTAATCATATTATACCAACTTCTTTTTGCTTTACTAGTTAATAACTCAAGCGCATAATCTTCTTCGCCTGCGTTATATAAGCCATCCATTAAAAATTGTGCTCCGTAAACACTACAAGCCAAGCCTCTCGATTTTACATAATCTACAACAGAGTCAAAATGTTCCTCTGGCACCAAACCAAAGGCTAATGGCATCATATTGGCATGCAATGAGGCATGATCGGTTCCTATTCCGTCTACATATATGCCGCGTTCTTTATCGAACATTTGTTCGTTAACCGCCTTTTTGGCTTTGGCTGCACGATATTCAAAGTCTAAAGCTTCTTGCGTTTTTCCTAAAAGCTGAGCAAATTCTGCCATGATTTTCATGTTTTCATAGAAGAAGGAGTTTATTACAGTACTGTAAGGCATGAAAACAAAACCATCGCGTTCACCTTTAGTTTTACTTCCTGCAAAATTCTTTGAGGGCCAATCTACAATATCGGTTAACGGTTTTTTGTATCCTTCAGGAAAGCCTAACTTTTTCATAAATTCGGCATCCACTTTTGTAGAGGTGATGAGTCCATCTTCATTGGAAAGTTCATAAAGTGACTTATGTTTTAGGGCTTCATAATAGCGCTCAATAAGCTCGGTGTTCCCTGTGTACATATAATCTGCATAGATGAGAAGGGGCACATGTTGTTGCCACTCTGTTGGCCAAGTAGGATGCTTCATGAAATACTCTATAGTTCTTCTTGCCATGGCATACTCCCTGTCTGTGGTATAGTGACTTAGCTGATTTAAGTAGGCATCTGCTTCATATGGAATACGCTCTCTGTCTCCATCAACATACAAACCATTGAAGGTTGTTGCCTTTATGGAGTATTTACATAAATCCCAAACTTGATTCAATATATCGTTATCACTTTCAAAATTACTGGCTTTGTCATCCCAATAGGTACGAAATGCCAGTTGCTCAACATCGCTTAATTTGATTTCCGACTGAGCGCCTTCAATTTCGGCATATCTAAACGGCACTAAGGGCGGAAAACCATCTGGCAATGGAATGGCCTGATTGGGGCGTGTATTCCTTTCATCGGTCTGTACCGGTATTCTGTACTCTGTTTGTCCTGGCTTAACATTAACCTTTAACTCTTGGTACCGAATATTACTTCTTGCCGGGGGCGTTCTGTTAACGTTTCCTTTATCGTCAACCATTTCTCCAACTCTTACCGTTAAAGTATGTGGGGTTTTCGCATGGTAAGTAAAATCCATGGTGGCAAAAGCGGCTTTACCAAAATCGATAAAATATACGCCATTTCTATTTTCAAATTTCGTTGGTTTTATTTTATCCGTAACAAATTGATTTTCGGTAGAAATGATATAGCTATCACTTTTTCCCGTTTTAAATTTTTGAGCTTTTGAATAATCAACCAGTCGATTTTCTTCGTCCCAAATTCTAACTTTCCAATAATAGGTTTTACCTATTTCTAAAGCGTTACCTTGGTATTCTACATCTGTAGATTGAGATGAACGTACTTGGCCGCTATCCCAAACGTTACCGTTATTAGCATTGATACTGGCTTGGTTTGATGCAACCAATATCTGGTAAGCCGATTGAAATTTTGAACCTAAAGGCACAGTCCAACCAAACTCTGGTTTCAAATCGAATACCTCAACTTCCATTTCTGGTTCTCTTATCAACTCGACCGTCAAATCGGTTGGTGCAGCTCTGTATTCATTACTATTTTTAGTTATTAGTTCATCAAGTTTTGCACGAAGCTTATCTGCTACTTTTAGATATTTTTTCTTACCGATTAAGTTATTAATTTCTTTTGGGTCTTTCTTGAGGTTATAAAGCTCTTCAATGGTTTTATCGTTAACATAACGGAAATATTTCCATTCTTCGGTGCGTACCCCCTCACTTGGAGGTATATTTTCAAAATCCCATAAATGCTCTATGAGAATTGTATCTCTACCCATGGTATTTGTTTCTTGCTTTACAATGGGCATTAAACTTTTACCCTGCCAAGATTCCGGAGCCTTTATTCCTGCTAAATCAGCTATGGTTGATGGCACATCAATATTAAGTGCCATATCGGTTATATCTTGATGCTTATTTACTCGCGGGTCAAAAACGATTAACGGTACGCGCACCGAGTTGTCGTACATCAACCACTTTCCTGCCAATTGGCGTTCGCCTAAAAAGTAGCCATTATCACCCATTAAAATGATAACCGTGTTTTTATCTACTCCCTTTTCTTTTAGCTTCTCCCTAATTTTTTTGATTTCCAAGTCTATTCCAGAAATCATTCTGTAATAACCCTTTAAACTGTGCTGGTACTTTTCAGGAGTATCGTAACGCCAAGTCCAGCGCAATCTATTAAACCCATCTCTAACGGCCTTTGGCTGTGCTTCAAAATACTTGTCCTCTCCTAATTCTGGATCCGGAATAGTGGTATTTTGCAAAAGATTGTCGGTGGTATTTTGCCAAAAGTATTGTTCGGGTGCACCGTCATGGGCATGAGGCGCGCTAAAGCTTAATGACAAACAAAATGGTTTTTCATTTTTAGCATTCTTTTCAATAAAATCGAGTGCCTGTTGCCCGGTATACCTCGTTAAGTGAACGGTATCTTTATCTATAGTCTTATAGTAATAACCTCGTCTATCTTTAAACCTATTATTGCGGTCATAGTCATCATGCTCATCAAATTGCTTATCTAAATCGTTATAACGCACACCATACTTACCGTAAAAACCAGTATAGTAACCATTATCCTTTAAAAGCTTCGGATATGAATTTGCCATATACTCCTCACGAACGTTCCCTGTCTGGAAATTGAAATTGTGTGACCTTTCGTGAAGCCCCGTTAATATGCTTGCCCTACTCGCAGCGCAAATAGGAGTTGTAACAACTGCACTATGGAAATACGTACCCGACTTAGCCAGGTTATCCATCTCTGGAGTGTCAACATATTTATTTCCGGCATAACCAATAGCATCAAACCGTTGGTCGTCGGTAAGTATAAAAATGATATTTGGTTTATCACTACTATTATTATTTTGGGCTTTGGCTACGTTTAAACCAGCCAACACACTCATTACTGCAATTAAAAAAATGTTGTTATACATATCTTAGTTTAGTTTATCGCTTTTTATTTTATGAAAATTGGTAGGCCACTCGACCACTTTGTTTCCGTATAGAGCATCAAGCCCCATCTGGACGCAAA
This sequence comes from Tamlana crocina, assembly GCF_012037625.1. Taxonomy (NCBI): domain Bacteria; kingdom Pseudomonadati; phylum Bacteroidota; class Flavobacteriia; order Flavobacteriales; family Flavobacteriaceae; genus Tamlana; species Tamlana crocina. The sequence continues at coordinate 30,665 of NZ_JAAVJS010000004.1, forward strand.
CCGCGGTATTTGCACCTGTATTAATATTTGATTTTGGTTGTTTTTGGCTATCAATAGCTTTTTTAAAATCCAATAGGGCTTGTTCACTTGGGTTTAAGTGCTCTACATTCAAGGAATAGCCTTTTTCTTCATCCCATGAATTTGTGGCACCGCTAACACCATCAACGTCCTTAACTATTTTATTTTTCTTTCCTTCAGGGTAAAACCAAGCTTTTTTGGTATCTATAACTATCGTTCCTTTATCACCTAATACCTTTATTTGATAACCATTATTGGCATTACCTGTTAAACAGGTAAATTTGGCTTTAACACCACTTGGATATGAATAGATTAGATGAACGTTGTCGAGGGTTTCCCTTCCATCCTTCCAGTAATCAATGCCCCCGGTACCAAAAACCTGACTTGGAACTTCATTTAAAACCCAATTCACAAAATCGATTTGATGCGAACATAACTCAGCTGTTAAACCACCCGAAAACTCTTTATACATTCTCCAGTTTACAGCCTTTTCATATTCTGGCTTTGGTACAGGTCGCCTCCAATTACCATGTCGGTTCCATTGACACTCGAAAGCTTGTATTTTACCAACCAAACCATTTTTTATCAACTCATGAACGTGGGTATAAAGCCGAGAACTATGGTATTGGTGTCCTGTTTGAAATATTAAATTGGATTGATTTACTTTTTCGACCAAATCATGAATCCCGCTATAACCCATGGCCAAGGTTTTTTCGCAATACACATGCTTTCCTGCATCAAGGGCATCACAAGCTATTTTTGAATGTGTGCTGAATGGCGTGGCTACAATTACAGCATCAACATTTTTATCATCCAATAATTTGCGATAATCAGTATATCCCACGCTTTTGGAATCGGCTCTCGACAGGCCTTTTTCTAATCTAAAAGGCAAAATATCGCAAGAAGCCACCACACTAATCCCATCTATTGAGTTGATAATAGAAGTAAGTCCTCCGCCTCTAGCACCTGTACCAACAACCCCAATATTAAGTTGATTATTAGCGTCGCTACCAGAGAACACATTACCGTACAACAATGATGAGCTGGCAATTGCTGCCGAAGCTATTCCTGCTTTTTGTATAAATAATCGTCTTTTCAAATTTTATAGTTTTGGTTCCCAACCTGGTTCATACTGTCTTGACCATAACTTCATGGCTTCCTTATCGTAAATTCTACCTGTTTGCTCATCGACCTCAAAACCTTTATTTACCCTATACGAGATATTTGCATAGTGGGTTAACATTTGTGACATAGCACCAATTTCGATAGGAGAGGTTAAGGCTTCCTTACCTCTAATCGCGTTAAAAAAGTTGACGGTATGCATGGTTGACAGGTTTCCGCCACCACCTAAAGCGACTCCGCCTTCTGAACTACCAGACTTCCATTCATCTATTTTTTCTCCACGTCTATCAAAAAGTTCATATCCGCTTCGGTCAATCATTGCAGAGCCCTCAGTTCCCATTATGATAGTCCCTCTGGCTTTACCGTATTTCTTATATGAATTTCTACTCACACCGTCCCATTGGATTACCTTGTCTTTTTCGAAAGTGTATGTTGCCAACATTTCATCATACATTTCCCAACCGTCGTCTTGAAAGTGGTTTTTCCAGCCCAAAGCCTCGACATGTTTTGGATAGTTTACGTTCAACGCCCAGCGTGCTATATCCAACTCGTGCGTAGCATTGTTTCCCATTTCTGCTGTTCCAAAATCCCATCCGTACCAATGCCAGTTATAATTCCATGTATCGTGGGTATAATCTTTTCGGGGAGAAGGCCCTTGGAACAAATCCCAATTCAAACCATTTGGAGGTGTTGCCTTTACAGGTAGAGGTACCTTCCCCCTAGCATTAGCGTAAAACGCAATGGCTTTGTAAGCCTCACCTATTTTTCCGTCATGGATTTCCTTTATGATTTTTATACTCTGCGCAGAGGAGCGTTGTTGATTCCCCATCTGCACTACTTTATTATATTTTTTTTGTGCAGCAACAACCAGCTCATTTTCGTGAGGGTTATGGCTACATGGTTTTTCTAGATAAACATGTTTACCCGCTTTCATAGCCATTATGGCTCCGGGGGTGTGCCAGTGATCTGGGGTAGCCATAAAAACGGCATCAACCTCTTTATCGTCCAGTATCTTACGGATATCTTCTTCTAAACTTGGCTTGTATTTAATTTTTTCACCCACCTTTTTAAGTGCCTTATCCATTTGACTAGGCATCACATCACATAAGTAACTTATACGGGCATTACTCTGTTTAGCAATTATCCCATCTATAAAAGCTCCATATCGTCTTCCTAAACCCTGAATAGCCACATTTATCCGGTCATTGGCACCAATTATATTATTATAACTTTGCGCCGTCATGGCATTTACACCACTGCCTATAGTTATTCCTGCAGTTGCCAATGTAGCTTTCTTTAAAAAATCTCTTCTTTTGTTATCCATAATTATTTCTTCTTCGGCACACGAATTTTAATATTTCTAAACGCCACTTTATCTCCGTGATCCTGCAACAAAATTTGTCCTTTCTCCAACATACCAAAGTTTGGCCATTTTTCGTATTTACTTTCAGATACCAGTTTTAAAAACGCATCGCTTCCACGGTCGTACTCCAACACCTTTACTCCATTTAACCAATGTTCTACATGATTATTAATCGATTTTATGTGCGCCGTGTTCCACTCACCAATCGGATTTATAGGCTTATTAGGATCGGCCTGAATTAAATCGTAAAGCGAAGCTACCGTTCTGCTCCCCTCATGCGAGCCCAACTTTGCATCAGGATGTAAATTGTCATCCAATATTTGATATTCCAAGCCTATGGACGAACCAGGACCTTTGTTAATTTCGGTATCTACATAATATTTTATACCGCTGTTGGCGCCTGGCGTTAGTTTAAAATCTACCTTTAATTCGAAATCGCCATAAGAGTCTTCTGTCACAATATCTCCACCTGCGGCAGATTCTGCTCCACCAGTATCGGCCACTATCAACTCACCGTTTTCAATAGACCAGCCCTTTTCCGGAAACCCATCAAGTTTAGCTCCTCGCCAGCCCTTGGTGGTTTTTCCATCCCAAAGCATTATCCAGCCATTTTTCTCCTCAAGCACCGTCAGGTTGTTTTTAGTTATAACAGGTTTTAGCGGTGATGTTCTGGAATATTGAGACAGGTTTTCAGTTAATATTTTAGCATTTCTCCATTTTACTTGCTTACCCAGTTTTTCTTTACTTTTCCCTATGGAGTGCACTTGCAACCCTATAAACCCTGATGCCGTTTTATCATCAATCAAATAGGCCGCAGGCACATTGTTTATCCATGTTTTAATAGTATCTCCTATGGCCTCTATTCTATAATGGTTCCAGTCGTTTTGCTTAAATGCTTTTTGCGCATCTTTATTGTGCTCTAGTGTATTGAGCCATTTCCGCCTACCCTCATCGTAAATACCTCCACTCCACGACCGTTTTGAAGGATCTATTTCTACTTGATAACCATGTACACGGCCATTTTCATAATACGGATAACTATTACTTCGAATTTGTATTCCGGAATTCATTACCGAATCAGCATTAAACTCAATCTCCAAAATAAAATCATCATACATTTTATCTGTAGTTAAAAACGTATTGGGTGTATTGGCCGCAGTAGTTCCTATTATAACACTATTTTCATTTTCATAGGTTGCTTCACCGCCTTTGATATTCCAACCTTGCAGAGAGCTATCTGTTATTAATTGTTTCCAAGGAATTTTGTTAGCCTCATTTTTACAGGAGTACAAGCCCAATACTGTTATTATTGTGAGAACCAAACTTAATTGAATATTTTTAACAATTTTCATTATCTGTATTTTTATTTTGGATGTTTGAATTTGAAACAATTGCTAGACGAAATAAAAGCCCTCTATATTTTTAAACAGAGGGCCCTTTAAACTAAACTCCAACGACTAACTCAATCAACTACTTTTAAACCTATCATTTTGTTATAATTACAATGTTAATGTTTTAGATTACAACCTCTGTCCTGTTTTGTGATGCTTTACTAAACAAAGTGCATCTTTTTCGTTCATTTATGGATCAGAAACCGTCGTCACCATTAAACTTCTTTATTTTTTCAAAAAACTACTCAGCAAAATAAATAATCATTAAAGAAAACAACACCATAATAAGAATTATGGTTAATTCCAAGAAACTTGTTTTCTTGTTTTTCATTCGCTTAATTAATTCGTTTTGCAATCACAAAAAAGATTATGAAATAAACTATTACTCGCTATAGTTTTTCAAAGTTAACAAATAACAGGAGTAAATATGTCCACAAAAGGGAGGAGATAATACTTTTGGACAGTGATAAACAAATAACTAACAAGTAGGCTTAGCTAAATTTGAAGAAAACCAACAAAACCTCTCTAATTATTAGTAATCTGAAAAGGTTTTAATATATTCAGTTGGAGTTTTACCGAATTTTTTCCTGAAACATTTACTGAAGTATTTTGGATTTTTAAATCCAAGATTATAACTGATTTGGGAAATATTGAGTTTGCCTTGCTCTAAATACTGAGCCCCCCTTTTCAATCGGATATGTTGAATAAAATCTTTTGGAGAGAAACCAGTCCACGCTTTTATTTTTTTAAAAAGCACTGTTCTGCTTACGCCTAATTCTTCACAAAAAAACGGGATGTCAAATTGTTCGTTACTTATATTATCTTCAACAATGGACAATGCTTTTTTGTATAACTTTTCATCTATTGAAGATAGCACAATATCATCGGGCTGAAGAACTTCATTAGAATTTATCTTTTCCTTTAAGCGCAAAATAGTCGCCAATACATTTTTTATCCTGAGCCTGAATTCTTTTACGTTAAATGGTTTACTGATGTAATCGTCTGCTCCACTTTCCAATCCATCCATTTTGAAAATTAAGGAAGATCTTGAGGTTAACAAAATTACTGGAATGTGGCTTGTCCTAATATCTTCTTTAATTAAAGAACAAAGTTCTGTACCGGTCATCTCTGGCATAACCACGTCGCTTACCACAAGATCAATCTGTTCTGCTATGGCCAATTTGTAGGCAACCTTACCATTTTCTGCTTCTAAAACGTTATAATCTTTTATGAGAATGTCCAGTATAAACTTTCTTAGTTGTTTATTATCTTCAACAATTAAAATAGTGGGTTTCTCATCAACATGTTTTCGTTCAAGTACATCTTTTTCAAGTAAAACTTGTTCGTCATCCAATTGCGTAACGTATTGCGATAAATCATCAGAAAATTTAAAATCTTGTATAATTTCAGTATCCTCCAAATGTTCTTTTCCTAATGGAAGTTCAACTGAAAAGACGGACCCTAAACCAGCCTCGTTATCAAAAACCTTAATTTGTCCTTTGTGCAGGTCTACGATATTTTTCACAATAGATAGCCCTATCCCCGTGCCCTTGTTATAGTTATTATCAGGTTTTCTGTTGATTGATAGCTCAAAAAACCGTTCAAAAATTTTATCTTTATATTCTTCGGCTATACCAACACCCGAATCTTCAACCCGAATACAAATTTTATCGGTCTCTTCAATAACTCTCAATGCTATTTTTCCTCCTTTCGGTGTGTACCTGAAGGCATTTGAAATAAGGTTGTAAAATACCCGCTCCAGTTTATAGCGATCGTAGTAAACCTGTATATCATCAGATGTGGCCTCAAAAGTATAATCGTAATTTCCATTTTTAGCGTATTCCGTGAAAGACAAATAAATTTCTCTCAAAAATTTTACCACATTGCCTTCTGCTGCCTCTAATTTCATCAAGTTGTTTTCAAGTTTTCTGAAATCCATCAACCGGTTTATTAACTGAAGCAAATGGTTGGCGCTACTTTCTATTACTTTTAGCTTTTTGTACATGGAACTGCTTCCTCTGTAATTATCCAATATTTGATTTAACGGCCCCAAAATTAGTGTAAGTGGCGTTCGAAACTCGTGGGACATATTGGTGAAAAATTCTAATTTAGCTTTATTCACATCTTTAGCTTGCTTTGCTTCGATTTGCTCTAAAGCCAACTGGTGTTTCAACTTTGTTCTTGATTTTAATATATTCATTAAATAATAGAGCACACAAAATATAAGTAATCCATAAAGTAAAAAGGCCCACCAAGATCGCCAAGGGGCAGGACTTACATAAACATTTAATCGTGTTGGTTCTTTATTGGAAAAGCCATCATTATTTATACCTTTTACTTCAAAGGTATAACTCCCTGGGGTTTGAATAGTGTAAGTTGCGGTGTTCCCTGTAGTTTCTATCCACTCTTCCTCTAGCCCTTTCAAACGATATAAGTACCTGTTTTTACTTGAATTGATAAAGTTGGGCATTGAAAACGTAATACTGAAATTTCCTTGGCCATGCGAAAGTTCTAGGTTATCCGTAAAGGTAATTGTTTGGTTTAGCACGCCATCACTACTATTTACGTCAACAGATTTATTTTTTATTTTAAAATCTGTAATCAGCACTTGTGGTGCATATTGGTTTTTTACTATTTTATTGGAATTAAAATAAGATACCCCCGATGGCCCACCGAACATAAACTGTGAATCCCCTATGCGCAAACTAGCATTATTGTTAAATTGATTACCCACCAAACCATCCTTTTTGGTATAGTGTTCAATAATGCTGCTCTCTGGACGGTTAAAACATACTATACCCTGATTTGTTGTGCCGAGCCATAAATTACCGTTATCGTCTTCAACTATGCTTCTTACCCCAATAACAGAAGCATCATCTTCAATTTTTAAATCTACCGGAACAAACTCTCCATCAACAAACCTAAAAAGTCCGTCAAACTCGGTTCCCGCCCATATTGTACCATTAGAATCTTCAAAAACAGTAGTGGCACTTAAGCCCATTTTTGTATTTAAATCATAAAAATAGTGGCTTATTGCCCCTTCTGGACTAATAGAATTAATTCCCCTTAACGTGTTTACCCATATATTATTTTTAGAATCTACATGTATTGATTTTACAATGTTAATGGCTAAACCTTCGTTTATAACACTAAAAGATTTATTTATTGGATTGTATTTTATTAAACCTTTTCCCTTGGTTCCAATTAATATGTTCTTGTTCAAATCTTCGCTTATTGAGCTTATACCTATGTTCTGGGTGTAATCAAGTAACTCTTTTGGTAAGATATTATTTATTGTTTTTTTATCTTTCAAGTTATACAAAGCCAGTCCATCTTCAAAAGTGCCTATCCAAAGGTTCTCATTTCCAGACAAAAACAAGGATTTAACATTATCGCTCTTTAAGCTAGGTGTATTTTTCGATGTTAAGTATTCAAAGGATTTATCTTTAGTGTTTAATATGGAAACCCCTCCCCCTTCTGTACCAAAAAACACTTTATCATTATAATTCACTATAGTACTTACCGCCTTAAACCCTAATCCTTTCCTACCTGATTTTTGAGTAATATTTATAAAATTGATGTTTGACACATCCCAAATATTAATGCCTCCATAATAGGTGCCTATCCAGATGGCCCCCTTTTTATCTTTGAATATACTTTTTATAAAATTACCACTAATTGATTCATCATCATTTATATCACTATAAAGAGGTAATAAATTTTTATTTTGATCTATTATTTGAACACCTCGATAGGTACCTGCCCATAAATTTCCCATATCATCAAATTGCAGTTCCCTAACATTTCTATCTACTTCCGTGAGTTGAGAATCATGAAGATAAGGCGTTAACGAATTGTCATGAGCATCATAGAGCAAAATATTTTGGGTTCGAGTCCCCAAAAGGAGTTTTCCACTTGGGCTTTCTTCAATATCTTGTATTACAATCCCTTCTGTAGCCTCCAACAACTTAAATTTGTACTCCTTTTTATCTTTATGAAGTAGCTTTACCAACCCATTATTGGTTCCTAAAAAAATTGAACCCTTTTTTGTTTCAAAAATGACGAGTACTTGACCGGTAACTAAAAAATTTTTAAAAGAATCTTCAGATACATTGTACACAGCAAGCCCCGAGGGGGTGCCCACCCAGATTTCTTTATTTGACAGCTCCTTAACTGTCCAAATGATGTTACTTACAAGTGAAGTGTTTTGTTCGCTTTTCAGAAAAGTCTCAAAGGTATCATTCCGGGGGTCGTACTTATTTAAACCAGAGTAAGTCCCCACCCACATGAAACCATCACTGCCATTTTCTATGCAAAGTACATCATTGTTGCTTATTGAGAGAGAATCATTTTTACTGTGTCTGTAAATTGTATACTCTGTCCCGTCATATTTATTAAGCCCATCTCTTGTAGCAATCCAAATTTGACCTAAATAATCCTGGTTGATATCTATTATTGTGTTCTGTGATAAACCATCGGCTGCTGTTAAATGCTTAAACTTATAAACATCATTTTGAGAGGATCCAAAGGTTACAAAACAAAAAATAAAGAGTATTGCAAAATACTTTTGCATATTTAAAAAGCACTGTTTAGTTAATGGTGTTTTAAGGTAAGGTAAAGTTAACCAAAGTTTTTGTTTCCCCAAGCGAGACAAACTAGATAACTTTAATTCTTTTATCTACAAATACCTGTTCTAATACTTTAAAAATATATCTTTAATTTAATATTTAAATTACACGGAAGCTCTATCTATAAAATAAAAAGGAACTTTAATTTTACTATTTTCGCCACTCAAAATCATTTGCGCCGCCATTTCACCCATTATTCTAAAATCTGTAGATACTACAGCTATTCCCAACAATTGCTTAAGCGGTGTGTCATTGTATGAGATCACCCCTACTTCATCTCCCATCTTGAGTTCATTTTCTCTTATCTGATTAACCAAATCAACCAAATCGGATTCCTCAATGGTTATAAACAGATCTCCTTTCTTAAATACCATATCGTCACACACTTCGCCCAGAATTTCATAATCAATTTCATTCTCTAAACAGAACTTTCTGAAACCATGTAAAATCCTTCTTGGAAACGGGTAAACAGAATTTTCCGGATAAATTAAAACCATTTTTTTATACTTAGATATTTTAGACATGCCATCATTCAACGCTTCGTAAATATCTTTGTCAAATTCTTGATAAACAGCCCCAATACCGTCTGTAAACGGAGGCATCAAATTATCTAAAATCATCAATTTGCTTTTTGGTATGGTGTTTATGGCTTTGATAACCGCATCTGTATAGCTAGTGTGCTGTAATGTTTCTGTTTTGAAATGGGGCATAATAACATAATAATCATACCCAGCCTTGTTATTTTTTAGGGTATTTAAAAAGAAAAATTCATCACAATGATAAACCACTAAATCTATTTTTGAGTTGAGCCCTATTCTATCGAGAAATGAATTGTACATTTTCATTTTATACGAACTCAGTTTGTTTACAAGAAACAGAATTTTCAACTTGTGCGTGGCCTCTATTTTAGATACATAATATCCCCTTCTCGGTATTGATACTATTATATTTCTCTCTTTTAATATACCGTATGCTTTTTCAACTGTATCACGTGATAAATAAAAATCCTCACTAATGGTATTGATAGAAGGTAGCTTCTCATTTAGAACAATGTTGCCATTAGATATATTATTGATTATCGAATCAACAATTTGTTGGTACATTGGCACCCTCGAATTCTTGTTAATGTCTATATAGTTAATTGCGTCCATCACTGTTTCCATAAATCAAAAAGCTTAAGGTTTCAAAAATTACAAATGCAATTTACTGTAAATAATGAGTTAAATTATACCTAAAAGGGGGCGAAAAGTACTTTTTGATGATATACACCCCTAAACGGAAAGAACTCCACAGTACTTCACATAATACTCTCTATATATTTAGATTTTTTTACCACCAGGATCTGTTCTCAAATTTAACTAATAATAGTTAAACTTCTGTTATTTCTTTACCTCTTTATCTTACCGAACCCTAAGTGAAAATTTACACTGAACAAAAATTGATTGATGTCTTTTTTTAATTCTAATTAGTTATAAATAAGTGGGCACCCTGATTCATTTGATTTACAAAACAGCTTCCTGTACTTATAATGCTTATAAATAGTTTTCCCAGTTAGTTTTCAAATGCTTTCCCTCCAACTAATTTATCAATACAATCTTGCCGAAAAAACAAAACCATTTAAGTTTGGTATAAAAGGTATGCACTAATGAAGAATGTGGAATATTTTGCTTTAACAATGAAGAGTTTACCTAATTTTTTTTCTATTCGAATTATAAAGCGCCACACACATCGGATAGCCGTTTTTTTGTCTTTCTTTGTGATATGAATAAAAAAACTGAAGCTTTCAAATTGCATACACTTTTAATACAATTTTACCACTTTTTGACACCAAAAACCAATGTTTTTAAAAATTTATTTTCGGACAGAAAACAAAAACCCCAGCATTGCTGGGGTTTTAGGAAAGTGACCACGCCAGGATTCAAACCTGGAACCTCTTGAGCCGTAATCAAGTGCGCTATTCAGTTGCGCCACGTGGCCGTTTTTGCGGTTGCAAATATACACTTTTTATTCAAACAAAAACAAATCTTATTTTAAAATAATTTGAAAATCTCGAGCGGTCATTTATAGTAGACTAAAAAAGAATTGATTAACATTTTGCAACTCACTTATAACCAAAATACAAATCCACTAAGTTTTTGGTGAGGTATAAGGTTTTAATCTTGTTTAATTCCCTTTTATTCGTTTCCATAGTTCTGCCATTAGTTTTTTAGCATCACGATTCGTTTTTGGCATTTCTACAAAACTCACCTTATCATCATCAACGTCAATTCTATATTGAAACACGAAGTTTTCAGAATTCAGGTTTAATCCCAAAAGCCCGAACCTCAAATCGTTAAAATATAGACTTCCCTCCTTTTCCCTTATGGTAAACCATCCTTCAGAAATGGCAATCATACGTTGTACTTTTTCGTTTTCAGCAAGGTTCCCTAACACATCATGATTTTTTGGATGACTTACAAATAAAATCGGTTGAGTATCAAAAAAAGAATAATTGGCCAGGAAATAAGCATCTTTGGTCTCTACATTGGCACTCCACAGCACCGTATTTAATGGCGACGGCCTAACATCTAGGTTTTTATAATCTATATTTTGGTTGTTCAACGCCTCTTGGAACGCCCCAAAAGCCATGTATTTCAATAAAAAAGTAAGAGCTAAATAAGCTGTACTAATCGTTAAGCCTAGCGTATTATAAAACCGCCGTTTGTGGGAGGTTCTCTTTCGAAACATAGCCAAAACCAAACACACTAAAAACGGCAGGGTGTAAAGCGGATCGATAACAAATATAGTTTTAAAGGCCAGGCGCAAATCTAAAGGCCACAATAATTGGGTTCCCCAAGTTGTGTGGGCATCTAATATAGGGTGCGTTATGAACGCCAAAAAAAACAACCACGACCAATCCTTAAAGGATTTATGCCTTTCAAAGCGAGAAACCAGCCACCCGAAAATGGGAGCAAATAACACCGAAAACACCACCGAATGCGTAAACCCACGGTGTATAGAAAGCGCTGTTACCGTATCTGCAAAATGCGAAGCAAACACGTCAAAATCAGGAATGGTACCCGCAATAGCACCATAAAGCATGGCTTTGTTTCCTACTTTTTTTCCTAAAGCCGCTTCTCCTACGGCAGCTCCTAATACAATTTGAGTTAATGAATCCATGGTCGGCATAAAAGTAAAGCATGTCAAGTTAAAAATGCAACATACCACACCCTTTTTAACTTAATTTATCCGCTAATTATAGACCTTAACACCTAAGTCACCTCCATCAGAATTATGTTTCCCTGCAACATAAGTTCTTTTTTAAATTGTTATTTTTGAGCATGGATAAAGACTTACTTCAAGAGAAATTTGCGCATATTTTAGACACCGAAATCTTATCGGAAATTTCTAAAATAGGAATATTTAAAACCTTTAAGCAAAACGATATCATTATTGATGTTAACCAACCCTTGGAGTATATCCCGTTGATTTTATCTGGCGACATTAAAATTTTACGCGAAGACCAAAACGGCAACGAACTACTAATATATTTTCTAGAAGCTGGCGAAACCTGTGCCATGTCGCTAACCTGCTGCTTAGGCACTCCAAAAAGTAAAATAAGAGCGGTTGCAGAAAAAGATTCGAGCTTAATAATGGTGCCGGTAGAAAACATGAAAAACTGGTTTCATAACAATGTTAGTTGGAGGGAATTCATTCTTCAAAGCTACCAAATACGCTTCGATGAAATGCTAAACACCATCGACAATATCGCGTTTATGAAAATGGACGAGCGCCTATACAACTACCTAAAAAGCAAAGCCATGCTAAATGGTTCAGAAAACATAAACATAAAGCACCAAGACATCGCCGAAGATCTGCACACCTCCAGAGTGGTGATTTCAAGAGTGCTAAAGCAACTCGAAAACGAAAACAAAATAAAACTTAGCCGCAGTAAAATCGAAATTCTTTAGCGGGCGCATCAATCGATTTGGGCGCCCCCCTTCCCTACAGCCACATCCATCGCCTGGGTCGGGCTTTCGGCAGTCGCTCTGTTCCAGGAGCTCCAACAATAGCCTCAATCCCTAGCGCAACCTTCCCAAGGTATTTGTCAGAATTAATTGTGCTTCACTTTCCTGAGTAACATTTATTACAAACAATAAAAACCTAAGATTTAATTTTGTGAAAAATATTAAAACATGGAACACATTTTAAACCCTTGGCCTTGGTATGTTTCGGGGCCTTTAATAGCCTTAGTCATGGCGCTGTTGCTCTACTTCGGAAAAACCTTCGGCATGTCTTCAAACCTACGAACGCTGTGTGCCATTGGTGGTGCGGGTAAGTTTTCAAGCTTTTTTAAGTTCAATTGGAAAAGCCAACTCTGGAACCTCACCGTAGTTTTAGGCGCTATTATAGGCGGGTTTATCGCTACCCAATATTTATCAAACGACAGCAAAACCGACCTCAACCCCAAAACCGTTGTCGAGCTTCAAAACATGGGCTTTAAAAACGCAGGAGCTACACTGGTTCCCGATAAAATGTTTAGTATCGAAGCTATCAATTCCCCAAAAATATTACTCATTTTAATTATTGGCGGTATTTTAGTTGGCTTTGGCACCCGATATGCCGGCGGATGTACTTCGGGGCATGCCATTACGGGGCTAAGCAGCCTTCAAAAACCTTCGTTAATCGCCGTAATTGGCTTTTTTGTTGGCGGACTAATTATGGCCAATTTAATTCTCCCCTTAATCTTTTAGTTATGATGAAGTTTATAAAATTTTTATTGGTCGGTATATTTTTCGGAATTGTTTTAGTAAAATCTGAAGCGGTTTCATGGTACCGTATTTATGAAATGTTCAGGTTTCAATCCTTTCATATGTATGGCATTATAGGCACAGCCATTGCTTGCGGCGTACTGTTTTTACAGATTTCAAAAAAAGGATTCATTAAAAGCATTAGCGGTGCCCATATTTTTGTCCCTAAAAAAGACAATAGTATAGCCAGATATATTATTGGCGGCTCTATTTTTGGTTTAGGTTGGGCCTTAATCGGTGCTTGCCCTGGCCCCATGTACATTTTGCTTGGTACAGGCGTTTACGCCATGCTTATTGTAATTGCCGCTGCCATTTTGGGCACCTTTATTTATGGTGTTTTAAAAGACAAACTGCCCCACTAAACTATGGATTACACCTCAATTTTTGGATATGTTGGCGCATTGCTCATAGGTCTCGTTTTAGGACTTATTGGCGGTGGCGGCTCTATTTTAACAGTACCGGTTATGGTGTATATTTTAGGCCTAAATCCCATTGTTGCCACTGCATATTCCTTGTTTGTGGTGGGTGTTTCGTCTTTGGTAGGCACCTTTCAAAAGCACAAAAAAGGGCTGGTCGATTTTAAAACTGGGCTAGCATTTTCTTTCCCATCGTTTTTGGCCGTATATGCTACCCGTCGTTACATAGTGCCCAGTATTCCGGATACTGTTTTTTCCATCGGAAGTACAACCTTAACCAAAGATGTCGCCATTATGATATTTTTTGCCATTATCATGTTACTGGCTTCGGTTTCTATGATAAAAAAACAAAAATCGAAAACTCTTAAAACTGAAAACCAATCCTACTACAAAACGTTTTTCCAAGGATTAATTATTGGAACTATTACGGGTTTAATAGGCGCAGGCGGCGGATTTTTATACGTACCAGCTTTGGTACTTTGGGCGAGAATCCCCATGAAAAAAGCCGTGGGCACCTCACTTATTATTATTACCATCAATTCGTTGATTGGCTTTTTGGGCGATGTTCAAACCCTTGAAATCGATTGGGTATTTTTACTTTTATTTACCGCTATTGCTATTTTGGGCATCGTTTTGGGTGTATTTTTTTCAAAATACATCAGCAGCAAAAAACTCAAAAAAGGTTTCGGTTTTTTTATACTCATTATGGCCGTTTATATCATAAACAAGGAATTGAATTGATAATCGATATGTAATACATGTTACAGATTGAAATAAAATCCTTTTGTAATTTTACTAAAAAGCACAAAGTTAAAAGCTATGAAAATAGAACAAATATATACAGGATGTTTGGCACAAGGTGCCTATTATATTGAATCGAATGGCCAAGTGGCGATTATCGACCCCTTGCGCGAAACCCAACAATATGTAGACAAAGCCAAGAAAAAAAATGCTAAAATAAAATACATTTTTGAAACCCATTTTCATGCCGATTTTGTTTCGGGCCATGTAGATTTAGCCCAGAAAACAGGAGCTACCATTGTTTACGGTCCGGGTGCAGAAACGGAATACGATATTTACTCCGCCAAAGACAATGAAACTTTCAAACTAGGAAATATCACTATAAAAGTGCTTCATACGCCGGGGCATACTTTAGAGTCTTCAACCTATCTCTTACTGGACGAAAGCGGAAAGGAACACGCCATTTTCTCTGGCGACACCTTATTTTTAGGGGACGTAGGCCGACCCGATTTGGCTATAAAATCCGATGTAACTAAAGAAGATCTAGCAGGCATGCTATTCGATTCGCTACGTAACAAAATTATGCCGTTACCCGATGATGTTATTGTTTACCCAGCTCACGGAGCAGGCTCGGCATGCGGCAAAAACCTAAGTAAAGAAACTGTTGGTATTTTAGGCGAACAGAAAAAAACTAATTACGCCCTTAGGGCCGATATGACCAAGGAAGAGTTTATTGAAGAAGTACTTTCCGGTATTGCGCCCCCACCACAGTATTTTGAAAAAAATGCCATGATGAACAAATTGGGCTATGATAATTTTGAGTCTGTACTGGAAAAAGGAAACACACCGTTAAGCCCAGAAACTTTTGAAAACGTTGCCAACCAATATGGCGCCTTGGTGCTTGATGTGAGAAAAGAAAAAGATTTTATTGAAGCACACATTCCCAACTCTATTTTTATTGGCCTTCACGGTTCGTTTGCACCTTGGGTTGGTGCTTTAATCACCGATTTGAAGCAGCCTATTTTGCTAGTTACTCCCGAAGGTAAAGAAGAAGAGGCCGTTACCCGACTATCGCGAGTGGGTTACGACAACACTCTTGGCTATTTAGAAGGTGGCATAGAGGCTTGGAAAGCCGCAGGAAAAGACATTGAAACCGTTAATTCAATTACCGCCAATGAATTTGCTGAAGATTTTAAAACCAAAAAGGTAAATATTCTTGATGTAAGAAAAGATGGTGAATACAAATCGGAACATGTAAAAAGTGAACAGGTGCAACATTTTGCTCTAGACTTTATAAATGACAACATGAACGCCATCAATAAAAAAGATACTTATTACGTACATTGTGCCGGTGGTTACCGTTCGCTCATCGCAACCTCGATTTTAAAGGCCCGTGGTTTCGATAAGCTAGTAGACATTGCCGGTGGCTTTGGCGCTATAAAACAAACAGATGTACCAACATCAGATTTTGTTTGCCCTTCAACACTATAATGAATGTAAATAGACCAAAGCTTTACCGTTAAAAGAACACTCCTTAAACAATTTCAGCACTCAAACCAGCTTCTAGAAGCATTGAGCATCGGGGTTTTAAATCGTCATAAACCCCGGTTTTCACCGTACATTTCCCTTTGTAGTGCACAATCAACGAGCACTGCTCGGCTTGTTCGGGCGTGTGGTCGCAAGCGTAAATAAGTGTATCAATAACATGATCGAACGTATTCACGTCATCATTATACAGCACAATCTCGTTTTGGGTAACAACCTCTTCTTCCAGTAATAATTCCTCTGATACTTTTTCTTGGGAACTCATAATACTCGTTTTTGGGGTAATTTTATGCCACTAATTTAAAAATTTTAAAGCAACCCATTGGTTTCTTTCTAATTTTTCATCAAATTTTAACATCTGATTTTCACAGGCTTGCCGAATAATCGGGATATCATCATTGTAAAAACCGCTCAAAAACAACACCCCATTTTTATTTAAGCACGCTGTATAAACAGCCATATCCTGAAGCAGGATATTTCTATTAATGTTGGCTATAATGATGTCGTATTTTTTGTTTTTTAATACGGAAGCATCGCCCTCAATCACTGTGATATGTTCACAATTATTACGCTCTACATTTTCCAAACTATTAAGGTAGCACCAATTATCGTAATCGACCGCATCAATGGGCTTAGCACCTTTCATTTCGGCTAGAATAGCTAAAACCCCAGTTCCGCAGCCCATATCGAGTACCGATTTATCTTTAAAATCGTTTTTCAAGATATGCTGAATCATCATATGAGTCGTTTCGTGGTGCCCCGTACCGAAACTCATTTTGGGCTCGATAACAATATCGAATTCTGTATTCGGTTTTTCATGAAACGGTGCACGAACCGTAACCACACCATCTACTGCAATAGGATTAAAATTTTTCTCCCACTCCTCATTCCAATTGGTCTGTTCGATTTCCTCTAAAGTGTAGCTGATTGTAAATTCCTCTGAATTCAAAATTTGAACGTCTTCCAAAATGGCATCATGCCATTCATCCTTTTGAATATAGGCCGTAACGCCGTCTTCGGTTTCAACAAAACTCTCAAAACCTGCATACCCCAGTTCTGCAATTAATATTTCAACAGCGGGCTGCAAAGGTTCTACCTTAAAATAATATCCTAAATAAATGGTATTCGACATGCTTACTTTTTGAAAGCACAAAGATAACCTTAAATGCTAAAGCAACTGCTTTTCAATAGCGATTTTGATGATGCCCACGCTATTTTTTGCACCAAGTTTGCTCATAATATTCATACGGTGGGTTTCAACGGTTTTAGGACTGATGAAGAGTTTTTCTGAAATTTCCTGTGTGGTCAATTCTTCTGAAATAGCCAAAAGCACTTCGTGTTCGCGACGTGTTAAATTCGGTTTCAATCCATTGTCTACCGTCTTTTTAGGAGCTTGACTCAATAAACGCTTTTGGATGTTTTCAGGCAAAAACAACTCTCCCTGCAACACCGTTTTCATGGCTTTAATCAATTCAATCTTGTCAGTATTTTTTAATAAATAGCCATTTACGCCGTTTTTCAACATGCGTTTCACATACGATAAATCCTCAAAATTGGTCAATGCTATAATTTTTAGTTCTGGGTATGCTTTCAGCAACCTTTTACTCAAATCAATACCGTTGATATCAGGGAGATTGATATCCAAGAGCAAAATATCAGGAGAATCCTTTTCTATCCTTTCCAATGTTTGACCAGCATTTTCATAAGCCCCCACCACCTGAATATCGGGTGTTCCTTCCAGCATCGACGCGATGCCGTTAAGCACCAAAGGATGATCGTCTGTTATGGCTATTTTAATTTTCATTGATCAAATTTTTATCAATATCTATGGTATATGAAGTGCCTTTGTCGTTTGAAATAAAATCAATCTCGGCCTTTAAATAATCCACTCTAGATTGCACGTTGCTCAACCCAATTCCCGAAGCGTCCACTTCGTTTTTGTCAAATCCTTTTCCCTCGTCTTCAACCGTAATTTGAACGTTATCGCCATGGGAGCTAATTTGTACGTTTATGGTGGTAGCTTCTGCGTGTTTTATACTGTTGGCTACCAACTCCTGAATGATTCGATAAGCATTTATCTCGGCCTTTTTGCGCATATTAACCGCATCGCCCAAATGCTGAAAAACAATATTTAATCCCGAATGCAATTCGTTTAAATTATCGCAATACACCTGTGTGGCCTCCACTAAATTAAAACTTTCTAAAGAAGGTGGCACCAAATTATGCGAAATGGCACGAACCTGTTTACAAGAATCGTCAATCATAGCAATAGCTTCCTTTATCACCGCATTGTTCATTTCCATAAGGGAAGACAGTTTATATTTTATGGCCGATAAATCGCCGTTTACCCCATCGTGCAACTCTTTGGCGATACGTAACCTTTCCTTTTCTTCACCTTCAATCAACGACTCTAAAGTTTTTATTTGGAACTCACGTTTTAAGGTTAATATCTCCTGGTTTTTGCGTTTTTGACGCTGTTTAAATAGGAAAAACAGCAAGATTGACATCAGTACCAAAAAAATAAGTGTTCCGAACATGAAGCTGTTTTGGGCTTCCTGTTTTTGCAGTTTTAATTGTTGTTCAACAATTGCCTTGTCTTTTTTCTCGGTTTGATATTTAATTTCAATTTCGCTGATGTTCTTTAAATTATTATCTAACAACACACTATCTTTAAACTGAGCGTGGTTTTTAAAATTTTGAAGCGCTCTTGAATGGTTGTTTTGAAGCACATAGCTATCGCTCATGGCCAAGTACACTTCAGATATCAATGATTTATCGTTTATTTTTTTGGCAATTTGCAGTGCCTTTGAAAAATGCAATTCCGATAGGGTTTCGTTTTTCATTTTTCCATAAACCGTTCCTAAAACCATTTGGGTTTCAATCTGCTCGTCTTCATCTTTTAAATCTTCCCTGATTTTCAAGGCTTTTTTGAGCACATGTAAAGCCTGTTCGAAATCACCCTTTTCATGGTAAACAACCCCTAAATTATTGTAATTTCTGGCTATTTCCTTGGTGTTTTGGTTTTCGGTATTGACTGCTAACGACTCGTTAAAATACTGCAAGGCCTTATCGTAATCTTTCAATTGTGCATAGCCTCCTCCAATATTGTTTAACAAAGTGCCGAGGGCGAATTGCATGTTTTCATTTTTTGATATTTTGGCCAACTTTAACGCTTGCAACTCATACTCTGTACTTTTGGTTAAGTTACCCATCTTGGAATAGACGTTCCCTATATTAATCAGCTTAATGAATTTACCATAGTCGTTATTGGTACTTTCATCGTAAGCTATGCCCTCAAAATAAGTATCAATAGCTTTTTCGTAATTCCCTTCGGCTTTATAAAGTATGCCCAATGAACTATAAACCGCAGATTTTTTTACATTGTACTGATCGCAAATTTTGGAAGCCGCATTAAAATAATATCGCGCCGAATCGTATTGATTGGTGAACATAAAGGCATTGCCAATATATAAATTGGCTTTTGCCCGCCCAGCGTGGAAACCCAACCGTTCTGCTCTTTTTAAAGCATCCCTCGCATAGACAAAGGACGTATCAATATTTTTGTACGAGTAGTAATAAGCCAGTTCATTTAAAATCTTAACCTGGACACTATCGGGTTGTGGTTTTGTCAATTCGAATTTCAAACTATCAATAGGCGATTCGTTTTGCGCAAAAGCACTTGTCAAAACAAACCACAGACCAACTATTGATAGTATCGATTTCAACGTTTTTATTTTTTTAGAATAAATTTAAGAAAATCAGCGCCCATTTCTTAACCTAGGTGCATAAATTAGGTATTCCATTTAACATTCAATGTTTTACAAACTTCCTTGAAACTTGGACGTTTTCAGTTTTCAAATAAAACAGATATACCCCTGGGCTTAAAAAACTAAGATCTATTTTATAATTTTCCAATTGGTTTTCGAACATTACTGCTCCCTTTAAATTAATGACTTTTAAGTCGAGAATTCCTTGATTCTGCAACTTAAAATGTACCACATCCTTCACAGGGTTTGGGTAAAACTTAAACTGTACTCTTTCCTCTTCAACAGCCGACAACGGGTCTTGCAACTCCCCTAAAGCATATAAACTCCATTGGCCATTGGTATTTTTAACCCGCATGTACAAAAAATGGTCGCCCTCTGGTAAATCGGTGGGCACATCAATGGCCATATCCATGTCAATCGTTTCCTCATCGTCCAAATCAATTGCCGTGGCATTTCCAATTCCGGGGTCGATATCAAAAAAATATTCCGCCGCCGTAATCAATGCCGTATTCGAATGGCCCTGATCCACATAAAACACATTTTTATCGTACAGACTCCACGTGTCATCGGTATTGACCATTCGAACATATAATTTATGAATACCGTTTGAAAGCCCAGTAGTTGGTATGCTCAAATTTTGATCAATTATATTGCCCGATACCGCTAAAGCTGTTCCGTTGCCAACCCCCGGATCGGTATCAAAAAAATATTCAGCGGAAGCGATATTTGCTGAATTTTCATTGTCCGGACTCACATAAAACACGTTTTTGTCGTACAGACTCCAAGTGCCATCGGTATTGACTAACCTTACATACAATTTGTGCACACCGCTTGAAAGTCCTGTGGTTGCTATGCTAAAATCTTGATCAACCACATTACCCGAAACGGTTAAACCCGTTCCGTTACCCACACCGGGGTCGGTATCAAAAAAATATTCAGCGGAAGCGATATTTGCTGAATTTTCGTTATTGGGATTCACATAAAACACGTTTTTATCGTACAAACTCCAATTTCCAGATTGATCTAAAACCCGCACATACAAATTATGCACGCCGCTTGAAAGTCCAGTTGTCGGGATATTAAAATCTACATCCAACTCATTGCCCGAAAGTGTTAACGCGATGCCGTTTCCTATCCCGGGATCATTATCGAAAAAATACTCTCCGGCGCTTATCTGCGCCCGCAACTCTGTAAAAGCCACGAGGATTATTAATATTAAAATAAGCCTTTTCATAATAACTGGATTTTAATTATTAAGATTGGCATTTGCCTTTATGTTAACATTCAAGGTACTTCCGGGAGTAATAATATTATTGAATATCACAAAATCGGTTAAATAAGGTAGTTCGGTTGGATAGCCTCGTGGACTAAACGGAAAACCGCCATTATAAACCCCTAAATCGTTACCATCTGTTCCTGCGTTTTCTGCTGGCGACCCCGTTTGAATGTGGTAATCGCTGGCCGTGGTATTTAACGATGCATTCGAGTTGAAGGCCACGAATTGAGGGTCTGCATTATCGATATTTCCTGAGCCTGAAAGTACATCTAAAGTACCGTTGTAGTTGTACGTTAAGTTATTCTGAAAACTTAAAGCGTTGTTTGACCCCAAATTGAAATTTGAAACACTCGTGCCTTTAAACAGAAAAATATTATTGGTAATTTGCGTGCCGCTACAATTAGCAAATAATTGAATAGCCCCGCTGCCGTTGCCGTTTTGCCGCGTCAATACAATGTTGTTATTAAAAATGATTGATGAATTAAATCGGTTGAAAGAGCCCCAAGTAGCACTTGTATTAGGCTGTTCTATAATATTGTTTGAAACAATCCAGTTTTGGGAATTGTAAGGGTCAATGGCATTAAAATTCGCATTTCTGATATAATTTCCAGAGATTACCACGTTATTGGCTTGGGTAGTGGTACTGTTCCCTACTATATAAGCCACCCTGTTGTTTGTAATCACCACATCATGGTTGGTGTAGGTTGTGTTATCCAAATAAATGTTATTGATGTAAAGCCCAGATAATTTTGATCCAGACGCATTGGCACTCCTGAAAAAAATGTTAGAAACACTGGCATACTGCCCCGCATTTAATTCTGGAATGTGCCCCAGTCCGTAAATGGTAATTGGTTTGGTCATATTTATGTTTCCATAACCGTTAGGTGACGGCTGAACATAAATGATATCATTTGCCGCTGCAGCATCAATAGCAGCCTGTAAACTCGTGAATTCCGCTCCCGAGCCTTGGTTATTATCTACTACGTAAACCGATTGGGCAGAAAGAATACAGCATAGCCCTGAAAGGAAAGTGAATGTTATTATACATTTTTTAAGATCAAAAAGATGGGCATTGACCAAATTACGGTGTTTGTTTGAAAGCTTCATGATTAAAAGTTTTATTGGTTAATAGACCTTCACAAGTTACTTTCAAACATTCGGAAAAAATTAAGGGCATTCCTTGATTTATTAAAAATCAGGGAATACCCTTAAAACTTAGTTATTTTTAATAAGATTGCCGCGCTATGCTCGCAATGACAGTCTTACTTAAAATGCATTTACAATAGCAAAAAAGTCTTCAGCGTTTAGTGAAGCGCCACCAATTAAACCTCCATCAACATCGGTTTTCGAAAAAATCTCTTCGGCGTTGTTGGGCTTTACACTTCCTCCGTAAAGGATGGACACAGACTCAGCGATATCACTTCCGTATTTATCGGCCAAAGTTTTTCTAATAAACGCATGCATTTCCTGTGCTTGGTCTGGGCTTGCAGTTTCTCCTGTGCCAATAGCCCAAACGGGTTCGTAGGCCAAAATAATATTTCTGAACGCCGAACCTTCTAAATGGAATAGAGCATTTTTTATTTGGCTTTCCACCACTTTTTCTTGGTTTCCAGCTTTTCTATCGGCCAATTCTTCACCAAAACAGAAAATAACATTCATCCCTTTTGCCAAAGCGGCATCAACCTTTTTTGCTAAAAGTTCGTCAGTTTCATTAAAATATTCACGACGCTCGCTATGTCCTAAAATAACGGTGTTAATCCCAATGCTCTTTAGCATGTTGGCACTAATTTCGCCTGTATAAGCACCATTTTCTGCAAAGTGCATGTTTTGCGCAACTACTTCAATATTTGAGTTTTTCAAACTGTTGTATGCCTGCCACAAGTTGGTTGCCGTTGGTGCTATCATCACCTCGGCGTTCGATGTATTTTTGTGTGACTTTAAAGCGGTAATTAACGTTTCGGTTTGTGCCAAATCGTTATTCATTTTCCAGTTTCCGGCTACTATTTGTTTTCTCATTACCTTGTTACCTTTTCAAAAAAGGATTTTTTATTTTAGTTATTAATTAAGTTCTCTATTATACGCTCGTCATCGGCCTCAACAGCCTCAAACAACTTTATGTTTCCTTGAGGGCCAACCACCATGTAACGCGGAATCCACCCCACATCGGCAAAGTCTGTAAACGCACTGTCATCAGCCGAAGGGATAAAATAATGCTCTCCGGTTACGTTATACTTTTCAATGCCTTTTTTCCAGGATTTTGGTCCTCTATCTAACGACAGAAACAGATAAACCACGTCTGTGTATTTCTCCTGAAGCGCCTTTACCTTAGGCATGTTTTTGATGCAATCGCCACACCACGAGGCCCAAACATCAACAAAAACGGTTTTGCCTTCGTATTGTTTCAATATGTCTTTAAACGCTATGGAGGAGCCATCTAAAGTAATCATGTTATCATTTAACGCAGCTTCCGAAAATTCTGTAGGTTCCTTAGTATTACAACTTAAAACCGTGAACAACAACACTACACCAAGTAACTTTTTCATTTATTCTTCTTTTATTTTTATCGCTTCCGCGGAATAATCTTCTACTCTAATTTTACTTTCGGATCCAGCCAAACGTAAATAACGTCCACAAAAATATTGATTATTATAAACAATACCGCGATAATTAACACCGAACCCATAATTACGGGCAAATCTAAGGTGTTTAGTGCATTTACGATTTCTTTTCCGAGGCCGTTCCACCCGAAAATATACTCCACAAAAACGGCACCTGCCAACATCGAGGCAAACCAACCCGAAATAGCTGTCACTACTGGATTTAACGCATTTTTAACAGTATGCTTTTTTATAATTTGATATTCGCTCAACCCTTTGGCTCGGGCGGTACGAATGTAATCTTGATTGAACACTTCCAATAGTGAATTGCGCATGAGTTGAATCACCACCGCCAACGGACGAATTCCCAAAACCAGAGCGGGCAGAATGAGGTTTTTCCATTTTATGTGCATGGCCTCGCCAAAATCGTCGAGTTCGTAAAGGCTCCCCGTCATTTCCAAGTTGGTATATTCGTGAAGGATAAACCCAAAAAACCAAGCAAACAAAATAGCACTGAAAAAGGAGGGCACGCTCATGCCCAAAGTACTCAATACTTGTATGGCTTTATCGAGCCATTTATCTTTATACAACGCGGAAACAATACCGAGGGACATCCCTAAAATCATGGCTATGGTTATGGCTGACATCGCCAAAACAAAGGTGTTGGGCAAAGTCTCACCCAACACTTCGCTCACCCGCTTGCCCTGCTTGGTGAACGATTCGCGTAAATAAGGCCACTTTATAACCGTTGTGGTATTTCCGATGGAAAACAATTTGGTGGCGCTGTACTTACCTTTTCTTAAAAAAGTGTAATCATCTTCGTTTTTTGAATGGAATGAAACAAGCGACAAATCGTTTAAATAATACAAATATTGTGTACCAATGGGCTTATCGAAGCCGTATTTTTGTTTAACGGCCGCCAATTGCTCGCTGTCTTCGTTTTGCCCCATCATCATTTGTGCGGGATCGCCCGGAAGCACACTGAACAAAAAGAATATCACCGTTACCACTCCAAATAGGGTGAGCAGTGCGTAAAAGGTTTTATTTATCAGATAGGTTATCAGTTGCTTGTTATTGGTTTATGGTTATAGGCTGAAAACTATTCTTCTTTAAGTTTAATTTCAATTTTACCCGTGTAAAATGTATTATTTTGTGCATTTAACTCGTTAAGCAGAATCGAATCCTTAAGTACATTCACACTTTCTATTTTCGATGAATCCAAAGCCTCAACCGCTTCTTTTGAAGAGGGTTCACCGTTTACAAAATAAGCGATATTTTGGTCGATGGTTTTTGGTTTTTCTTTTCGCTCAACCTTTGGCAATTTTAAATCCTCCAAATCGTTCCAATGTACTTTTTGCTTTATCGTTCCGCTGTCCAATTCCAAAATCCCAGGGTTAGAGCGCACCACGGTTTTCAGTGCTTTTTCGTCACACAAATACCAATTGAAATCCAATTTGTAGGTCTTGTTAATGTACGCTTTGGCCTCTTTGCCCGAGGCTGTCAGACCGATAACTGTATAACCATTTTCAATCGCTTTATCTTGTAAGGCTTTCAGCTTTAAAGCACCATCGCGTTCTATCTTTTCCAAACTATACGAAATGACCACAATCAGGTTTTCTTCGTTTAAAAAGTGTTCGGTTAAATCTTCATCTTCATTTTCAATTGAAAAATCGACCACCGGTGGCGTGTAACCTTCCTCAATCACTTTGGTATCCACCCCAATAAAATCGCCTTCCACAGAAGGGTACGAGCCGTTGGTAACAATGGTTTGTTCTTCGCCATTTACATTGAATTTCCAAGTATATTCAATTACTGGTTTTGGAGCATCTTCGGGAATGGCCATGCCTTCCTTTATGTTGTTTCCAATCTTATAAGCTCGGAAATCGATGGCAGGCAAATGCATGAGTACATGGTAGGCAAACCACAGGCTCAAAATAAAACTCAACAGTGCCAAAACTGTAGTTTGCAATCGGCCAAAAACAGGTTTTATATGCTTTACGCCAAAAAATAAAATGAGGATAAAAATGAGCAGCACCACATCTTTTGTGAAGCTTTCCCAAGGGGTGAGCTTAAGTGCATCGCCAAAGCAACCGCA
Organism: Tamlana crocina; assembly: GCF_012037625.1. NCBI lineage: Bacteria > Pseudomonadati > Bacteroidota > Flavobacteriia > Flavobacteriales > Flavobacteriaceae > Tamlana > Tamlana crocina. The sequence goes on from NZ_JAAVJS010000004.1 coordinate 56,414, forward strand.
ATCTTTTACCTTATCGAAATAGGCCGAATAGAAGGTTAAAAAGGTAAAAAACACAATCATAGCCAACAAACTCCAAACCGTAAATTTGGGTTTGTAGCCAATGATTAAAAACACGCCCAAAACGACTTCAAAAACCACCACCAACACCGAAATAATCAGTGCATAGGGCTCCAAAAACGGCATATTCAAAACATCTGGGCTGAAATACTCCTGTAATTTATATGAAAACCCTAGCGGATCGTTCAGTTTTATAAATCCGGAAATAATGAATAGGATTCCGACCAGTATTCTGCTTAAACTTACGAGTACTTTCATGCTTTTTTTATATTCTTGGAAGGAAAGGAGCCCTTTATATTCTTAATTAATTTTTATCAGTGAATGCTGCTTTACAATTCGACTGCGCTCAGTGTGACACAACTGAATGCTCGCTATTTTTCATTAAGGTGAATCAATGCAAATACCGAATAATTAATCATATCCTGGTAATTGGCGTCGACACCTTCGCTCACTTGGGTTTTTCCTTTGTTGTTTTCAATAGATTTAACGCGCAATAGTTTCTGCAAAATCAAATCGGTTAAACTACTCACCCTCATATCTCGCCAAGCCTCGCCATAATCGTGATTTTTGTTTTCCATGAGTTGTTTGGTTTCGCCTATCTTTTCAGTGTACAATTCAACAGCTTCCTCGGTGGTCATGTCCGGTTGTTCTGCCACACCTTTTTCCAACTGGATTAAAGCCATTATACAGTAGTTGATAATACCAATAAACTCACTCGCTTCACCTTCTTCTACTCTTCTAACCTCGTTTTCCTGAAGACTTCTTATGCGCTGTGCTTTTATAAAAATTTGGTCTGTAAGCGATGGCAATCTCAATATGCGCCAAGCACTGCCATAATCACTCATTTTCTTCTCAAATAAACTTTTGCAAGTATCTATTACGGCATCGTACTGTTGTGAGGTGTTTTGCATGTATCTATTGAATTTTGCGTAAATTTCGCTTAAATTGTTAAGAGTTCAAAGTTACAGATTCTAAATTCAAAATTTTTATTGATTTTGAGCATTTTTAAAACTAAAACCTTGAACTTTGACGTCGAAATTTGAAACCAAAACATGACCATTAACTGTAAAGGACAACTCATTGATTTGTCGTCGCCCAAAGTGATGGGCATTTTAAACCTTACGCCCGATTCGTTTTACGATGGCGGAAAACACAAAAACGAAAGCGATATTTTAAAACATGTGGAACGCATGCTTGCCGAAGGAGCTACGTTTATAGATGTTGGCGCCTACAGCTCGCGCCCCAATGCCGACCACGTGGACGAAGCCACAGAACTAAAACGCATACTCCCTATTGTTACACTTATTTTAAAGGAATTTCCAGAAACACTGCTCTCAATCGATACGTTTAGAAGCAAAATAGCAAAGGAATGTGTTGAAGCTGGCGCGGAACTAATCAATGATATTTCGGCTGGAAAATTAGACGAACAAATGCTTCCAACGGTAGCCAGTTTGCATGTGCCTTATATAATGATGCACATGCGCGGCACGCCAAAAACCATGCAGCAACAAACGGACTACAATAACTTAACAAAAGACATCATTTTTTACTTTGCTGAAAGAATACATGCTGCACAAGCTTTGGGCATAAAAGATATTATTGTTGATCCCGGTTTCGGGTTTGCCAAAACTTTGGAGCAGAATTTTGAATTGATGAATCAATTGGAACTTTTCAAAATAATTGAAAAACCTTTGTTGGCAGGTGTTTCAAGAAAATCAATGATTTACAAAACCTTGGGCATATCGGCCAAGGAAGCCTTAAATGGCACATCGGTTTTAAATACCGTTGCTCTACAAAAAGGTGCTTCTATTTTAAGGGTGCACGATGTAAAAGCAGCTATGGAATGTATTAAGTTGGTTGGAAAATTAAAAGTCAGATATTAGTTGTTATGAAATATGTAATGGGTATTATAACCTTGATGGTTTTGGCATGCGCAAATGAAAAAACCATCCAATTACCAAAAATTGAACATTCTGAAACCACCGAAATACACGACATATCGGCAGCCTATTTGTTTTATGATGAAACCCAAAAGGACAGTGTAGAATTCAACCGAAAAAACCTGATTGGCACTACCAATTGGTTGGTAAATGTTGATAAACGACTGACTTTAAAACAAGCAATTCCCCACATAAAATATTTACAGGACAAAAGACGAAACTCCCAAATGCACAAAAACGAAAACGCTAAAAATTATTTTACCTGCAACGATATCAGTCGGAACAATTTGGGGTTTATTGAGTTTACGGAAGTGAAATATAAAACTCCTGATGAGGAAACCATTAATTCTGAGGAAGATTCCGATTCAATTTTATTTGCAACAGAGATAGATTTTGATTCGAAAGAGTCTATAAATATTCATCAGTCCGATGGAAATCACGCCACAATGAACTGGAAAGATTTATTAAAAAACTATAACAATTTCGACTTCGAGTTAAACAAAGATTCAATTTACATTTCATTTGATAAAAACTTGCCATTTCAAGATTATATTACTTTTAAATCATTCCTAAAGACAGTGGAGGAAAAAGGAAATTTAATATCAAAAGAAGAACTCATTTCAAATTAACCATAAATCACTAAATTTACCAAAACCCATTGCCCTTGGAAATTTTTAAAGATATTCTTGACCTTTCTGTAGTAGACATCATCGATGTTATTTTGGTAGCACTCCTGCTCTACTATGTTTACAAACTGGTAAAGGGCACCGTGGCCATTAATATTTTTATAGGCATCATCATCATTTATCTGGTTTGGAAACTGACCGATTTTCTTGAAATGGAACTGCTTACGGGTATTTTTGGTGGTTTTATGCAAGTGGGGATTATCGCATTGATTGTGGTTTTTCAGCCCGAAATACGAAAGTTTTTGCTCATGGTAGGATCGACCAACTTTAACCGTCGGAAAAAATTCATGCAGCAGTTCAAGTTCTTAAAAACCGAGCAAGATGTTGAAACCGACGTAGATGCCGTAGTTTCTGCCTGCAACAAAATGAGCATGTCTAAAACGGGGGCACTTATTGTTTTTGAACGCAACAATAACCTCGATTTTTTATCGGAATCGGGCGATGAAATGAATATTAAAGTCACCCAACCCATCATTGAAAGTATCTTTTTTAAAAACAGTCCGTTGCACGATGGCGCCATCATCATCAGCAATAACGTGGTAAAGGCCACTAGGGTTATTTTACCCGTAAACAACGACAAAAATATTCCACAACGCTTTGGTTTACGTCACCGCGCAGCCATTGGCGTTACCGAAAAAACCGATGCTGTAGCCTTGGCCGTTAGCGAAGAAACCGGGCATATTTCGTATTTTAAAGATGGTGAGTTTGTAGTTTTTGAAGACAGCTCTGAACTCAGTTCCATGATAAAAAAGGATTTGGGTTAAACCGCCTCTTCCTGCAAAAACTGCACTTCGTAAAGGTTTTTGTAATAACCGTTTTCTTTACTTAACAATTCGTTGTGTGTGCCTTGTTCCACAATTTCTCCCGCATCCATCACAATAATATTATCGGCTTTTTTAACTGTTGCCAATCTGTGGGCAATCACTATTGAAGTACGCCCTTTAGTGATTTTATCGGTAGCATTTTGGATAAGTTGTTCCGAATACGAATCGACCGAACTCGTCGCTTCATCAAGCACCAAAATACTGGGGTTGGTTACATAAGCCCTCAAGAACGAAATCAGTTGACGTTGCCCGGAAGACAACATGGCCCCACGTTCCTTGACGTTGTAGTGGTAACCATTGGGCAGGCTCATAATAAAATCGTGAATACCAATATCTTTTGCAGCTTGGTACACCTGCTCTTCAGAAATCTCAGGATGATTTAGAGTAATGTTGCTCATAATAGTATCGGCAAACAAGAACACATCCTGCAAAACCACAGCAATTTGGGTCCGTAACGACGCCAATGTCACCTCCTTTATATCAACTCCATCAATGGAAATCGTGCCACCTTTTATTTCGTAAAAGCGGTTCAATAAATTGATGATGGTCGATTTTCCGGCTCCGGTAGCCCCAACAATGGCCACAGTTTCACCCACATTCACATTAAATGAAATTCCCTTTAAAACATCTTCGTCTTCAACATAATTGAAATAGACATTGTTAAATTTTATTTCACCTTTAAACCCATCGGCTTCAATAAGGCCATGGTCATCAATTTGTGAGGTGGTATCGAGCACCTTAAATACACGGGTTGCCGCAACCATGCCCATTTGCAGGGTATTGAACTTATCTGCTATTTGGCGCAATGGCCTAAACAACATGGGCACAAACATAATGAATGCCACCAAATCGCCCTGCGATACATTGGTCCCGTCAAAAACCACATTGAGTCCGCCGTACCAAGCCACCAAGCCAATGGTTACCGACGAAGCCAAATCGGCTATCGGGAAAAATATGGAATTGTACCAAACCGTTTTTAGCCAACCTTTTTTATGGCGTTCGTTTATGGTTTTGAATTTTTCGTATTCAACAGTTTCACGCGTGAACAACTGCAAAATTTTCATTCCCGTAAGGCGTTCCTGCACAAAAGAGTTTAAGTTGGACACTTCGGTACGCACTTCCTCGAAAGCTTTTTTCATGTATTTTTGGAATACCCGCGTCGCGTAAAGTAAAATGGGCAACATGGCAAAAACGATAAGTGAAAGCTTCACATTGATGTAAACCATTACGGCGAAAACCACTGCCATGGTAAGCAAATCACGCACAATCATAAACAAGCCCTGCCCGAAAATATCGGCGATACGTTCCATATCTGTTACGGCACGGGTAATGAGCACGCCCACTGAGGAATTATCGTAATATTTCATTTTGAACTTCAAAAGGTGGTCGAAGAGTTTTACGCGAACGTCCATCACCAAATTCTGCCCCAACCAAGCCGCGTAATAAATAAACAGCAATTGGAATACGGTTTGTAGCACCAAAACACCCAACATCAACACCATATAAAATAAAAAGTTTTTGGTGTCTTTGTTAGTGATGCTATCATCAATAGCATCTTTGGTAATGTATGGCGTGGCCGAACTAAAAATGGCCAAAAGCACCACCAAAACGATAAGCCCCATAAAAACACCTTTATACGGTTTGATATATTCAAAAAGGCGCTTGAACAGTTGGTAATCAAAAATACTTTCCTTTGTCTTGCTCATTTATAATTTTATATCCTCCGGATATTCAATTTTTGTTAAATATAAGGCATGCGCTGGTACCGAAAACCCGGCCTCGCTCCTATTTTTCGATTGGATGATTTGATGCAAATCGCCCACCTCGATCTTGCCTAAACCAATGTTTACCATGGTGCCCACAATAGCTCGTACCATGTTTCTTAAAAATCGGTTGGCCTTTACCACAAAATGTAGCTCACCATCCTTGAAAAACCAATCGGCCTGCACCACATCACAATAATACGTTTTTACATCGGTTTTACTTTTTGAAAAGCATTGAAAATCTTTATAGTGCAACAAGATTTTTGAAGCTTGATTCATTTTTTCAACATCCAATGGTTGTTTCACATAATAGGCCGAATTGAAATTAAACACATTTTTGCTTAGGCTTATACGATATAAATATGTTCGGCTCAAAGCATCAAAACGTGTATGTGCTTCTGGTTTCACTTTAAAAACATCGTGAATAGCGATATCTTTTGGCAAAAAGGAATTGAGCTTGTAAGCTAAATCAGTTTCATTAATATCCTTTTCCGTATCGAAATGCGCGAACATTTGACTGGCATGCACACCAGCATCGGTACGTCCGGCACCCACAATAGCCATATCTTCCGCCAAAAGTGTCGACAACCCTTTTTCTATAACTTCTTGCACAGAAATGGCATTGGGCTGGTTTTGCCAACCGTGGTAGGCTGTTCCGTTATACGAAAGTTCTAAAAAATACCTCAATGTGTTTTAATACTTTTGTAGTTGCACAAAGATAACACAAACACCCAAGCTTGAAGACGGATGCCTGAAGTTTTAAGAATAGTTTAATGAAATGACAAAAATTTTACTCCTTTCTGATACCCACGGGTATATTGACAACGACATTTTAAAATACGTTAAGCAAGCCGATGAAGTGTGGCACGCCGGAGATATTGGCGATTTAAAGGTGACGGATGCCATTAAGGCTTTAAAGCCATTAAAAGCAGTTTACGGCAATATTGATGACGCCAAAATAAGAGGTGAATTTCCTGAGCACAATCGCTTTATGTGCGAAGACATAGATGTTTGGATAACCCATATTGGAGGCTATCCGCCAAAATACAATGCCCGTGTTTACAGCGCAATCAAACAAAATCCTCCACGAATTTTTATTTGTGGTCATTCGCATATTTTAAAGGTGATGCCCGATAAAAAATTGAACTTAATCCACATGAATCCAGGCGCTGTGGGCAAACATGGGTTCCATAAAGCACGTACCATGTTGCGCTTTACCATTGATGGAAAAAAGATTGAGAATTTGGAAGTTATTGAGTTTGATAAGCGATATTAGAAAAGCTTTTTTTAGAGTTGAGTTTCTCCTTCCCTATGGGAAGGGCTAGGGATGGGCTTTCATTAAAAAAACCCAAAGCTTTCACTTTGGGTTTTTAACGCACTAATACTACTAAGATGTTAGGTTTAACGCAATCGATCCACAGATTTTACAAGATCTTCATCCTTTTTGATGGCTTTATTGGCCAAGGCCAAAAACACGATAGAAACAATGGGGAGAAGCATCCCAATACCTTTCTCAGAAACCGCCGTTTCTCCAGATAAATTTAGCGATCGGTACACGAAAAATCCTAGTAAAATAAAGTTCAATATGATGTTAAGTCGCCCCAAAACAAACTGAGACTTCCTATTTTTATAACTCATTATACCAACCAACGATAACAAAACCGACAACAAAAACCCCGCTAAAACAATGGGCACATCGGCTGCAAATACTTTTTCGGCATCATCGGTTTGCCACAATTCAAACACGAAAATCAAGCCTCCGGAAATTCCGGCAGCAATTAAAAGATAAACAGTTTGGATACGCTGTAGCATACTTTTTTTTAAAACTAGACCGCAAAAATAAAAGAATTAGCCGTAAAAAATAAAATAAAGTTGTATAATTGCAGTATTAATTCTCAACAACCGCAGTTACAAGCGGTTATTTCTTCAGAAAATAAAAAAAAATCATTTTTCAGAATATAACTACAGTTTGTATTCACAAATAAAATCTTCAATTAACATAGATGTTTGAAATTTCACAACTAAAAGCAAAGAAGCTCGCTGAACTACAGGAGATTGCTAAAAAATTGAACGTTCCAAAATACCGTTCGTTAAAAAAGCTGGATTTAGTGTACCAAATACTAGACCAACAAGCTGCCGACCCTACCGCCGTGAAGGAAGCAGTTGCCCCAACCACAACAGAGGCAAAAACAGAAGATAAAGATAATAGTAAGCCCGCAAGAAAGCCAAGGCAAAGGGTACAGCGCAAAGCGCCTGCTAAAGCCGACAATAAAACGGCTTCTGAAAAAAGCAACGACGCACCTAAAAAAGAAGAAAGCGCACCAAAACAAAAAACAGACGAACAAAAGGCCGATAGCAGTTCTAATCAAAAAAACCAGAACCAAAATCAGAACGATAACCAGCCTAAGCAAAATAAAAGAAACCACAACAACAAGGGCCAAAACAAAAACCAAAAGAATAGCAACGTAGATAAAGGCAATAAGGACAACAGAAACCGCTATCGCGAACCTGATTTTGAATTCGATGCCATTATTGAAAGTGAAGGTGTGTTGGATATTATGCAAGATGGCTATGGGTTTTTACGCTCTTCAGACTATAATTATTTATCATCTCCAGACGATATTTATGTATCGCAATCGCAAATTCGATTATTCGGACTTAAAAAAGGCGATACCGTTTTAGGAAATGTACGTCCGCCAAAAGAAGGCGAAAAATATTTTCCACTCATTAAAGTAAACCGCATTAACGGGCAAAAACCTGAAGTGGTGCGCGACCGCGTATCGTTCGAGCACTTAACGCCTTTATTTCCACAGGAAAAATTCAATATTGCCGAAAGACAGAGCACCATTTCCACAAGGATAATGGATTTATTTTCCCCTATCGGAAAAGGGCAACGTGGTATGATTGTCTCTCAACCCAAAACAGGTAAAACCATGTTGTTGAAAGATGTAGCCAACGCCATTGCCGCCAACCACCCTGAGGTTTACCAAATGATTTTATTAATCGACGAGCGTCCTGAGGAAGTTACCGATATGCAACGTAATGTGCAGGGCGAAGTTATTGCGTCTACTTTCGATAAGGAAGCTCACGAGCACGTAAAAATAGCCGACATTGTACTTGAAAAAGCTAAACGCTTGGTAGAATGCGGCCACGACGTGGTAATTCTTTTAGACTCCATTACCCGTTTGGCGAGAGCTTACAACACGGTTCAACCGGCATCGGGCAAAATATTAAGTGGTGGTGTTGATGCCAATGCACTTCACAGACCAAAAAGATTCTTTGGTGCGGCCAGAAATATTGAAAACGGCGGGTCACTAACCATTATCGCTACGGCACTTACAGAAACTGGGTCGAAAATGGACGAAGTAATTTTTGAAGAATTTAAAGGAACAGGTAACATGGAACTTCAGTTGGATAGAAAAATCTCCAACCGTAGAATTTTCCCAGCTATCGACCTGACGTCTTCGAGCACGCGTCGTGACGACCTATTGTTGGACGACAATACTATTCAGCGTATGTGGGTAATGCGTAAATATTTGGCCGACATGAATCCTATCGAGGCCATGGAATTTATTAACGACCGCATCAAACAAACCAGAAACAACGAAGAGTTTTTGATTTCAATGAACGGTTAATTCCATCAACAAAAACATATTAATAAAAAAAGACCTTAAAAAAATTTTTAAGGTCTTTTTTTTGCTAAACAACTTATTAATCGTAATATTGCAATATATAAATAATAACAATGGGAATTTCTAAAACTGAAATATTTACCGAAGCGCAAAACGAAATCGCTGTTTTTGCAAAAGTATTTGGGCACCCTGCCAGAGTCGCCATTTTACAGCATTTGTTTAAAATAGACACTTGTGTTTGTGGCGATTTGGTTGATGAAATCGGCTTGGCCCAACCCACCATTTCACAACACTTAAAAGAGCTTAAACAATTAGGGCTAATAAAAGGCAGCGTGGAAGGCACTAGCGTTTGTTACTGCATCGACACCGAAAACTGGACTAAAATGAAAAATGTAATGCTCCAATTTTTAGACCAAGACCTAAACAAGCAAAGTTGTTGTTAAAAAAATTTAGAACCTTTAATCGTAAAATTACAATAAAACAATTAATATGAAACTTTCAGAAATAAAAAACATCCTCGAAAAGACGAACAGCATCGCCTTTCAATTACCAAACGGACAATTGGTACCAAAACATTTTCATGTTACCGAAGTAGGGAAAATAACCAAGCACTTTATTGATTGCGGCGGCACCGTTCGCAACGAGGAAGTAGTAAACTTTCAATTATGGAGCGCCGATGATTACAACCACCGTTTGCACCCAGAAAAGCTACTGCACATCATAGAGCTTTCTGAAAAAACCTTAGGCATTGGTGGCGATTTAGACATTGAAGTGGAATACCAAGGAGAAACCATTGGCAAGTTTGGATTGGAGTATAACGGTGAAAACTTCTTGCTCACAACCAAACAAACCGATTGTTTGGCCAAAGACAACTGCGGAATCCCCGCCGAAAAACCAAAAGTACGATTGTCTAACCTCAACAACGAACCTTGCTGTGAGCCTGGAGGAAACTGCTGCTAATTAAAAAAAACACAATTAATAATGATATCAACACAAACCCACTTATTCACCGAAATAGAACAAACCATAAAAAGTCTGAAACCAGAAACCATTTCAGAGGAAAGAAAGGCGACTTTACAACCTTTAATTGAGTTTGTTCAAGAAAAAGTGTCAAACCAACAAGACATCCGAATTAACTTTATTTGTACGCACAATTCGCGACGTAGCCACTTATCCCAAGTTTGGGCACAGGCTATTGCAGCGTACTTCAACATAAAAAATGTATTTTGTTATTCGGGAGGCACCGAAGCTACGGCACTGTTCCCCATGGCCGCCGAAGCGTTAAAAAATTCAGGATTCTTAATACAAACCCTTTCCGAAGGTAAAAACCCTGTTTACAGCATTAAGTATTCTGAAAATGCCCATCCGGTTATTGGCTTTTCAAAAAAACTGGACGACGATTTTAACCCGAAATCTGCTTTTGCAGCCATTATGACCTGTGACTCGGCTAATGAAGCTTGCCCATTTGTTCCCGGAGCCGAAAAGCGCATCCCCATTACTTTTGAAGACCCAAAAGCATTTGATGGCACCCCACAACAAACTGAAAAATATAACGAACGTAGCATCCAAATTGCTACCGAATTGTTTTATGTATTTTCAAAAATTCAATCGTAAGCATGGGAAAAACTAAAAAATTAAGTTTCCTCGACAGAAACCTAACCCTTTGGATTTTTGTTGCCATGGCCCTTGGGGTGGGTATTGGGTATTTCTTCCCCACATTTCCAAATGTTATCAATGCCATGAGCAGCGGGACTACCAATATCCCCATAGCCATTGGCTTAATTTTGATGATGTACCCACCATTGGCCAAAGTGAACTACGCGCTATTACCGAAAGTGTTTAAAAACACTAAAATCCTTTCCATTTCATTGGTTTTAAACTGGATTATTGGCCCCGTGTTGATGTTTGTATTGGCCATCACATTTTTAACGGACTACCCCGAATATATGGTCGGACTCATTTTAATTGGGCTCGCACGTTGCATTGCTATGGTTTTAGTATGGAACGACTTAGCCGATGGAAGCAGTGAATACGGCGCAGGATTAGTTGCGTTAAACAGTATCTTTCAAGTGTTTGCGTACAGCTTTTACGCTTGGATTTTTATTACCATCCTCCCGCCCTATTTCGGATTTGAAGGCGCTATTATAGATATTTCTATTGCTACCATTGCCGAAAGTGTAGCCATCTATCTGGGGATACCATTTTTAATGGGCATTTTAAGCAGATGGATTTTAGTAAAACTAAAAGGTGAGACTTGGTACAACCATACCTTTATTCCGGCTGTTTCGCCATTAACGCTCATTGCGCTTTTATTCACCATTATAGTCATGTTTTCTTTAAAAGGTGAGTTGATTGTTGAAATTCCGATGGATGTGGTAATCATTGCCATCCCACTATTGGTTTATTTCACTTTAATGTTCATCATTGGCTTTTTCTTTACCAAAGCCACGGGAGCTGAATATGACAAAACCGCATCGGTAGCTTTTACGGCTGCGGGAAACAACTTCGAATTGGCCATTGCCGTGGCCATAGCCGTTTTCGGTCTCAATTCTGGACAAGCATTTGCCGGGGTCATTGGTCCGTTGGTTGAAGTTCCAGCTCTAATTTTATTGGTGCGCGTTTCATTTTGGCTTCGGAAAAAATATTACGGAAAAAAAAATGCGGCCACCAAGGCGGCATAAACATAATAAAAACGGTTCCGTTGTAATGAGCGGAACCGTTTTTCATTATTTATCTTTTAAATTAAAAAAAAGAAATCTATTCTTCTAACAAATCTATAACATATTTAGGTGCCCTAATGGGGCGGTTGGTTTTCTTGTCTATAAATGCCAAAACGGTATTTGCAGTAGTTAAAATTTCACCTGCTTCATTGGTAATCTCATAGTCGAATTCAATCTTCGCCGAGGGCTTCTTCTTAAGTTGCGTTTTTACAAGAATTACATCATCATAAACCGCTGATTTTTTATAATTTATGCTCAATGAAATAACCGGAAGCATCACTCCGTTTTCTTCCATCGATTTATACGATATTCCGTGCTTTCGCAACCACTCAATCCTACCCATTTCAAGATATAATGCGTAGTTTCCGTGGTATACAATGCCCATTTGGTCGGTTTCACCGTACCTCACTCTTATTTGTATTTTGTCGAATTTCATAAGTCTATTTGGATATTTTTTTGTAGCTTCGGCATAAGATAAACATGCGGAAAAAATTCTAAAAATTCAACACTATTTGATTTTTTTTTTAAGAATTTTGTTCACATATTTGCCACTCCTAATGGGGGACACAGAAAGGTATTTTTCTTTCATTATCTAGCTAACTTTTAAAAATCTGTATATTTAAAAATGAGTGTAACTGCGCAATCGGTTTGGAATAACTGTCTTGAATTTATAAAGGATAATATCCAACCGCAAGCATACAAAACATGGTTTGAACCCATCGTTGCAGTGAAGCTTACAGATACTGCTTTGAGCATACAAGTGCCCAGTAAGTTTTTTTACGAATGGCTTGAAGAGCACTATGTGAAAATTTTAAAAGTAGCCCTTACCAAAGAGTTGGGCGAAACTGCCAAGTTGGTTTACATTATTAAAATGGAAAACACCTATGGCAACAAACAACCTTTTACAGAAAAAATTCCTAGTTCTAACCGAAGTGCGGTAAAATCGCAGGATGTTGATATTCCTTTAAATAACAAAAATCCAGAGTTGCGAAATCCATTTGTTATTCCAGGAATAAGAAATGTTAAGATTGAGTCGCAACTTAACCCGAACTACAGTTTTGAAAATTTCTTGGAAGGCGATTCCAACCGATTGGCCAGAAGTGCCGGCTTAGCAGTAGCCGCCAAACCAGGAGGCACATCGTTTAACCCTTTGCTTATTTTTGGAGGTGTTGGTTTAGGAAAAACCCATTTGGCGCATGCCATTGGTGTAGACATTAAAGACAAATACCCCGAGAAAACGGTACTGTATATTTCTGCGGAAAAATTTACCCAACAATATATCGATGCGATAAAAAAGAATAACCGAAACGATTTTATTCATTTCTATCAAATTATTGATGTGTTGATTATTGACGACGTACAATTCCTTTCTGGAAAAACAGGAACGCAAGATGTTTTCTTCCATATTTTTAACCACTTACACCAAAACGGCAAACAAGTGGTATTAACCAGTGATAAAGCACCGGTTGATATGCAGGACATTGAGCAACGTTTGTTATCACGTTTTAAGTGGGGACTATCGGCCGAATTGCAGAGCCCCGATTTTGAAACCCGTGTTTCTATTTTAAGAAACAAACTGTACCGCGATGGTGTTGAAATGCCCGAGGACATTATTGAATATGTCGCCAAAAACATCAAGACCAATGTTAGAGAGTTGGAAGGCGCCATCATTTCATTAATTGCACAATCCTCGTTCAACAAAAAGGAAATCACTTTAGATCTGGCCCGAGTCATTGTTGAAAAATTTGTAAAAAACACCAAAAGAGAGGTGTCTATCGATTATATCCAAAAGGTGGTTTCAGATTATTTTCAAATGGACGTAGATACGCTGCAATCGAAAACCAGAAAACGCCACATCGTTCAGGCCCGCCAATTGGCTATGTTTTTCGCCAAAAAATTCACTAAAGCGTCATTAGCCAGTATTGGTTCGCAAATAGGAAAACGCGACCACGCTACGGTACTGCACGCTTGTAAAACGGTAGACAACCTGTCTTCAACCGATAAGCAATTCAGAAAGTACGTTGACGATATTACTAAAAAACTGTCGGTTTAAAATCTTTTAAAAATGACAAAAATACTCATGGTTTGCCTCGGAAACATTTGCCGTTCTCCGTTGGCAGAAGGTATTTTAAAATCTAAATTACCCTCTAAGGGTTTTACTGTAGATTCGGCTGGAACCGCTGCTTACCATATTGGAAGCACACCCGACCAACGCTCGGTGGCCGTGGCCAGAAAACACGGATTGGATATTTCAAAGCTAAGAGGACGCCAGTTTGAAATTGAAGATTTTGACAGGTTCGATTTCATTTATGTCATGGATAGTTCCAACTTTCAAAACGTGATAAAACTGGCAAGAAACGACAACGACATCTCGAAAGTAAACATGATACTGAACGAAGTTCACCCTAAAAAAGACTTCGAAGTGCCCGACCCTTATTACGGCGGCGACCAAGGTTTTGAAAATGTTTATAACATGCTTAACGAAGCCTGCGATATTATCGCCCAAAAAGTAACCCACTAATTTAATGACATTTAGCACCTTATTTATTAACTTTACGTAAAAAGGTGCACTATAAAAAATTTAACTACGCTTGGTTTTTGCCTTTTAACTATTTTAAATTTTTCACAAACCATCCAACTCGAACCCTTTGCTTCTGGGTTTTCAAATCCTGTTGAAATCGCTCACGCCAACGACAACCGATTATTCGTTGTTGAAAAGGCAGGAACTATTAAAATAGTCAACCCAGATGGGAGCATCAACTCTACTCCGTTTTTAGATATTTCAAACTTGGTGGGCTCCGGCGGCGAACGTGGACTATTAGGCTTGGCTTTTTCGCCAGACTACAGCTCTTCAGGAAAGTTTTATGTGAATTATACCGATAACTCCAGCACCAACACCCCCAACACAATCATTGCAAGATATACCGCAAGCGCCAATCCGGATGTCGCAAACACCAACGGAGAAATATTGTTAACTTACCAACAACCTTACAGCAATCACAATGGCGGCAAATTGGCTTTTGGCAATGATGGTTATCTGTATATTGGATCGGGTGATGGCGACAGTGGTGGCGACCCACAAAATAGAGCACAAAATACAACCACCTGCTTGGGAAATTATTACGCATTGATGTGAGTGGAAACAGCGGCTATACCATCCCCAATTCAAATCCCTATTCTAATTCGGCCAACGGACCTGATGACCCAAGACCCGAAATTTATGCTATTGGATTACGAAATCCATGGAAATTTTCATTTGATAAAACTACCAGCGATTTGTGGATTGCCGACGTGGGCCAAAATGCCTACGAAGAAATTAATATGGTAAGTGCATCGGGCGCACCCGGCCATAATTATGGTTGGCGGTGTTACGAGGCCAGTCACGAATTCAACACCAGTGCCAATTGTCCGCCTGGCGGGTTCAATGCTACTGTAGCCCCCATTGCCGAATACCCTCACGAAGGCAGCGGTTGCTCTGGCTCTGTTACAGGCGGTTACGTTTACCGCGGTACAAACTACCCCAGTTTTAACGGGAAATACGTTTTTGCGGATTATTGCAAACAAAACATAGGCCTTTTAACAAACAATGGAAGCAGCTGGACCTTAGACTTTCAAACAGCAAATATAACCCACGGCTGGACCACTTTGGGTGAAGATGCCAGTGGCGAATTGTACATTGCCGGAGGTTCTAACATTTACAAAATAACTGATGCCAATTTGAACACCACTGCCATCATTAATACGGATTTCGATGTACTCCTGAACCCTTCCACAAAACGGGTTTCTGTCCAGCTCCCTAGTTTAACAACAAACATTTTAATTTATAATATTCAGGGCCGACAAGTAAAAACCTACTACCCTACTGAAAAAACATTTCAATTTTCTGTTGAAACTTACCAAAAAGGGCTTTATTTTGTGGAGGTAAATTTGAACTACGGTTCAAGAATTTCTAAAAAGCTCATCATTTATTAAATGACAAAAACAATAGGCCAACTTTATTTGATTCCGACCACTTTGGGCGACAACGACCCTATGGAAGTGCTCCCGGCTTCAGTAAAACACATAGTTGAAAACACAGATACTTTTATTGTTGAAAACGAAAAAACGGCAAGACGTTTTATAAAACGCATTTGCCCGGAAAAGCCACAACCATCACTCAACATTTTTCTGTTGAATAAATTCACTGAAGCCACCGAGGTGCCCAGTTTTTTAAATCCTTGCCTACAAGGAACAGATGTTGGTCTGCTTTCGGAAGCCGGATGCCCTGGTGTGGCCGATCCTGGAGCCGATGTGGTAAAAATAGCCCACGACAAAAACATAAAAGTAGTGCCGCTTGTTGGCCCTTCTTCTATTCTAATGGCTATGATGGGTTCGGGCATGAACGGACAGCGTTTTGCCTTTAATGGTTATTTACCCATCGATAAGAACGAGCGCAAAAAAGAAATAAAACGTTTGGAACGCTTATCATTCGAGCATAACCAATCGCAAATATTTATTGAAACCCCTTACCGAAACAACAAAATGCTCGAGGGGCTAATTTCTGTTTTAGACGCCAATACAAGTGTGTGCGTGGCATGCGACATTACACTTCCATCTGAATTTATAAAAACCCAAACCGCCAAGCAATGGAAAAAAAATATGGTAGACCTTCATAAAAGACCTACCATTTTTATAATCCATAAATTCTAACCTAATTAAATCGCTTTCGCCTTTCTATTGGGTTTTACGAAGGATGTATCATATCCAGAAAAACGCTTCATGTAGTAATAAACCGTTGTTCCGTAGCCATCGGCAAAATTGTCTAAACCATAACTGCGCAAATACTTTTTCACACTACCTGGTCCAGCCAAGTGGGCGGCTGCCAGAATACCTGACTCGGTTACAACAATACCGTTAATGCGCTTTCCAACGAAGTTTTTAATATCGCGTCTTAAAATCCACTTGTTACGAGCCGTATTGGCCAAAAAAGCTTTTTCTTGTAACCTTGGGTTCTTTAAAAACTTAGCAGGATTGTGTATGCCTATAAGTTTTAAGGTAGATGCCCCAAATTGGTACTTTCCTAAATACCCATAAGTATTCACCGAATTGTAATTACCGCCAGACTCTTTAAACGCCAAGGCCTCTTTAAAGCCAACAAACGATTTTCCTAAGTACGGAGTAAACGCTTCATCGGAATCATTCTCATTCAACAACGCCAAAAGTTCGTCGCTTTCTTGAATATCGTCAATAACGGTGTAGTTTAAATTTAAGCCTTCTGTAGAATAGTTGCCCAAATCAATGGTTTCATCAGTTTGAAACGAAGTGCCCAAAAGCACTATTACTGTAAGCGTAAGGGTTGTAAAACCTGCTATATGCTTTACCATAGTTTTAAATTTTTTCAGCCTACTTAAGTACAAAAAGTGTGCCTTGAAATTTGAGCGTGCAAAAGTAGTTATAATTTCAATAACTTCAAAATTAATCGATTAAGTACTTTTTTTAATGGAAGAATAGATGAAATGCAGACCCTTTCTTGCTGATTTCCAGTGTAGGAAAGGGTATTTTTATCATATTAAAAACATCAAAAACAGTCATCAATAATCTTGATTCGGTTCTAATCTTACTCAAATTTATATCAAAACTTAAATAGAACTGCCTGTACCTATCGTAATTTGTTAACAACTGATTGTCAATATCTTTTGAACCATACAGCATCCCTTCTGCACCATACCCCACCGCAACGTTGAGCCACCGTGGAATATTACTCTGCTTAAAAAAAGCATGCAGATTAAAACTTAACCAATACGTTTGCCCGTTATAATCCTTTAAAATTTGCTCTATATACGTTGCCCCGAGCTTATTTGGATTTAAGGATGCGTATTTTGTTTGGTGAAACGAATACTTTAAGGCAATACGTTGCTCATTCCAAAGCAATTCCTGCCCAACATACAGCCCTGCCCCTAAACCATTGGCAGCGATATCGCCCCACGAAAAGCCCCATTCTTTAGAGTAACCATCGAGCGCCTCAACAGCCGCTAAAAAGGTAAAACCTAAAGTAGCACCATAAAGTAGCTGGTCTTTTTTTTGTACGCCACTCCAGTTTAGAAGTTGAGCCCCATGTTTTCCCATTTGGTAAGCCGTAAAGACATGCCCCAACTTATCCATTTGTAGCCATTGGCTATTATCATTAACCGTATGGAATTTTGAGCGCTCGAAATCAGCATACCAGATCTGGTTAAGCCCCAGCAACGTTAAGGAGGATAATGATGCTTCGGCTGCAACCACAGCGTTTCTTCGTGATGTATTTAAACTATCGCTGGGTGTTAGAAAAGTATTGAACTTAGATTGTGAAAACAAGCTAAACGGCAAGAAAACAATACAAACGATATGTTTAATCACCCATGTTTTCATATGTTTTTTTAATTGTTTTTCAAATGTCATGCTTCGGCTCCACTCAGCACCGGCATGCAATATTCATTTCGCTGTCTGACCAGGTTTTTGCAATGGATGTTTCACTACCTGTTGATGCCCTGTTGTGATAGGTAACGCTGGTATGCCCGTGCATTAGCATTATGTTGGGAAAGGTTTTTGGCAAACTTATGGAATCCCAAACGACTGGCATCGGCAGCAAAATATAAATACTTGTGCTTTTCGTAATTGAGCACTGCATTTATGGCCGAAATATCGGGCATAGCTATTGGCCCAGGAGGCAAGCCTCTTCTTTTATAGGTGTTATAAGGCGATTCGATTTCTTTATGAACATTCAAAACGCGTTTAATAATGGTATTTTTATATTTTGGAAGCTGATAAGCGGCGAACTTTAAAGTTGGGTCGGCTTGAAGTGGCATGCCAATTCGCAGTCTGTTCATGTATACACCGGCAATTCGTGGCTGTTCGCTGGCTTGTTTAGATTCTTCGTGAACGATGGACGCCAAGGTAATGACCTCGGCTGGCGTAAGCCCAATGGCCTTAGCCTTAGCCAATCGGTTTTCGTTCCAAAACCGATTGTATTCTTTTAACATTCGGCTTCTAAAATCTTCCGCGGAAGTATTCCAAAAGAATTCATAACTGTTTGGTAAATACATCCCCAATGCAGTGGCTTCACTAAAATCATTTTCCGATAAAAACGTTTCTTCGGTCATCGCTTCCAAAAGTGACAAACTATCGGCTTCAATTTGATTGGCCACCCGTCCGGCCAATTTTTCTAAAGTTTCCTGATTGTTGAACGATAACTTTATGGGCATGTTTTTACTTCGAATGGAATTGATAATATCGTTATTGCTCATGCCCTTTTTTATCATGAAACGGCCCGCTTTGATATTTGAAGTGTATTTTTTCCGTTCGGCTAAAGCATCAAACGAGTCCATATCGTCGAGCAAAGTTTCCAATTGGCTCCTAACTTCATCGTATGAAGTATTTGTAGGCACATAGATATAAGCTTCCTCGTTATTAAATGCTGTATTGGGCCTTAGCATGGCGTTGTAAACAAAGTAGGCAAAATAGGCGGCCACTACCAAACCTAAAACCGCGATGGCGAGGAGTATCTTTTTTATGTACATTTAATTGTTTTTAATAAGCTGAAATAGATATTCGTTTTTAAAACTACCGTTAACTACGTTCCAATCTTTTTTAAGGCCAACTTCCTGAAATCCTTGATTAACGAACAACTTTTTACTGGCTTCGTTTTCTTCTGAAATATTACAGTACAGTTGATGCAAACCCAAGTGGACAAAACTGTAATTAACCACCAATTTTAAAGCTTCCTTACCGTAACCTTTAGCACGATCACTGACCGATTTTACCAAAATGCCCACTCCGGCACGTTTGTTTTTAAAATCGAAATCGAACAAATCAATCAATCCGATAGTTTCATTATGGTAATTTGAAATTACCAAACGCAATTGCTTCACCTCATAAATATCTTTATGGGCATTCTCTAAATATTGTTTGATTAAAAATTTGGAATACGGCGTTTGCGTATTGCTGATTTCCCAAACGGCTTCATCGTTTTCTACCTCATGGACAAACTCTAAATCTTCAGGCTCAAGCGCACGCAAAAATATGTTTTCGCCTTTTAGAGTAATCATATCGTTCCTTTGAAAACAAATTTAGCAGGGCCAATGAGCCAAACATTTTTATAGGCACCGTTTTCAACATCGAAACGTACTTGCAGTTTGCCGCCTTCAACATTCAGGTTTATTAAGTTTTTTTCGGTTTCGCCAATATAGTGCATACCAATGGCTACCGCGGTAACGCCCGTTCCACAAGACAGGGTTTCATCCTCTACCCCGCGTTCGTAGGTGCGTACCCGAAAGGCATCATCGGCCATCTTTTTTACAAAATTTACATTAGTGCCCTCTTGATTATATGGTTGCCCGTATCTTATTTTTGCACCGATATTCTTTATGTCGAAACCTTCAATTTTATTTTCAAACTGAACGTGGTGCGGCGAACCCGTATTTAAAAATACGTGGTTACTAAATTGCTCAACCTTATCGACATCCTGCATTTGCAATTCAACAATGCCGTCGTTTATTTTGGCGTGGTGCAGGCCGTCAATAGCCTCAAAGGTGCATTCGTTTTCTATTACGCCGAGTTGTTGGGCAAAGGCCACCAAGCAACGTCCGCCATTACCGCACATGGTACTTTCGTTACCGTCGGCATTGTAATACACCATTTTAAAATCATAATCATCATGATTTTCCAATAGAATTAGGCCATCGGCACCTATGCCAAAACGTCGGTCGCACAACCAATTTACACGTTTGGTATTATTTTTGTCGAATGTTTGTTGACGATTATCAATCATCACAAAATCGTTTCCCGTTCCTTGATATTTGTAAAAAGTCTGCTGCATAATTTGCTGCAAAGATATGAATATTATAGCGTTTTATCGACTGTTAAATCACCGTTAAACGTGAAGTTAAAAATCGTTAAAAGCAGAATGGGCAATTCAATAAATAATTAATTTTAATCGTTAAATAATTACTCAATTAACAGTAAAAACAAAAAAAGGATAAATTTTAAATTATGAAGAAGTTTTTTGCACTAGTAATGGTTTCTGTGCTAGGAGGTATTTTCACTCTGGGAGCCTACAAGCTTTTTTTAGAAGAGAAACAACCCGTTGTGGTAACCTCACAAACGGACACCCCAACATTTTTACCCACAAGTAATATTGGCAATTTAAATAGCATTTTAGAGGCACCCGATTTTTCCCTTGCCGCAGAAAATACGGTAAATGCCGTGGTGCACGTTAAAAATGTAACCCTAAGTTCTGGTCAGTTTACGTTACAGGATTTGTTTTCCGGACGGCAACCACAACAGCGCGCCCAGATGGGAACAGGCTCGGGAGTGATTATAAATTCCGATGGTTACATTATTACCAACAACCACGTTATTAAAAACACGCATGAGCTTTCGGTAACACTGAACAACAATAAAACCTACACGGCGGAACTGATTGGTGCCGATGCCAAAACCGACATCGCGCTATTAAAAATCAATGCCGATGAAGACCTACCTTATGTTACTTTTGCAGATTCAGACACGGTAAAAGTTGGTGAATGGGTATTGGCGGTGGGCAACCCGTTCAACCTGACTTCAACGGTAACGGCAGGCATTGTTAGTGCCAAATCGAGGGATTTATCAGGAACCAGTTCGCAATCGTTTATTCAAACGGATGCAGCGGTTAACCCAGGAAATTCTGGAGGTGCTTTGGTAAACACCAACGGTGAATTGGTGGGCATCAACACGGCCATTACCTCTCAAACGGGATCGTACATTGGTTACTCGTTTGCCGTACCCAGCAACATTGCTCGAAAGGTAATTGAAGATATTATGGAGTATGGTAACGTTCAAAATGGTATTTTAGGTATTGAAGGCGTTCCTTTACCCATTGACGATAGAACAGCAGAGCGCTTAGATATTGACATATCTGCGGTAAAAGGCGATACCGAGGGAATTTACATTGGCGGTGTTGTTGAAGATTCGGGAGCCGATAAAGCCGGATTGAAAAAAGGCGACATCATCAAGGAAATCGACAACATTAAAGTATCTAAATTTTCAGATTTAACAGGCCATTTAAGTGCCAAACGTCCTAACGACGTGGTGCAATTGAAGCTGTCGAGAGATGGCAATATTGAAACGGTACCTGTAACATTGGCCAAACGCCAAACCTACAACATGCCTTTGGTTGGCCTTGTAAAGAACGCTAAAGCCGCAGACTTGAAAAAGTTTAAAGCGCCCAACGGTGTTAAGATTTTAGAACTTAACGACCGTTACGAAGAATATTGGAGAAGAAATGGCATTACCGAGGGTTGTATCGTTACGGCCATAAATGATGAAAAAGTAAATTCGGTTGATGACATCCAAAGAATTTTGAAAAATAACATGACCTCTGAAATGCGCATTGAACTCATAAACGCTAACGGCGAAAAAGAGCGTTATAATTTCAGATAAAAATTAAAAACCTATTGTAGCTATACCCCGTTAAAATTTTTTAGCGGGGTATTTTTTTTTGCACTTTCTCGATAAAAACAGCCCTAAAAACAAGCCTCATCCTTTCTTATTTACTGATGAACGATTTTTTTCTCAAATACTTTACGAAAACGTTTGAAATATGGTATTTTAGAGTAACCAAGTACAACTAAAACTAAACGCTCATGAATTCCATTAAAACTTACGACAAAGAACTCGCCTTCCAGGCCGATCGCAGAAAAGCCACCGTAGAATTCATTAAAATTGTAAACGATTTGTGGTACGACAAATCCATCGAGTTGGTCATTTTCAGAAACCAGTTGATTGACAAAAATGTGAGCCAAATTTTAAATCTACACGAGTACGCTGGCAAGTTTGTGCAAAAACCCATTTCTATTTTCGATTCTGTTGAAATAGCGCAAGCAATAAAATCACTAAATATTCCGCCGGCAAAACTAGATATAGGAAAACTTACTTACGAATTCCATTTAGAAGAGAACAGCCAAATTAATGCCACCCAGTTTGTGGCGTCTAAATTAAAAGACGCCCACAAAAACGGCAGTTTTGCCCCAAAAGATGTGGTTCTTTACGGTTTTGGGCGTATTGGGCGTTTGGTAGCTCGCGAACTTATGGTACGCACTGGAAAAGGCAGCCAACTACGGTTACGTGCCATTGTAACCCGAGGAGAACTCAACGAAAGTGTTTTGGAAAAACGTGCTGCACTATTGCGAAACGATTCGGTACACGGCGAATTTTCAGGAACGGTTTCGGTCGATTTGAAGAAAAAAGCTCTTATTGTAAACGGCACCACGGTTTATATGATAACGGCAAATTCCCCCGAAGAGATAGACTATACAACCTTTAATATAAACAATGCTCTTGTTATAGATAACACCGGTGCTTTTCGAGACAAACCCGGACTTAGCAAACACCTAAAAGCCAAAGGTATTGATAAAGTATTGCTAACCGCCCCGGGAAAAGAGGTGCCCAACATTGTTTATGGGGTTAACCACAAAGATTACAGCCCCGATGCTTTGAATATTTTTTCGGCAGCATCGTGCACAACCAATGCCATAACTCCCGTTTTAAAAGCAATTGAAGATTCTTTCGGCGTTAAAAGTGGCCACTTGGAAACGATACACGCCTATACCAACGACCAAAATTTAGTGGATAATTTCCATAAAAAATACCGTCGGGGTCGCGCTGCAGCCCTAAACATGGTAATTACAGAAACTGGTGCCGGCCAAGCCGTTGCCAAAGCATTGCCGGCTTTGGAGGGCAAACTCACCTCCAGCGCCATTCGCGTTCCGGTTCCCAACGGATCTTTAGCTATCCTCAATTTAGAATTGAAAAACAAGACTTCGTTAAATGGCGTTAACACCATCTTAAAAAAATATGCTTTGGAAGGCGATTTGGTAGAACAAATTAAATATGAATTGAGCGACGAGCTGGTATCGAGCGATATTGTTGGTTGCTCTGCCCCTTCTATTTTCGACAGTAAGGCCACCATAGTTAGAAAAGATGGAAAAAACTGTATTCTATACATTTGGTACGATAACGAGTATGGTTATAGCCACCAAGTGATTAGGTTAGCAAAATATATTGCCAAGGTAAGACGTTATACCTATTATTAAAATAAAAACATCTAAAATAAACTTAGCTTCGTATATAAAAAAGCCTCATTTTATGGGGCTTTTTATATGATTTATAATCAATTAATAAACAATATTTTATAAATTCGCACACCAAATACATTTATTAAAATCACACCCGAAATGAACCCTATCAAATCGTTATTTTTTATAGTATTTACATGTCTTGTTACATTTAATTCATTTTCGCAAAACGACCAAGAGGAAGAAAAACTATCGTTGAACAGTGGCTCTATCGACAATCAATTTGAATTTGTAATAAGACGTTCCAACAGCTGGCAAGAATACAAAACCGTAAAAAAAACGTGGCTCTATACTTTAAAGGCCCATACTTTAGATTCCTTAAAGGCCGTTCATAAAGATTTGGCCGAAACCCAGGCCGTAGTAAAATCACAGGCTAAGGAAATTGAAGATTTAAAATCGAACCTGTTAAACACTCAAGATAAGTTAGAAAAAACCAATGCCGAGAAAGACAGTATGGCGCTGTTTGGCATGCAGATGAGCAAAGGTGGCTACAACGGGCTTATGTGGTCTATCATCGCCGGACTATTGGCTTTGCTACTATTATTCATTTATAAATTCAAGAACAGTAACGCTATTACCCGAGATGCCAGAAAATCGTTGGCTGAAATTGAAGAGGAATTTGACGAACACCGAAGAACGGCTCTAGAGCGCGAACAAAAGGTAAGACGTCAATTGCAAGACGAAATTAACAAACAGAAGAAAATTTAACGCTCTTTAAACTCCAATAGCTGCCAAAATTTCATGGTGCGGTTTCTTCTAAAATTGGAACATTTTTTGCAAGTGAATTCAGTGCTAATTTTATAGTTTAATCTTTTTTTAAAAATTTTAGATTATGGAAAAAACACCTGTAAGCGTTCAGCTCATTGGAAAAGAAAAGGAGCATTACCTTATCAAGTTTCCAAATTTAAAGATTCCCGTTAAGGTTAACCACAACCTTTACACCAAGATGAAGCATAGTAAAGACTATGTTTTCAAGGAGCAAAACAAAAAACGTTTTAAAAATAACTCGGCATAAACAATACATAAATCCATACATCAAAAGGTTGAATTCAGAGCTGAATTCAACCTTTTTTTATTCATAAAAACCCAAACAACAGAAGAAATAAAAAATCAGTTTGAATTCAAAAAAACACTAATTTTGTTTAAACTATTTTTCGTTGTACATTACCTAAATGCAGAAATATATTGTTGTCAATCAGCCAGAAAAATGGAATTTTTCGATTGAGAATATTACGGTAATTTCATCTCAAGATTACCTAACCAATCCCCAATTTTCTTTACTTAAAAAAGCTCGTATTTTTAATCTTTGTAAAGATTACAATTACCAATCTAAAGGCTATTACGTATCTCTTTTGGCAGAAGCCCGAGGGCATTTGGCCATTCCTACGGTAAAAAATATGGTCGATTTAAAAACCTTAAAACTGGTACGCATCGTATCGGATGAGTTTGACGACATCATCCAACAAAGCCTAAAAAACATTAAGTCGCGCGAGTTTACTTTGAGCATTTATTTTGGGCAGAACGTGGCTCAAAAATACAAGGAGCTCAGCAACCTATTCTACAAGCATTTTCAAGTGCCTTTTTTTAGGGTGAAATTCAATTATAGCACCAAATGGAACATACAGAGCGTTAAGGTGATTTCGGAATCGGAAATTCCCGATGAACACTTGGAAAGCGTGCAGCAGTTCGCCAACCAGTATTTTTCCAAAAAGCGCTACGATACGCCCAAATTGACGAAAAGCGATTTCGATTTGGCCATTTTGGTAAATCCCAACGACCCCGCACCGCCCAGCAATCCGAAAGCGTTAAAGAAGTTTGTCGATATGGCTGAAAAGATGAACATTTATGCCGAGATTATCGAGCCCAAAGATTTAACGCGCTTATCATCGTTCGACGCCCTGTTCATTAGGCAAAGCACCGAGGTGAACAACGAGGCCTATGCTTTTGCCCGAAAGGCGCAACAGGAAGGCATTGCTTTGGTGGATTATCCCGATGCCATTTTAAAATGCTGCAATAAAGTATATATGGCCGAAGCGCTGCAAAACGCCAACATTGCCACGCCCAAAACCATCATTGTACACAAAGAAAACCTGAACGAGGTGTTGGCAACAACCGGGCTGCCCTGCGTGCTAAAAGCACCCGATTCCACCTTTTCATTCGGGGTAAAAAAAGCTAAAACCGAAGAAGAATTTGGTGCATTGGCCAATAAAATGCTGAAAGAATCCGATTTAATTATTGCCCAGGAATATTGCCCATCCGATTACGATTGGCGCATTGGCATTATTGACGGTAAACCCTTTTTCGCCTGTAAATATTATATGGCCAAAGGGCACTGGCAAATCTATAATTGGAAAGCCAAAAAGAAAAACGAACAGGATGGCGATGCCGAGAGTTTCCCCATTGAAAAGGTGCCTAAAAACATTATTAAAATGGCATTGAAATCGGCGAAACTCATTGGAAAAGGTCTGTTGGGAATCGATATAAAAGTGGTGGACAACAAACCGATGGTGATTGAAATTAACGACAACCCCAACATCGATTTTGGTGTTGAGGATGCCTTTTATGGCGATTTGGTTTACACCGAAATATTAACGGCCTTAAAAACACGAGTGGATTAGCATGGGAAAAAAGTATCATTTATTTGAAGTCTTCGGTATTGAGTTGGAATACATGCTCGTTAACCGCTCCAATTTAAACGTGATGCCGACTGTGGACGAACTATTAACAGCCAAAAATGGCACATTGACTTCCGATGTTGAAAATGGCGACATCGCATGGAGCAACGAACTGGTAGCCCATGTAGTGGAATTAAAAACCAATGGTCCCACCAATAATCTTGATGGTCTGTCGGCGTTATTCCACAAAAACGTTACAGAAATCAATACGCTTTTGGCCAGCCAAAATGCCCAATTGTTGCCCACGGCGGCCCACCCTTTTATGAATCCGCTCACCGAAACCCAACTTTGGAAACACAGTTACAGCGAGGTTTACGCGCTGTACAACCGTATTTTCAACTGCAAAGGTCACGGTTGGAGCAATGTACAGAGCACCCACATCAACCTGCCTTTTTATGATGATAGTGAATTTGAAAAACTACATGCCGCCATTCGGATTATATTACCGCTCATTCCGGCTTTGTGCGCCAGTTCACCTATTTTGGAAGGCCAACAAACGGCTTTTAAAGATGCCCGATTGAACTATTACAAAACCAACCAAAAGGAAATTCCGGAAATGACGGGACTGGTAATTCCAGAGTCTGTGTTTACAAAAACCGATTACGAAAACACCATTTTCAATCCCATAAAAAAAGCCATTAAACCGTTCGACACCGACAATATTTTAGATCATTATTTTTTAAACTCACGTGGTGCCATCGCTCGTTTTGATAGAAATGCCATTGAAATCCGGCTTATCGATATTCAAGAATGTCCGCAGGCCGATATCACCATTTGTGTGTTTATCATTGAAGTTTTAAAACTATTGGTTTCTGAAAAATTGGTCGATTTAAACACGCAAAAGTCATGGCAAAAAGAACCGCTTTTTGAGATTTTAAATGCCTGTATTAAGGATGGCGAACTGGCCATAATCACGAATACGAATTATTTAGCGCTTTTTAAAATTGAAAACGAAAGCACCGCACAGAATGTTTGGAAACAGCTTTATCAATTGGTGAAACCAAATATTGACAACAGTCACCATCAAGCCATTGAAACCATTTTGGAACACGGTACTTTATCCACCCGAATTTTAAAGGCTGTTGGAAACGATTTTTCGGAAAAGCACTTAAAAACCGTGTATTTTAAATTGGCTGAATGTTTACAGAACAATAAACTATTTATGCCGTGAAACTGGTATTTACTTGCGAGCACGGCGGAAACCATATTCCTGAAGAATTTAAGCCTTGTTTTAAAAACCAGGAATCTGTTTTAAACACGCACCGCGGTTACGATATTGGTGCACTCGATATGTTCCGTACGTTGCAACCTTTGGCCGTTTATTCAAAATACTCGAAAACCAGCCGGCTATTGATTGAACTGAACCGCTCGTTGCACCACCCCAATTTGTTTTCGGAGTTTACCAAAGGGCTTTCAAAACCTGAAAAGCAGCAGCTGATAAGCCGTTACTACCTACCCTACCGAAACGCAGTGGAGCAAACTATAAAAAACTGGATAGCCAAGGGCGAAACGGTTTTACATCTTTCGGTGCATTCCTTTACCCCTATTTTAAACGGCGAAGAGCGCTACTGCGACATCGGTTTGCTATACGATTCCTGTCGCATTGAAGAAAAAGCATTTTGCGAACAATTCAAAAAAGAACTACTGCTGCAAAACCCAAAATTAAATGTGCGCTTTAATTATCCCTATCTGGGAAAGGCGGATGGCTTTACTACTTATCTTCGTAAACAATTCGATAAAGATTATTTGGGCATTGAATTGGAAGTGAACCAAAAGTATGTTGTGGGTAATCAGTTTCCGGAGGAATTAAAATCGGTTTTGGTTTTGGCTTTAAAGCAACTTTTAAAACATTAGTGTTTTTCGACTTATATTTATAGAAAATTTCAACTAGATTCGTTTAACGACGAATATAAGTCATTGAAACGACACATATCCCAAAAGTTAGGCTAATATAAAAAACCTAATCAGAAATACAACCCAATCGACCTAATCGTTGAAAGGTTAGCGGATAATTTTTTCAAAATAAAGGACTTTGGTAAACTTCAAGATTAGGAAGAAGGAAAAAAACTGTTTGACTTGATAATCAAATCAACTTCGGAAATGAAAAATTTTCAAACCTTATTCCCGAATTATTACATTCCATCTGCAAATAAATCAATTGCGGACAGTTGGACTCAAATTTAAAAGTCTAAATACAAACATTTATTAAATATTTCAAAAGACAACTAAAGGAAAATCTACACGAAACTGTACAACTTGGTTACGTTGGACTTTTCCATAAACATGAGTCTTATTTAAAAGCTTTAATTGATGCTAAAACTTCTTTCTGAAAGAGGTTAATGAAGAAAATAATCTTTTAAGTATTGAGGAATAAAAAGAAATACAAAATAAATTTTTAATGCCATTATGGCATTTTTACAATAATGGCAGTACTTTTGCCAATCAATTTTTGTATTCTATTAAAACTAAGATACGTAATGAGCAAAAAAAACAAAGCAAACGATATAGAAAACCCGCAAATGGAAGAGGCCGCACAAAACGAAACGGTTGAAGTTGAAGAACAAGTAGCTGAAGAGCAAAGCGTCGAAGAAAAACTTAAGGAAGAGTTGCAACAGGAAAAAGATAAGTTTCTACGCTTGTTTGCTGAATTTGAAAATTATAAAAGACGTACTGCCAAAGAGCGTATCGATTTATTTTCAACGGCCAGCGAAGATGTTATGAAAACCTTACTGCCCATTATTGACGATTTTGAGCGCGCCCTAACGCATATTAACGAAGACAAAGAAGCTGAAGAATTGCGCAAAGGCGTTTTGTTAATTTACCAAAAACTGGTAAATACTTTAGAGCAAAAAGGACTTAAAGCCATTAAGGTAGAACAAGGCGACACCTTTAACGCCGATGCCCACGAGGCTGTAACGCAAATACCTGCACCAAGCGACGACCTTAAAGGAAAAATTATCGATGTGATTGAAAAGGGATACAAACTTGGCGAAAAGGTAATCCGTTTCCCTAAAGTGGTTATCGGGCAATAAATTACAAAACACAAAAGTCCTTTTTTTTTTATACAAGGATTTTAAATTACGATTATGGCGAAAAGAGATTATTACGAAATATTAGGTATTGACAAAGGGGCAAGCACTGCCGAAATTAAAAAAGCCTACCGTAAAAAGGCGATTGAATTTCACCCCGACAAAAACCCAGACGATAAGGAAGCCGAAGCCAAATTTAAAGAAGCGGCCGAGGCTTACGAGGTTTTAAGCAACCCCGACAAAAAAGCACGCTACGACCAATTTGGTCACCAAGCCTTCGAAAATGGTGGTGGCTTTGGCGGTGGCGGCGGCATGAATATGGATGACATATTCAGCCAATTTGGCGATATTTTTGGTGGTGGATTTGGCGGCGGATTCTCTGGTTTTGGCGGTGGCGGAGGCCAGCGTCGCGTAAAAGGCAGCAACCTACGTATTAGAGTAAAATTAACCCTCGAGGAAATTGCCAACGGCGTTGAGAAAAAAGTAAAGGTAAAACGTAAAGTACAGGCACCGGGCACAACTTATAAAACCTGCCCTACTTGTAACGGTTCTGGCCAGGTTACCCGTATTGCCAACACTATTTTGGGCCGCATGCAAACCTCTGCGCCTTGTAACGCCTGTGGCGGTGCAGGGCAAATCATCGATAAAATGGGCAGCGGGGCCGATGCACAAGGTTTAAAAGTTTCGGAAGAAACCGTTTCAATAAAAATACCTGCAGGTGTGGTTGACGGCATGCAGTTAAAAGTATCCGGTAAAGGAAACGAAGCTCCGGGCAATGGTATTTCGGGCGACTTAATTGTTCTTATTGAAGAAGAACAGCACGCCAAATTACAGCGCGAAGGCGATAATTTACATTACGATTTATATGTAAGTTTCCCTGAGGCCGTATTGGGAACTTCAAAGGAAATTGATACCGTTACCGGAAAAGTACGCATTAAAGTTGAAGCCGGCGTGCAATCGGGAAAAATATTGCGCTTACGCGGAAAAGGCATCCCGAGCATCAACGGTTACGGTAAAGGCGACCTTTTGGTACACGTTAATGTTTGGACTCCAAAAACCCTTAGCAAACAGCAAAAAGAGTTTTTTGAAGCCATGCAAGACGACGAACATTTTTCGCCAAAACCGGAGAGCTCAGACAAATCGTTCTTCGAAAAAGTAAAAGATATGTTTTCATAAAAAATGAACAATAAAATTAAAAAATCCGCTAAAAAAGCGGATTTTTTTTGTTTAAACCTTTAACATATCAATAAAATTTGCATTTCGTATGAAAAAAAAAACTATATTTGGCTATCACTAATTCACTTTAGTGGTAATTTTTCTTTTTCATAGCAATTTTTTTCCCATCCTTATCTTTTTAAGGGTGGGTTTTGTTTTTATTCGATTTTTTGCTTCAAATTCGCAAAACTTCTCCCTTAACATTTAATATATTTACCATTTAAAACGTACGTATGGCGAACCTACTTGAGGTCAATAAAGTTTCAAAAAGTTTTGGCAACCATAAAGCCCTTAACGAGGTATCTATTACCGTTCCTAAAGGAAGTATTTTTGGGCTTTTGGGTCCCAATGGCGCTGGAAAAACCACATTAATCCGTATAGTAAACCAAATCACATTGCCCGATTCGGGTTCGGTACTTTTGGACGGTGAGCCACTAAAGCAACTCCACATAAAAGACATTGGCTACCTGCCCGAAGAACGCGGCTTGTACAAATCGATGAAAGTGGGCGAACAAGCCTTGTATTTGGCCCAGCTAAAAGGCTTAAGCAAAGCTGAAGCCAAAACCCGATTGAAATATTGGTTCGATCGTTTGGAAATTGGTGATTGGTGGAACAAAAAAATACAAGAGCTCTCCAAAGGAATGGCACAAAAAGTGCAGTTTGTGGTTACCGTATTACACCAACCTAAACTTTTGATTTTTGACGAACCCTTTTCGGGCTTCGACCCTATAAATGCCAATTTGATTAAAGATGAGATTTTAAAGCTGCGCGACGATGGTGCTACCGTGATTTTTTCAACCCACAGAATGGAATCGGTGGAGGAATTGTGCGACGATATTGCGCTAATTAACAAATCCAACAAAATATTGGAAGGGCAGTTAAATGAGGTAAAACGGCAATACAAAATAAATACTTATGAGGTGGGCATAAAAGCCGATAATCAATCTGCTTTGAGGCAACGGCTCGCTGACAAATTCAGCATCAGCGACGCCCATTTCAAGTCGTTAGACAATGAGCTGAAGTTAAATATAAAACTCACGCCCGAGCAATCGCCCAACGCCCTTTTAAACTACTTAACACAACAAGGCGAAGTATCGCATTTTATAGAGTTGATACCGAGTGTTAACGACATTTTTATAAAAGCCGTAAAGAACAATTAAATTCATGAACCACTTACCACTAATTATAAAACGGGAGTACTTAACCAAGGTTAAAAACAAGGCGTTTATTATCATGACCTTTTTAAGCCCCATTATTTTTATAACGCTCATCGCGGTTGTGGCCTACTTAACGCAACTCAACAACGAGAGCACAAAAGTCATTTCCATTTTAGACGAAACCAATACCGTTGAAAAAAGCTTTAAAAGTTCCGAAAACACCACTTATACCATTTTAAACATGCCCTTAAAGGACGCCAAAGGATTGGTGCAAACCACACAGGGCTACGGTTTGTTACACATTAAAAAAAATAGTGACGGCAGTTCAAATACGATTACATTTTATTCAAAAGAATCACCTTCGCTAACTTTAATTTCAGATATCGAAAGGACTTTAGAAAAGGAGTTCACCAATTTAGAACTTCAAAAAAGAGGCGTTGACCCCAATATGATAAACGCGTCAAAAGTAACTTTAAACATTGCCCAAGAAAGCTTTGAAGGCGAAAAAACTTCAAAAATCGATAGCATCATCAAACTCATATTTGGAGGGGCAGCAGGCTATCTACTCTTTATGTTCATCATTATTTATGGCAATATGATTATGCGCAGCGTTATTGAAGAAAAGACCAGCCGAATTATCGAAGTGATTATTTCTTCGGTAAAACCCGTTCAATTAATGTTGGGCAAAATCATTGGCACCTCTTTAGCTGGTATTACACAATTTGTTATTTGGATTATTTTAGGCGGTATTTTAATGTTTGTGGTGTCACTTGTTTTGGGCATCGATATGTCTCAAATGCAAACACCGCAACAGGAAATGATGCGACAAGCCATGGAAAATCCCGAAGTAAACCAACAAGCCCAAGATTTAGCCAACGCCTTTATGCATTTGCCATTGGTGAATCTAATATTTGCATTTATCCTGTTTTTTATTGGAGGTTATTTACTTTATAGTTCGTTGTACGCTGCTATTGGCGCTGCCGTGGATAACGAAACCGACACCCAGCAATTCATGCTTCCTATTTTAATGCCGCTTATTTTAGCCGTTTATATTGGTATATTTACCGTGGTTGAAGATCCGCATGGTACGGTTTCAACCATTTTTTCGTTTGTACCGTTTACCTCTCCGGTGGTGATGCTTATGCGTATTCCTTTTGGGGTGCCGCTTTGGCAACAGTTGGTATCGTTGCTTATTTTGATAGGCTCGTTTATCTTTACGGTTTGGTTTGCAGCCAAAATTTACCGAGTTGGCATTTTAATGTACGGCAAAAAACCATCGTACAAGGAAATTTTTAAATGGATTAAATATTAATTTAAAAATGATTCAGAACCTGGAAAACATCGAGGAAAAAATAAAAGAAAGTTCGGCTTGGGAGAGTGTTCAGAACTTTCTGAATCTCCATATCAATTTCACTGAAAAGATTAGCGTTTCTATTATGGACCTCATCATAGTAGTTACCGCTATTTTTATTACCACCATTTTTTTAAGGGTGGTTTTAAAACTTCTGACCAAAAATTTACCAGAAAACGACAAATCGAAATTCAATGTGGTTTATGGCTATTTTAGGTGGCTGGTCTATTTGGTCATCCTACTTATTACCCTGCATTCGGTAGGCGTTAATGTTACGGCCGTTTTTGCTGCTTCTGCTGCCTTGCTCATTGGTATTGGTTTGGCTTTGCAAACGCTGTTTCAGGATATCATTTCGGGCATTTTTATACTTGTTGACCAAACCGTTCATGTGGGCGACATTATTGAAATTGAAGGCAAAGTAGGCCGTGTTGAAGAAATCAAATTAAGAACCACCAGAGCGGTCACCATCGACAATAAGGTTTTAATCATTCCCAACCATTTGTATTTAGAAAACAGTTTGTATAACTGGACCCAAAATGGCACTACCACAAGAGAATCGGTAAGCGTAGGGGTTGCCTATGGCAGCGATGTACAGTTGGTAAAAAAACTATTATTGCAGGCAGCCAGTACGCACCCCGACGTGTTAAGCGAACCGGAACCCACTGTAATTTTTACCGATTTTGCAGATAGCTCGCTAAACTTTAACATCGTTTTTACCCTTAGCGATAGTTTTAAAGCACAATTTCCGAAAAGCGATATACGTTTTGAAATAGACAGAATCTTTAGAGAACACAACATTACCATTCCGTTCCCACAGAGAGATGTGCATATTTATAATTCGAAATAATAACCTATAATTTTTTAAATATAATTTCCACCTGAAAACCTCCATTTCAAATACAGCTATTAGATTTAAAACCTTGTGTTTTATGCTGATGCTTGTTCATTTTGGCCACGCGCAACTCACCGATTTGGCCCGTTTGGAATATTCCTTTATACCGAAATCGGATTCCGAAGACCAATACACCAGACTAAGAGCGCTTTTAAACTACCCCGTAGAACTTAAAAACGATTCGTATTTGGTAATTGGTGGTGAATACAACAACGTTATACTCAACCTAGAGGACCGTTACCCGTTCGATACCTCTACGCTTAATAAAATCCATGTCATTGACCTCAACATTGGCTACACCTTTAAATGGAACGAAAAGTGGCGGTTTGGTGCCAAATTCAACCCGAGAATCGCTTCTACGTTAAGCCAATCGCTCACTTCTGATGACTATTTTATGAACGGTGGGATTTACGCCATTAATGATCGTACTGATGCAGATGACCTAAAACGACCCTACCGACTCATTTTGGGGCTAACCTACAATGCCACCACCGGCATACCCTTTCCGTTGCCTTTTGTAAGTTACTACCGCGAGGTTAACGCCCATTGGAGCTTTAATTTAGGTGTACCAAAATCGAATGTAAAATACGCCTTAAACGAAAAAAACAACATACAAACCTTTGTGGGTCTTGATGGCTATTTGGGGCATTTACAGGAGCCTTCGGTAATAAACGGCGAAAGTGTAGACCACATTTCTATGTCGGTAGTTGTTGGCGGTTTGGGCTACGAATATTTACTATCGAAACATTTGGTAGGGTATTTGTACACAGGTTACACGTTTAGAATGAACAATGTTTTGCGTAACAAAGACCGCGACGAAATTTTTAAATTAGACGATGTCAATGCGTTTTATTTAAGAACGGGAATAAAATTCAAAATATAGAATATGCCAAAAATATTAGTAATTGAAGACGAGGCCGCCATTAGAAGAGTGTTGGTAAAAATCCTTTCGGAAGAAAACGACACTTACAAAGTTGAAGAATCTGAAGATGGTTTGAGCGGCATAGAAAAAATAAAAAACGACGATTTCGATTTGGTGCTTTGCGATATTAAAATGCCCAAAATGGATGGTGTTGAAGTACTGGAAGCCGTAAAAAAAATAAAGCCCGAAATACCTATTGTAATGATTTCTGGTCACGGCGATTTAGATACCGCTGTAAACACCATGCGCTTGGGCGCCTTCGATTATATTTCGAAACCGCCAGATTTAAACCGACTGCTGAATACGGTGAGAAACGCATTAGACCGCAAGGAATTGGTGGTTGAAAATAAAATCCTGAAAAAGAAGGTCAGCAAAAAATACGAAATGATTGGCGAGAGTGATGCCATCGTTCAAATTAAAGACATGATTGATAAGGTGGCTCCCACCGATGCACGTGTGTTAATTACTGGCCCTAACGGTACGGGAAAAGAATTGGTAGCCCATTGGTTGCACCAGAAAAGCGCCCGTGCCAAAGGCAATTTAATAGAAGTTAACTGCGCCGCTATTCCCTCAGAACTTATAGAAAGTGAGCTGTTCGGCCATGTAAAAGGGGCTTTTACCAGCGCCAATAAAGACCGCGCCGGAAAATTTGAAGCCGCCAATGGCGGGACTATTTTCCTGGATGAGATTGGCGACATGAGTCTTTCTGCACAGGCCAAAGTACTCCGTGCCTTGCAGGAAAACAAAATACAGCGAGTAGGCAGCGACAAAGACATAAAAGTAGATGTGCGCATTGTTGCCGCCACCAATAAAAACTTAAAACAAGAAATTGAAGACGGCAAATTCCGTGAAGATTTGTACCACAGGTTGGCCGTTATATTGATTAAAGTTCCGGCGTTGAACGATAGGCGTGAAGACATTCCGTTACTCATTAATCATTTCGCAAAAAAGATTTCGGAAGAACAAGGCACGGCCAACAAGTCATTTTCAGACAAAGCCGTTAAGTTACTACAAGAATACGATTGGACCGGAAACATCCGCGAACTTAGAAATGTCGTGGAGCGGTTAATTATTCTAGGCGGAAATGAAGTGAGTGAACAGGATGTAAAAGCCTTTGCTTCAAAGTAACGTACCTTAAGGTAGTATCTCTTAAAGTGCTATTAATTTATACAACCAAATAAGATTACATGTATCTTTAGATTATAAAACACCAAATATGGTATATTTAAAAACAGCGTAAATCAATTTTTTAACTTGTAGTCATATTTCAGGACTAGACAGTTTCCGTAAAACTTAAATTATAATTTCCACTAAGCCTTTGTAGCTTTTACAGTTACTTTTAACTCGATATCGTCGTTAATAAACTTATCGCCCAAGTCATCAAAAAACGATTTAGAACCGTATTTTACGTTCCATTTAGAGCGGTCAATTGTAAAAGTTTCACTCTCTAAAATAAGTTCATCGCCATTTTGCGATACCGACACCGGAAAGATAATGTTGTTTTTAGCATCCTTCAAAGTTAAATTACCCGACAGCATGGTTTTTCCTTCTCCATTTTCAGCTCCGGTAATTGTAAAAACAGCATTAGGGTACTTTTCAACATCAAAAAAATCGTCACTTTTTAAATGTCCCGTAAGCTTGGTGTTCTTTTCATCGTCGGCTGGTAAATCGTTCACCACGATAGAGTTCATATCAATAATAAACGAACCACCAACAACTTCTCCATTGGTTACATCAAAAGTGCCGCTTTCTATATCAATTGTGCCATAGTGTTCGCCTGTAGGCTTAAACCCTTTCCACTGAATGGTCGAAGCATCCACATTAGCCTTGTAGCTTTCGGCAGTGGCCTCGGCAGTTGCAGGCATTTCGGCTTCGGTGGTTTCGGCTTCCTTGGCTTTATCCTTACAGCTTAAAACGCTAACCGATAAAGCGGTTATAAATAATAGTGTTGCAAATGGCTTTCTCATCATGATTGTTTTTAATGTTTATCGTAAAATTACACAATCAAATGTTAAAATAAAATTAAAATAAATTTTTAGAGATCAGTAGATAATTTCATTACTTGTGTGTCTGTAAAAATAGGAGGGGTATGGAAATTTTTAAGGGTCAAAACCTCCTAGAGTTTACGGAACGCTTCAAAACGGACTTGGATTGTAAAGAATATCTGGGTCAAATCAAGTGGAAGGACAGCTATATTTGTCGAAAATATGGCAACAGCAGTTACCAATTGCGCAAGAATTTTTCAAGAGCGTGCAATAAATGTGGTGACACAGAAAGTCCAACGGCCATTACCATTTTCCACATAGTCAGGTTTGGTGTTCGTAAAGCCTTTTTTGTATGTTTTGAAATGGCAACCACCACCAAGAGCTTATCCGGTATCCAAATGGGCGTACGCTATGGCTTAACAGAGAAGACCGTTCGTTTGTTTATGCTTTAGGTAAGAGAAGCTATGGCTTCTAGTGAAAACAACCCCATGGATGGCAATGTACAGGTTGATAAATTTGTACTTGGCGGATATGAGCAAAACAAGATTGGGCGCAGTTATGATGCCAAAAAGAAGAAAGCTATTACTGCTGTTTAGCTTACTGATCATGGTAAGGTCAAGCGCATGTACGCTCTTAATATCAAGGACTTTTCCGCACGTCACTTTAGTATATATACATCATGCATGTTGACAGAAACGCTCGAATCACTACCAACAAACGGAAAGGCTACAGGCCTATTGCTAAAGTATACAACATCACTCAAATCGATAGCAATAAGGGGTAGAACTTTAAGGCATTGCAACGATGGTTCATCAAATAAAATCGTGGATTAGAACCACTTATTATTGGGTAAGTGAGTTTAATCTCAATCGATATTTTAATGAATTTTGTTTTAGAATTAATCGTTCCCAAAACAAAAATACAATAATAACCAAAATGGTCAATAGTGATAAAACCTATCAAAGTGAAATTATGTGCAACTAACTACTAACCTGTATAAAAGTATAAATCAAACGGCTGGATTTCAGCGAAATAATCCTGCGGATAATTCCACAACGAAACCATAGCCAAAACGTTAAATGAACAAACTCTTCTGAAACCTCACAACCGTAACAACAAGTCAGGTTTAAGACAATTACTTTCATAAAACGTTAAATCGCTTTTTCGACACACTCCTGGGTAATCGCCTATAAAATCTTGCAGGTCTTTTATAATCTGGAAGTGCAAATGTGGCGGATAATCCCCGTTTACAGAAGCACTGCCCAAAGCACCAACTATAGTTCCCTTTTTAAAATTTTGCCCTACTTTTAAATTAGTTATCGAGGCCAAACTTAAATGCCCGTAAAGCGTAAAAAACGCAACACCGTTTATGTTGTGTTTTAAAATAATGGTGGGGCCGTAATCGCCAAAGTTGGTGTTGTTTTTAAAACTGTGCACCACACCATCCAACGGAGCGTAAACGGGCGTTTCGGCAGCACACCACAAATCGATGCCCAAATGGATGTTTCGGCTTTCTGTGTTTTCAGCATTAAAATATCGGCTGCGTTTGTAAATATTGCGTTGTTCCAAATAACCACCATAAGCGACTGATGCTTTATGGGTTTTCAGGTGGTTATTGATAAATTCAGTAAACTTAGCTGTGGACGATAAATCTTCATCGGTCAATTCCGGATTGCTTTCCGATAAATCAATCGGTGCGTACTTGGTTTTAGCAATGGACTTGCCCAACACCGGAAAACATTCGGCGCTGATGATTTCTAAGAATTTTTGGAATTCATTGGAGTGCACACCTTAGAATTTTAAACTGGGGTTAAACATATATTCCAAAAAACTCATTTCGACTGCACTCAATGAACATAAAAGAATTAATAACCAAAAATTTTTAGCTTATCACTTCCCCATAAAGGTCGAAATCTTCAGCATCAATAATTTTTACGGTAGCAAACTCACCAGTTTTTAAATAGGTTTTACTGGCGTCAATCAATACTTCGTTATCCACGTCGGGCGAATCGAACTCGGTGCGTCCAACAAAATAATTACCTTCTTTTCTATCGATCACCACTTTAAATTCCTGACCGATTTTCTTCTGGTTCAGTTCCCACGAAATTTGCGATTGTACTTCCATAATTTGGTTGGCACGATCTATTTTTACTTCCTCGGGCACATTATCTTCCAAATTAAAGGCATGGGTATTTTCCTCATGGCTATAAGTAAAACAGCCCAAACGCTCAAAACGCATATCCTTCACCCATTGCTTCAACTCTTGGAAATTTTCCTCGGTTTCACCGGGATAGCCCACAATTAATGTGGTTCTGATAGTCATGTTCGGAACGGCTGCTCTAAACTCCTTGAGTAATTTAGTGGTTTTCTCTTTGGTGGTACCGCGACGCATGCTTTTCAGAATGCCATCAGAAATATGTTGCAACGGAATATCCAAATAATTGCAAATTTTAGGCTCACGGTTCATTACTTCCAAAACGTCCATCGGGAACCCCGTAGGGAACGCATAATGCAAACGGATCCATTCCAATCCCTCTACTTTTACCAAGGCTTCTAGCAATTCTGCCAAATTTCTCTTTTTGTATAAATCGAGTCCGTAGTAGGTTAAATCCTGAGCAATAAGAATCAATTCCTTTACGCCATTGGCGGCCAGTTTTTCGGCTTCGGTCACCAAATCTTCAATAGGCGTACTGCGGTGTTTTCCGCGCATAATTGGAATAGCACAAAATGAACAGGGCCTGTCGCAACCTTCGGCAATTTTTAAATACGCGTAGTTTTTTGGCGTAGTAGTCAAACGTTCGCCAATTAATTCATGCTTGTAATCAGCACCCAAGGCTTTCAACAGCCCGGGCAATTCGGTAGTACCGAAATACTGGTCTACATTCGGAATTTCCTTTACCAAATCCGGTTTATAACGCTCGCTCAAGCAGCCCGTTACAAACACTTTATCCACATCACCTTCTTCCTTTTTTTGAACGTACTCCAAAATGGTATTAACGCTTTCTTCCTTGGCATTATTGATGAAACCGCAAGTGTTGATGACCACAATATTGCCTTCATCCTCGTGCACCACATCTTTTCCGCTGGCCTTTAATTGCCCCATAAGCACTTCGCTGTCGTAAACATTTTTACTACAGCCCAGTGTTACCACATTAATCTTGTTTTTCTTTAAGGATTTTGTACGCATAAGTTCTTCCGAATAAGGGCGCAAAGATACGGAATGATTATGGATTTTCGTCTGATAACTTAAAAGCCTGTTAATCTGTTTTACTCACGATCCCCAAAAGGCACCACGATGCCTTTTTCTAAATAGTTTTTAAGTCCGTTTAGCAACAATGCCCAACAAAAGGACGAATGTTTATAGTGATTATTCGCTTCGGGCCAATTGATATGGCTAAATTGAACCATGGTGCCCTTTTCGGTTTTTTCTAAATCGAAGCCGAAGGTTGTGGGATTCCAGTCGGCATCGGCCTTGGTTATTTTTAAATGGAAGGATTGGTTGGGAATTACCTTTGAAACTTTACGGAACCAATCGTATTTATCGGTAAAATTGAGGTTGTACTCTGCACCAAGTTCTGGTGTTCCAGAAGATTTTAGCCTCCACCAATTATCGAGATGTTTGGGTTGCGACACACCGTCAAAGACTTGTTTTTAGGAAGCTTTGATTAGAAAGTTATGGTAGATGCTGTGTGCCATTTCCACTCATTTTCATGAAGTTATATAAAAATAAGCAAAATGACTGGATTCCCGCCTTTACTTCGACTGCGCTCTGCACAAGCGCGGGAATGACAAAAATTATTTAAAAAACGAATCGACAAACTCAAACTTATTGAACACTTGCAAATCTTCAATACCTTCGCCAACGCCAATATATTTAACGGGAATTTGGAATTGGTCTGAAATACCAATCACCACGCCGCCTTTGGCCGTTCCATCCAATTTAGTTACTGCCAACGAGGTTACCTCGGTTGCTGCAGTGAACTGTTTGGCCTGTTCGAATGCGTTTTGACCAGTAGAACCATCCAACACTAAAAGCACATCGTGTGGCGCATCGCCCACTACTTTTTGCATAACGCGCTTTACTTTGCTCAACTCGTTCATCAAATTGACTTTATTATGCAAACGTCCAGCCGTATCGATAATAATGACATCAGCATCTTGGTTTACACCCGATTTCAGTGCATCGAACGCCACCGAAGCCGGATCACTTCCCATATCTTGGCGTACCATAGGCACGTCTACCCTATCTGCCCAAATTTGAAGTTGGTCTATCGCGGCAGCTCTAAAGGTATCGGCGGCACCTAAAACCACTTTTAAGCCTTTCTTTTTAAATTGATATGCCAACTTACCAATGGTAGTGGTTTTGCCCACACCGTTCACACCAACTACCATAAGTACATAGGGTGTTTTTTTGCCATTATCCAATTTAGGAAGTTCGGGGATGGTGTAGTCGGTTTCTTCGCCAGAATTGGTTTCGCTCAACAAGCCTGCAATTTCTTCTCTAAGGATTTGGTTAAGCTCGTCCGTACCCAAATATTTATCTTTTGAAACGCGCTCCTCGATACGCTCAATGACCTTTAACGTAGTGTTTACGCCCACATCGCTGGTTACCAAAACTTCTTCGAGGTTGTCGAGTACCTCATCGTCCACTTTCGATTTTCCGGCTACCGCCTTGCTCAGTTTACCAAAAAAACTGGTTTTCGATTTTTCCAACCCCTTATCTAGGGTTTCCTTTTTTTCGGAAGAAAATATTTTTTTAAAAAAGCTCATTTTAACTTGGTTGGTTGTTTATTCATTTATGGCTTCGGGGCTTTTTTTAAAAACCCTTCTGTCTTTATCCCGTATCATCGGGATAAATCCACCTTCCCTTTTAAGGGGAAGGATTTTATACTTAGTAATTCTCCTCCTATTAGAGGAGGAGTGGCTTTATGTTTACATTAAAAACATAAAGACGAGGTGGGTGCGTTAGCGATAGCAGCCCTTCGACTCCGCTCAGGGCAAGCTATTGAACCCTACCTCCCGATAACTATCGGGAGTGGTAACGCACAGATTTTCATGGTCAATTATCTTACCAATTTTTGCTTTCTGAAAATCTGTCAGTTAGCCTTTCAAATATAAAATAAAAAAAGCCGCTTTCTAAAAGAAAGCAGCTTATAATATTTTTGGAACGTTACTTTTTAGTTTTTGCTTAAAAAGTCGTTTACTTCTTCTGGACTCATGATAGATTCAACAAACATGTAAGCACCTGTTTTTGGCGACTTTACCATTTTTATTGCTTTTGTTAATCTTTTAGATCCTGTTTGTAATGATGCTACTGATTTCTTTGCCATGACCTATCTCTTTTATTTAATTTCTTTATGAACTGTCATACGCTTAAGAATAGGATTGAATTTTTTAATCTCCATTCTTTCTGGCGTATTCTTTTTGTTTTTGGTAGTAATATATCTTGAAGTTCCTGGTTGTCCAGACTCCTTGTGCTCCGTGCACTCTAAAATTACCTGTACTCTGTTACCTTTCTTTGCCATGTCTTTTCCTTATTAAAAACAGCTATTATTTTAAAAATCCTTTTGATTTTGCTTCTTTAATCGCTGCAGATATACCTATTTTGTTGATAGTTTTTAAAGCAGATGTAGAAACTTTTAAAGTTATCCAGCTGTCTTCTTCTGGAATGTAAAAACGTTTCTTTACCAAGTTCGCGTTAAATTTGCGCTTAGTTCTGTTTAATGCATGAGACACGTTGTTTCCAACCATAGCCTTCTTCCCTGTAAGTTCACAAACTCTTGACATTCTATATAACTTTAAATTCGTTGTTGCTTAAAATCGAGGTGCAAATATACAAATTCTTTATATTATGCCAACCTTATTTTTAGGTATTTTTAAAAATTTCTTTTAAGAGCATTTCCAAAGCCTTATTTATGGCTTTGTTTATCACTTTTAAGCGCAGATTTCCGAAGTTGAATTTTTGCGAATATATGCCTTTTTTTGTAGCAATAGCAACGAAAACGGCACCAACTTCGGCATCGGAATCGCCTTTTGTAGGCCCAGCATTGCCCGTTGTGGCGATGGCATAATCGGATTGAAAAAGATTCAATGCATTTTCGGCCATAGCTTCTGCTACTTGCGAACTTACTACCGAATGGGCTTCGATTAGCGACTTTGGCACATTCAAAACATTGATTTTAGATTGTGTAGCATAGCAAACCACGCCTCCTTTAAAAAAGGCTGAAGCGCCTGAATTTACAGTAAAACGCTCTGCCACACCTCCTCCGGTGCAGCTTTCAGCAATAGCCAATGTTTTTCCCATTTTGGTGAGCTGCTTGGCGATTACGATTTCAACGGAACCTTCGTCGTCCTCAAAACCAGCAAATTCATCTTTTATGTACGGAAGCACTTTATTGATTTGTTCTTCCACTTCCTTTTTTAGAAGGACTTCATCAAAACCTCGTGTGGATAAACGCAATCGCATTTGTCCTAAATTGGGTAAGTATGCCAATTTAATATGCTTGGGGAGTTCGTTTTCCCAAGGCTCGATACGTTCGGCCAAATCACTTTCGCCCAAACCATAAACCATAAGCGTTCGGTGCAAAATATACGGACAATGGTACTTTTCCTTTAATTTGGGGAGCATTTCGTTTTCAACCAAAGCCTGCATTTCGTAGGGCACACCTGGAAGCGACACAAACACTTTTTCGCCTTTTTCCATCCACATGCCCGGGGCTGTCCCCAAGGTGTTCATCAAGGGCTTGGATTTCGAAGGAATTAACGCCTGATCTCGATTTACTTGCAGAAGCCTCGTACGAACGTGCTGTTTCCAAATCGATTCGATGTTTTCGAGAACCGCGTCGTTTTTCACCAACACATCATCAAAATATTCAGCAATGGTCTTTTTGGTAATATCGTCTTTTGTGGGACCCAAACCGCCAGTAAGAATAATGATATCCGCTCGATTTTCGGCTTCGTTCATCGCCTTTAGGATGTGTTCCTTTTCGTCCTGAACAGAAGTTATCTGGTAAACGGACACACCTATCTTGTTAAGCTGTTTGGCAATAAACGCAGAATTGGTATCTATAACTTGCCCGATAAGAAGTTCGTCGCCGATGGTAATGATTTCGGCCAGCATAGTTACAGTTTAAAATCGGATTTAATTTCTGCAGAAGCTTTTTCTACAGCCGTGAGCACAATTTCCAACTCCTTGGATATATCCATGTCACGTTTTTCAAATTTACCCCAATCCTGTACTTCAATTAGGGTATCTAGCACACCTAGTTCAAACAAATCTACCGTCGGTTTCATTTTATGTGCCGCTTGGTAAGCGTTGTGGTAATCTTCCTCGGCCACAGCCACCTTTAGTCGCTCTGCATCAACAGGAACTTCTTCCAAGAACGTTTCGGCCAACGCTTTGATAAAATCTTCATCGTTATCAGCTAATTCTCTTACTCGGTGTAGTTTGTAGTTTAATTCCATTTTTACTTCACTGTTATTGAAAACATTTCTTGGTTTTCTATAAATCCACTTAATTTATCATTGGCTTCAACTTGGCCAACTCCAGACGGTGTGCCTGTAAATATAATATCTCCAATCTTCAAAGTAAAATATTTCGACACATATTCTATTAATTCATCAATTTTCCAAAGCATGTGGCTGGTATTTCCGTTTTGTACAATTTTATCGTTCTTTTTTAACGAAAACCCTAAACGGTCCAAATCGGCAACCTCACTTTTTTCCATCCATTTACCAATTACCGCAGCGCCATCAAAACTTTTTGCCTTTTCCCAAGGCAAGCCTTTGTCCTTCAATTGCTTTTGCAAATCGCGGGCGGTAAAATCGATACCCAAACCTATTTCGTTGTAATATTTATGGGCAAATTTTTTATCGATGTACTTCCCTACCCGATTGATTTTTACCAAAACCTCAACCTCATAATGTACATCGTTCGAAAAATCTGGAATAAAAAACGGTTGCTTTTTCAGCAAAATG
Organism: Tamlana crocina; assembly: GCF_012037625.1. Taxonomy (NCBI): domain Bacteria; kingdom Pseudomonadati; phylum Bacteroidota; class Flavobacteriia; order Flavobacteriales; family Flavobacteriaceae; genus Tamlana; species Tamlana crocina. The sequence goes on from NZ_JAAVJS010000004.1 coordinate 101,367, forward strand.
GCCGTATCGGGCTTTAAAAACACCACCGGTTCGGTAGGTTTTTCATTTTCCAGTTCTTTTATGTGCTCGGTATAATTTCTTCCTATGCAGATTAATTTCATATTCAACTTTCTGCGAAAGCAGAAATCTCATTTTAAGTTTAGCTTGTTTCAAAAAGTGGATTCCTGCCTTCGCAGGAATGACAAAACTATCCCAATTTATTATTGAAACTTCTCAATTTAATCGCTGTTAACACCTTTTTGGTATACAACGGAAAATCGGCATTGAGCAGCCAGCCAAAATAGCCGGGTTCTTTTTCTAAAACTTCGGCAACCAATTTCCCTTTGTGCTTTCCGAACGAAAAACACTCTTCACCTTTTTTATTGTAAGTGATAAAACCGGCAAAATCGGCAAACTTTTTTCGGGAACTGAATTCGGCCAAAAATTTGGTATTGTTTTCCAACTCGTCGTACTTTTCTACTTGGGCTTTCAATACTTCATAAGTGGCATTGGTATCGGCCTCGGCGCTGTGCGCATCTTCAAGGGTTTTATCGCAGTAAAATTTATAGGCCGCACTAAGGGTACGCTGTTCCATTTTATGGAAAATGGTCTGTACATCAATGGCCAAACGGTTTTTCATATCGAAATCAATATCGGCCCGCAACATTTCCTCTGCCAACAGTGGAATATCGAATCGGTTGGAGTTAAACCCGCCCAAATCGGAATCCTTAATCATATTGTAAATGTCTTTTGCCAATTCTTTAAACGTCGGTTCGTTGGCTACTTTTTCATCTGAAATGCCGTGAATGGCGGTGACTTCCTTCGGAATGGGCATTTCTGGATTTACCAGCCAGGTTTTGCTTTCCTGTGTACCGTTGGGAAATACCTTTAGTACCGAAATTTCTACAATACGATCTGTTGTGATGTTAACCCCCGTAGTTTCCAGATCGAAAAAACAGATGGGTTTGGTTAAATTGAGTTGCATTAATTTCTTTTGATTTTTCTAGCCAGTTAATCGGCCTTTGCAAAAATAAGAAAACCCAACCGTTTAGCGGTTAGGTTTTATACTTTGTTTATTTTGTTAGATTCAAATTTCCCTGTTGCAATCCCAAGCTTCCAAATAATCTTTTACAGCCTTAACAAACATGCCGCCCAAAGCACCGTTTACCACGCGGTGGTCGTACGAATGCGATAAGAACATTTTGTATCGGATACCTATAAAATCGCCCTCTGGAGTTTCGATTACCGCTGGCACTTTTCTAATAGCCCCCAAAGCCAAAATACCCACTTGCGGCTGATTGATTATAGGCGTGCCCATAATACTTCCAAAGGTTCCCACATTGGTTACAGTGTAAGTACCCCCTTGAACTTCATCGGGTTTAAGTTGGTTGAGTCGAGCACGGTTGGCCAAATCGTTTACCTGTTTAGTCATACCTACCAAGTTAAGTTGATCGGCATTTTTTATGACTGGAACAATCAAGTTTCCATCGGGCAAGGCAGCTGCCATCCCTAAATTAATCTTTTTCTTTTTGATTATGGTATCGCCTTTTACGGAAATATTCATTAGCGGGTAATCACGTAACGCCTTGGCCACCGCTTCCATAAAAATTGGCGTAAAGGTTAAATTTTCACCTTCTCGCTTGGCAAAAGCGTCCTTTACTTTTTTACGCCAATTCCAAATATTGGTGACATCGGCTTCAATGAAACTTTGCACATGTGCCGAAGTTTGCACCGAATCGACCATGTGCTGGGCCACTAATTTCCCCATTCGGGTCATTTCGATAATTTCGTCGTCGCCACTGCTCAAAACAGGTGCTGCTGGCTTGGGCTTATTTGATGGGCTTTCTTCTTTTTTACTAGTGGACTGTTTTTCCGGTTGTACCGTTTCTGGCGTTGAGTGCGGCCTGTCCCCATTAGGGCTCTCTAAATAAGCCAAAATATCGTTTTTCGTTACACGTCCGTCTTTTCCCGTTCCTTTAAGGGCATCTAATTCCTGTTGGGTAAGTCCTTCTTGTTTGGCAATATTCTTAACCAATGGCGAATAAAACCGATCGCTATTGGAAACTACCGGAGCTACCATTTCTTTAGCTTTGGTAATGGTTTGCGTAAGCTCCTCGACTACTTCCTTTTCTGCGGGAACTTCATCAACCTCTGCCTGCGTTGACGTATCGTCGTCACTATCACCTTCCGTTTCTATTATGGCTAAAACTTCACCTACTTGCACGACATCATCTACATTAAAAAACTTTTCAACCAACACACCGTCTACCTCACTCGGCACCTCACTATCTACTTTATCGGTCGCTATTTCTAAAATTGGGTCATCCATTTCAATGGAGTCTCCCACATCCTTCAACCAAGATGTAATGATTGCTTCTGCAACGCTTTCGCCCATCTTCGGCAACTTAAGCTCAAATTTTGCCATATCTATAACGTATTACCTCTTTTACTTTATTTATTTTGCAAAAGTACTAAAAAACAACACTTCCGTTAAATTATATTCAATAAAAACTAATTCAGCATAATGACCTCGCCTCTGCTGAAACCATCATCGCTACCCACAATAAAATTAGAATTGTTGGGCAATATCTTGTAAGTAACTTCTTTTTCTTTTTCAAAATTTTGCTCCATAGTTTTGATGATACTTTTATAGCTCATGGTATTTCCATTAAAAATAACCTCGGTTCCGTTGGAGTATTTTTCAGGTTGGGTTTGCAATTTCACCGAACCTGACAAATTTTGCTGTATCCGGTCGTCCATTTTATTGGAAACGAATATGTATTGGTTCACAGATTTACTTTTTTCTGCCCTTATTCTCCTGAAAAAATAAGCCATTTTTATGCCCAACCAAACAAACATATCGAAAAACCTATTGCTTTTGAAATGCTTACTGTAAAATATTTGCATGGCCCCAAAAAATCGCTTGGCATAGTTTTTATCTTTTAAGGTACTTTCCCCCTTAAAATGAACGACCGTTAAACTGCCCAAATAGTAATTTTTGTAACCTGCCTTTAATATACGGTACGACAAATCAATGTCTTCGCCGTACATGAAATAATCTTCATCGAATCCCCCTACTTTATTGTAAACCTGTCGTTTTAAAAACATAAAGGCCCCCACTAAAATATCGACTTTACCAATGGCATTCGCTTGTAAATGGGTCGCGTAATACTCAGAAGGATTTCCAAGCATTTTCTTTACTGAAGCTTTGACATATGGGATATTCCGTTTACTTTCCGGAAGAAACAAGCCGGCACCATTAATCAATTTACAGCCTATTGCCCCTAATTGCGTTTTGGTTTCGGCAAATTCCAATAATCTTTCAAAAGTATCTTCGGCAACTACCGTATCGGGGTTTAAAATGCACAAATACTCACCTTGCGCTTGTGCCACTCCAACATTATTCCCTTTTGAAAAGCCCAAATTCTCCGTATTGGCAATGAGTTTCACGTCAGGAAACAAGGTTTTTACCATGTCGCAACTATCGTCTTCCGAATGATTATCGACCACAATAATTTCGGCATCGATATTTGAAATAGACTTACTAACACTTCTTAAACATAATTCAAGAAAGTGACGAACGTTATAATTTAAAATAACAATTGAGAGTTTCAAAAAAAGTTTCTTTTTAGAACGCGGTTGGTTTAAAATTAATGTTTCCTTTATCTGAAATTGACATTTTTTCGATTATGATTTTAGGGATGCTTCAAAAGGCACTCGGTTTACAATACTCCTACCCAAGGTGATTTCATCGGCATATTCCAGTTCATCGCCCACTGAAATACCCCGCGCAATGGTTGATGTTACCACATCGTAATCTTGAATTTGTTTGTATATGTAAAAATTGGTAGTATCACCTTCCATCGTCGAACTTAACGCAAAAATAAGCTCCTTTGTTGTGCCTTGCTTCACTTTGTTCACTAATGTTTCAATATTTAAATCGTGCGGACCAATACCGTCCATTGGTGAAATTTTTCCTCCCAAAACGTGATAAACCCCTTTAAAGGAACTGGTGTTTTCAATAGCCATAACATCGCGAATGTCTTCAACTACACAAATAACTTCGGCATTTCTGTTCGGGTTGGAACAGATTTCGCACAACTCCACATCGCTAATATTATGGCACGATTTACAAAACTTCACATCGAGCCGCATGGTTTGCAAAGCCTCGGCCAATGCCGTAGTTTGCTCTTTGGGCTGACGCAATAAATGCAACACCAAACGCAACGCCGTACGTTTGCCGATACCCGGCAACTGCGACATTTCGTTAACAGCACGCTCTAAAAGTTTTGACGAAAATTCCATAAGCGCGAAATTAACACTTTTTACGGCAAATTCAATAATAAAAAGAGTGTCTTAAAACCAAGTTCCATTGGTAAACCATAGGTAACATTTCGATTGTTTCATTTTTGGACTTTGGAGTCAACCACCAAAATTCTACTATTCAAACTCCAGTTTCCGCGGGAATGACAAACTCATTTCAATAAAAATTCCAAAACAGACTTTAAGTTATTTTGTATTTTGGCTGATTAAAAATAGAATTTATGTCGCCCACCCAAATATTGTTTCTTATTGCAGGCTATTTTGCTGTATTGATTTTAATATCATATTTCACCGGAAAAGAAGACAGCAACGATGCCTTTTTTAAGGCCAACAAATCGGCACCGTGGTATTTAGTGGCTTTCGGGATGATAGGTGCTTCGCTCTCTGGGGTGACTTTTATTTCGGTACCTGGTGCGGTTGAAACCAAACAATTTGGGTATCTACAAGTGGTTTTTGGGTATTTTTTTGGGTACTTGGCTATTGCTTACGTGCTTTTGCCCATTTATTACAAGTTGAATTTAACCTCCATTTACACTTATTTAAAAGACCGCTTTGGCAACGTGAGCTACAAAACGGGATCGGTGGCATTCTTGATATCGCGGATGGTAGGTGCGTCATTCCGGTTGTTTTTGGTGGCCAAAGTGCTGCAACTTTTGGTGTTCGACCAATATGGCATTCCCTTTGCCGCAACGGTAGTGATCACCATTCTTTTAATTTGGCTCTATACCTTTAAAGGCGGCATTAAGACCATCATCTTTACCGACACTCTGCAAACGCTTTTTATGCTGGTTTCGGTAGTAATCACCATCGTGTTTTTATCCCATGCTTTAGATTTAAACGGCATTTCTGAAATTTACCAAAATGTAAAACAGGACGCCATGAGCAAAGTTTTCTTTTTTGATGATGTTAACGATGCCCAATATTTTATAAAAAGTTTTTTTGCTGGTATGTTCATCACCATTACCATGACGGGGTTGGACCAAGATATGATGCAAAAAAACCTCACCTGCAAAAATTTAAAGGAAGCACAGAAAAACATGGTATCGTTTAGTGTGGTACTGATTTTTGTAAATATTCTGTTTTTGGTTTTAGGTTTGCTTTTAACCCAATACGCCCACCAACACGGCATTACGGCCACTAAAGACGATTTATTCCCCACCATTGCCATGCTACCCGAAATTGGTGTACTGACCTCAGCATTTTTCCTATTAGGATTGATTGCTGCCGCTTATTCCAGTGCTGACTCGGCCTTAACTTCGCTCACCACTTCGTTTTGTATCGACATTATAGAGCTGGACAAAAAACCGAAAGACATCCAAAAGAAAATCAGAAAACGCACCCATATTTTTATCAGTTTTGTGCTCGTAGTAGTCATCATTCTTTTTGATGCTATTTTTAAAGATGTTTCTGTGATTTGGGAACTGTTCAAAGCAGCAGGTTATACTTATGGGCCACTACTCGGTTTATTCGCCTTCGGCATTTTCACCAAACAACAACTCAAGGACAAATACGTTTGGATTATTGCCATTGTGGCTCCCGCCTTATCCTATCTATTGAATGAATACTCGGTAGATTTACTAAACGGCTACCAAATTGGTTTCGAAATATTAATCATCAATGGACTACTCACCTTTTTGGGCTTAATACTGATTCGTAGAAAGCAACACTAAAGTACAAGCCGGCTCAAAAGCGATGTTATTCTCTTGTAAAATCTGATAAAACTCTGGGTTTTCGGTACCTGGATTAAAAATCACCCGTTTCGGATTCAATGAAACGATGTAGTCATAATATTCCCGCTGCCGCATCGGGTTCAAATAAAGAGTAACCGTATCTATATTTTCAAAAGGCAATTGTTCAGTTGCAATAGACACTCCATCGACTTCGCCAGTTCTTAGCCCCACAGCTACCGTTTCAATTTTGTTGGCCACCAATCTTTGAATAGCATAATGCGAATACCGGTTTGGCTTTAACGAAGCCCCCAATACTAAAGTTTTTTTATTCATAAATTATCTTTTCAGCAATTTATAATTCAGTAATTTAATCATTTTAAGCTCACCGGCAAATGTTTATCAACAGCCAATTATGTTAAAAAACTGTTAAGAAACACGCCACTCCGTAACAAGATTTGAGTTTCAGCGTCTACCTTTGTAGCATCAATCAAAAAACAATCAATCAAATTATGCAAAGAATTATCTTTTTGTGTTTTATTTTATTGAACACAATCACCCACGCCAACCCCAAAAATCCCGAACCCGAAAACGCAAAAAAAGGCTCCATTTCAGGAATTGTTCTAGACGCCCTTTTAAAGCAGCCCTTACCCTATGTTAACGTTATTGTGAAAAACAATGCCAACGAAACCATTACCGGAGGCATTACCGCTGAAGACGGCTCTTTTTTAATCGAAAAAGTTGAAGAAGGCAATCTCGTGGTAAGCGTTCAATATATTGGCTACAAAACCATTGATAAGAATATTGCCATTGGAAAGAACAATTACGACATCAATTTAGGGCAAATTTATCTGGAAGAACAGGCTGAAGGTTTGGACGAAGTCACCGTTATTGCAGAAACATCCACCATTCAACAAAAGGTAGATAGAAAAGTAGTTACCGTTGGAAAAGACTTAACTACCGCCGGGCCAACAGCAAGCGATATAATGAACAATATACCCTCTGTTAGCGTAGACCAACAAACAGGCAACATTAGCTTACGCGGCAACGAAAATGTGCGAGTTATGGTTGATGGCAAATTAAGCAATGTACCTATTGGCCAATTATTAAAGCAAATCCCTTCCACCTCCATAAAACAAATCGAGTTAATTACCAACCCATCTGCCAAATACAACCCCGAAGGCATGAGCGGTATCATCAATATAAAACTCCACAAAAACACACAAATTGGTTTTAACGGTAATGTAAACTTTGGTCTCACCAAAGAAATTTTTGCAAAATTCAATAGTTCCATTGACATGAATTACCGTAACGGAAAGTTTAATTTCTACGGAAATTATGGGAATAATATTGGCAAACACGACAATTTTGGAGAAATTACCCGTGAAGACGACAACTCAAGGCAAGATTTTAAATTTGGAAACAACAACAAATCGCATCTTTTTAAAGCTGGTATTGATTATTACGTTAACGACAAAAACACTTTATCTTTCTTTACAAACCAAAATATTTTTGATGGTAAAGGCTTTGGAAACACCCTAATCACAAACCCCAGCATCATCCAGAGTCAATTGTTTGGCAACATTTCAGACAATACCTCAGGGCAATACAACCTGATTTATAAACACGAATTTGACAATGAAGATGAAACCCTTGAAATTGAAGCAGACTACAACAATTTCAACCAAGATGAAATAGCCGATTTTGACTTCATTAATTTCAACTTTCCGCCAGATTACATCGACAATGTGGACACCAAAAGAAACCAAACCACCATAAATGTAGATTATGTAAATCCCTTAAACGAAAAAACAAAAATTGAAGCTGGGCTTGAGGCTCGACTCTTCAACACCGATATAGCGTATATGTCTACAGGGCAAACCTTTTCGAGCACAGGTAATATTACACCAACTCCAAGCACAGATTTTGATTACAAAAGAGACATCTACTCGGCTTATTTTACATTAGGAAAAACCTTGGAAAAGTGGAGCTATCAAATTGGCGTGCGTGCAGAGCAGGTCATGGTCGATGCCAATGCCTTAAAAATTTTCGACGACAACAGCACTGAAGCCATACCCTTTGAAAACAATTATTTTCAGGTATACCCTTCAGCCTTTTTAACCTACACCCCTTCAGATAAAAACTCATACCAATTAAGCTTTAGCCGCCGAGTAGACCGGCCAGGCCTGCAACAAGTCAATCCCATCAGGGAGTGGAGCACGCCACGTGTTTCCTCCTTCGGAAACACCGAGTTGCAACCCCAGTTCACCAATTCTATCGAAACCAATTATACACGCCAATTAAAAAAAGGAAGCATTACTGCTGGTGTGTTTTACAGAATTATACAAGACAACATTAACCGTTTTGTCTATATAGACCGCACTAATATAAGTGCTGCAAACTCCATTTTATCGTACGACAACTTTGACAACACAACCGCTTTCGGAATTGAATTCTCAACCAATTACAGACCAACAAAGTGGTGGGACCTTAACGGTAGTTTCGATTTGTATTCGCAAAGCCAACGTGGTATCACCGAATTTATAGATACAGATGATTTAGAAAACGCCACGGAAAATGATATTTCTACACAAAACACCGAAGTAGACAATGTAGTTTGGAACTTAAGAGTTTTCAATAATTTTAAAGCCACTAAAAAATTAAACTTTTCGGTTTTTGCGATGTACCGTGGGAAAGAAAAAGGCATTCAATTTACCAGAAAGCCCATGTTTATGTTAAATACAGGCTTGCGCTACAGTTTCCTAGAAGAAAACCGAGCTACTTTTAGCTTCAATTACAGCGATATATTGAACACCATGAGGTTTGAGTTTGAGGCCGACACCCCTTACCCGGCTTTAGGGCAATTTAACTGGGAAAGCAACACCTGGAATGTTACGCTTTCCTATAGGTTTGGTGGCGGAAAATACCGAGCCATTAAAAGAAAACAAAGGGATGATAACACAGCCTCTGGTGGTGGCGGCTTTATGTAAGAGCACATTTATGGCGAATTGTAATCAATACTTTACACAAGTTAGAGATATTTCACAAAACACTGAAAATCAGCAAAAAAAATGTTAAAATTTCATTTTTAGAACAATACCGATTGCTTTTTTTACGTTAAAGTAAAATACAATCTAGCCAAACACGAATAATAATTATTTAGAGTTAGTCATCTACACATTTTTCAAATTCGTTATTTAAGATTCGTATAACAAAACCCGAAGTTAACACTTCGGGTTTTTATGTTAAAAAACGTTAAAAATCAGAACGTTATGCAATTTATTTCACTTTTTTACGTCTAATAGAATAAGATTCTTCACATTAGTGTTAGTTGAAGTTGATTAATAGCTGAGAAAACCCGAGACTTTTGTTTCGGGTTTTCTGTTTTTTGATTAAGGGAATAGTCCTTTTAACTCCACTTTATTATCGCACTGCCCCAAGTAAAACCACTACCAAAGGCCGCCAATACCACGTGGTCGCCGGCTTTTATTTTGCCTTCCTCCCAAGCTTCGGTAAGTGCAATGATAACGGATGCCGCTGTGGTATTTCCGTATTTCATAATATTGTTAAACACTTGGTCGTCCTTCAGTCCAAATTTTTGTTGTATAAACTGTGCTATCCTTAAATTGGCCTGATGCGGAATAAGCATATCGATATCTTCTTTTTGCAACCCGTTTTTCTTTAAGCCCTCCATTATCACTTCGCTAAATCGCACTACGGCATGCTTAAAAACAAAAGTGCCGTCCATATACGGAAAATACGACGTATCGTCTGGGTTCTCTAAAATTTCGGGCACCCAATGCGCTATACTTGGGCCCTTTACCATCAACTTTTCGGCATGTTTCCCTTCACTGTGCAGGTGAGTCGATAAAATCCCTTTGGTGTTATCTTCTTCTCTGGAAAGTACGCATGCGCCTGCCCCATCACCAAAAATAACCGAAACACTTCGGCCGCGGGTGGTTTTGTCCAACCCGTTGCTATGGTATTCAGCACCGATTACCAAAACATTTTTATACATACCTGTTTTTATAAACTGATCGGCCACCGAAATAGCATACACAAAGCCCGAGCATTGGTTACGCACATCGAGCGCTCCAATGGTTGGCATCTCCAAAATATCCTGTACTTGCACCCCACAACCAGGGAAATAATAATCAGGACTCAACGTAGCAAAGACTATAAAATCGATATCATCTTTGGTCAACCCCGAACGCTCAATAGCTATTTTGGCAGCTTTCGCACCCATTACAGCCGAAGTATCGTCACTACCCTCCTTTATCCAACGGCGTTCCTGTATACCTGTGCGCTCCTGAATCCACTCGTCATTGGTATCCATCATTTGAGATAATTCCTGGTTGGTCACCACATTATCCGGTACGTATTTACCTAAACCTATTATTTTAGAATTGTACATATGCCTTCGTTTTTGTTTAACCAAAATACAAAATTATCAACGGATTATACAAAATTTAAAAATCCAGATGCCGTTTTTACACTAAAATTAAATTCATGTGCCAGTTTGTCACTTCCGCTGTATTGGCATTTTTGTTGCCAAGTGAATTAATGTAATTTAAAATGACATTTAATCCAATTCCCGCTTTCAAGGGAATAACAAATAATTTATTTATCATGACAAAAGGAAACATTAATGTATCGGTTGAGAACATCTTCCCTCTCATTAAAAAATTCTTGTACAGCGACCACGAAATATTTCTACGTGAGCTAGTGAGCAACGCCACAGATGCTACTTTAAAACTAAAGCACCTTACCAATGTTGGCGAAGCAAAGGTTGAGTACGGCAACCCACAGATTGAAATTAAAATCGATAAAGAAGGCAAAAAACTTCATATTATAGACCAAGGTTTGGGAATGACCGCCGACGAGGTTGAGAAGTACATCAACCAAGTGGCATTTTCCGGAGCTGAAGAGTTTTTAGATAAATATAAAGATTCTGCCAAAGATTCTGGAATTATTGGACACTTCGGTTTAGGATTCTATTCAGCGTTTATGGTGGCCGAAAAGGTTGAAATCATCACCAAATCGTTTAAGGATGAACCTGCTGCACACTGGACATGCGATGGTTCGCCAGAATTCACTTTAGAACCTGCAGAAAAAACAGAAAGAGGCACCGAAATCATTCTTCATATTGCTGAAGATTCTACTGAATTTTTGGAAGAATCTCGCATCCGCGAGTTGTTGAACAAATACAACAAGTTTATGCCTATTCCCATTAAATTCGGAACTAAGGAAATAAACGACCCAGAGCACGAGCCTGCAACCATTACCGATAAAGACGGCAAGGAAACCAAAGAACCACACAGAAAAATTACGGTTGACGACATTATAAACAACCCAAACCCAGCGTGGACCAAGCAGCCTACCGATTTAAAGGAGGAAGATTATAACAACTTCTATCGTGAGTTGTACCCCATGCAGTTTGAAGAGCCGTTGTTCCACATTCACTTAAATGTAGATTATCCTTTCAACTTAACGGGTATTTTGTATTTCCCAAAGCTGAGCAACGACATGCAAATCCAAAAGGATAAAATTCAGTTGTACCAAAACCAAGTATTCGTAACCGATAATGTTGAAGGTATTGTTCCTGAATTCTTAACCATGTTGCGTGGTGTTATAGATTCGCCAGACATTCCATTGAACGTGTCGCGTTCGTACTTACAGGCCGATGGCGCGGTGAAAAAGATTTCATCTTACATTACCCGTAAAGTAGCCGATAAGTTAAAGTCACTTTTCAATAACAACCGTGAGGATTTCGAAAAGAAATGGGACGATATTAAAATCGTGATTGAGTACGGTATGCTTTCCGAAGAAAAATTCTTTGAAAAAGCCGAAGCCTTTGCGCTTTACCCAACGGTTGACGGTAAATACTATACTTACGAAGAGCTTTATAACAAAATAAAGGCGAACCAAACCGATAAGGACGATAAATTGGTAATTCTTTACGCTTCAGATAAAGATGCGCAACACAGCTACATCGAGGCTGCTAAAGCTAAAAACTACGAAGTGCTGTTGTTAGATTCGCCTATTGTTTCACACCTTATCCAAAAACTTGAGGGTACTAAAGAAAATATTTCGTTTGCACGTGTAGATGGCGACCACATTGACAACCTCATCAAAAAGGACGAAAACACCGTTTCGAAACTGGACGACGAGCAAAAGAAAACTCTGGATGAATTATTGAAAGAAGTCATTCCTTCTGAAAAATTCATGGTACAGTTAGAAGCGATGGATAGCAATGCGAATCCGTTTATTATCACCCAGCCCGAGTTTATGCGCCGTATGAAAGAGATGCAGCAAACTGGTGGTGGCGGTATGTTTGGCATGGGCAATATGCCAGAAATGTACAACTTGGTAGTGAATACCAACCACGAATTGGTGAGCGAAATTTTAAATACTAAAACCAAAAAGAAGCAAGAGCGCTTGATTAACCAAAGTTTAGATTTGGCCAGACTTTCGCAAGGTTTATTGAAAGGCGAAGAACTGACCAACTTTATTAAGCGTAGCTACGAAATGATAAAGTAGGCTTGGTTTCATGCTGAACTGTCATCCTGAGCGTAGTCGAAGGGTGGATTCGGCATTTCACATAAAATTCCCAAAAAACCACTCTCCAAAGAGTGGTTTTTTTATATCCAAAACCGTTTTTTATGATTCCTTTAACGCAACCATCGCGTTAATGCTGTATCTTAAAATTGTAAACTCAAAATCACACTTTATGACATTTATCAAAACTCTACCAGCATTACTATTTATGGCTATTTTAAGCGTATCGTGCAACTCTGAAGATGACACCAAAACAACCACATATTGGGTAAACAGTTTAAAAACGGAATGCGATGCCGGTGCCGGAAAAGCCCAGTGCTTGCAAGTTTATAACGGCGATGATGTAACCAACGCCACCTGGACTTTGTTTTATGCCCCCATTGAAGGCTTTAGTTTCGAAACCGGATACCTTCAAAAAATAAAAGTAAAAGAAACCCAACGCGATGCCGCCAACGTTCCTGCCGATGCCTCGTCCATTAAATACGAATTGGTTGAAGTCATTGAGAAAAAGCAAGACAAAAAAACATTGCTTAATGATATATGGGCCGCTACCCATATTAACGGCACAGCCATTGCAACCGAAAATGTTCCAACTTTAGAAATCAATCTATCTAAAATGCAAGCTTTAGGTAAGGACGGTTGCAATAATTTCTCAGGAAAAATCACCGATTTAAATGATGAAACACTCACCTTTGGTGCGTTGGCCTCTACAAGAAAAATGTGTCCAGACATGACCATTCCAGACCAATTTAACCAAGCTATTAACCAAACCGCAAGCTACAAATACGAACAATTAACGCTATATTTATACAATGCCTCGGGAGATGAAATCTTACGTTTTAAAAAAGTAGATTAGCTTTATAAATATCAGTTATGCTTTTCGATAAAACTCGTCAATTCAAGTGAATTTTTCGATTGAAATAAGAAAAATTTCTATCGAGAATTAGAGTTTTATCAATCAATACATTTTAAATTTCAACAAAAACACATGAAACACCTTTTAACCCTAGCCCTAAGTTTATTCATTTTAACATCGTGTACCAACGACGACGAGAGAACACCAGTAGATTACAGAGAACAAAACGAAACCGACATCCAAGCCTATATTACGGACAACGAATTGAATGCCACGCGCACCGATTCGGGACTATACTATGTTATTGACGAGCAAGGCGAAGGCGAACAGCCAGTCGCCAATAGTAACGTTACCGTAGCTTACAAGGGCTATTTTCTTAATGGTAACGTATTCGACCAAAGCGACGCTGAAGGTGTTACGTTTAATTTACAACAAGTTATCCCGGGTTGGACCGAAGGCATCACCTATTTTAACGAAGGCGGCAGCGGCATGTTATTGGTTCCTGCCCACTTGGGTTACGGCAGTTTTTATTACAATGGCATTCCTGGCGGTTCGGTATTAATTTTTGATATCGAGCTCTTGGCCGTTAACTAGCCTTAATTAAAAAAATAAACCCTAAGCCACTTTTAAACGAAGTGGCTTTTTAATTATACAATGTTGCATTAATTATATAGTATAGTTTAATCTGTAAGGCTTTATTACTTTGGAGAAAATTAAAAATTCGATAACTTAGTGAATTGCAAACTATTGAATACCTTAACCAAGGTAATAAAAAAAACTAAGTGATTGAAAGACTAATTTATGGTTTACAAAATGGGAAACTAGTAACAATTGATGACGTCCAAAGTGGATTATCTTGTGGTTGTGTTTGCCCAAATTGCAAATCAAAATTAATAGCAAAAAAGGGCAATATTCGAGAACATCATTTTGCTCATATCAATAATAATGACTGCTTTTGGAGAGGGGAATCATTGATTCATTTAAAATCTAAAGAAATTATATCTAATTCTAGAACAATTAAATTACCTAAACTTATCTGGAGTTACAACCCTGAAATTTTAATATTTGATGAAGTAACTATAACTATTGACAAAGTTACCTTAGAAAGAAAAGTTAATGATTTTATTCCAGATATTATAATTGAAAGTAAAGGAAGGAAGCTGTTGATTGAAATAATATATAGCCACGGAGTTAATAATATAAAATATAGAAAAATTAGAAAAACAGATATTCCAGCAATTGGAATAAATGTTAAAGACATAGTTAATTCCTTATTCAAAGAAAAGGATTACTTTTTTAATAGCAATAAATTTAAAACTGAATTAATCAATTCAGCCAAATATAAATTTTGGATTTACAATCCAGAACTAATCAAATTAAGAAAAATTTTAAAAAGTAAATATGCGGAAAGACACGTAATACAAACTTTAAAATCTAATAATGTTTTTTTCGATGACATGATTTATTCAGAGTATTGTCCAATAGCAAAAAGAACATGGCAATCTGGTATATTAAAAGGGGAATCTTACGCAAAGCTTTATGAAGATTGCGAAAATTGTAAATATTATTTAGGACGTGATGAATACGAAATCATTGGATGCAATTCTGGAGTGGTCATTGATAAAAAACCTGCAATATATTGTATTGGACATTTGGGAAGCCCTTTTGATTTAGACATACGAAATGTAATAAACAAGCATAAGAAAAAAATAAGACAAAATAAATCTTAACGCAAACAAACCCTATTAATAAAATTCAAAAAAACATGCACATCACCTCCACCAACATATCAAACCCCACTACCATTATTTGGAATGGTAAAGAAGAGCAAACCGGTATTTATAAAACGCCCACCGATACGCCTATCTTTTTGGGAAAAACCGATGTAAAACACGACACGGTAATCGATAGGAAACACCATGGCGGTGAGTTTAAAGCCTGTTATCTATTTTCAGAAAACCAATATAATTACTGGAAAAACTTGTATCCCAACCTCGATTGGAAGTGGGGCATGTTTGGCGAAAACCTCACCGTAAATGGTTTGGACGAATCGCAAATTTATGTGGGCGACATTTACAATGTGGGTGATGCCGTTGTGCAAATAACCCAACCGAGGGAGCCCTGCTATAAATTCGGAGTAAAATTCGGTACGCAAAAAGTTTTAAAACAATTTATTGCACACGGCTTCTCAGGCACCTACGTTCGTGTTTTAGAAGAAGGTTTTGTAAAATCGGGCGACCAATTAGAGCGCATCGAACACAACAAAAACAGCCTAACTACCACCCAACTTTTCCAATTGATTTTTTCAAAAGAAAAAGACCAAAAGTTTCTGGAACTTGCTGTTAACAACGATGCGCTTCCCGAATATAAACGGCAACATTTCATGCGCTTTTTAGGCTAATAGTTTTCGGTTGCGAAAACATCATTTCGTCCTTTTAAAATCATTTTTTTTGTATCTTTAGGTTATGCGAACACTACTAGACAAATTAAAACTAAAAAAGTGCGGCGACCTGTACATTTTGAATGTACCCGATAATTTTGCGCCCGTATTTAAAGATATAGAGCATCATGAATCTTTGGTCATCACCTCTTGTGTACAATGTGCCATTGTGTTTTCTAACACCAAAGAAGAATTTATGAACCAAATGCTCACCCTATTCCCTAGGCTTTTAGATGGTTCTACCATTTGGGTGTTTTACCCCAACAACACCACCAAGGGCGAAATTTCGAGTTTGCACGAAGAGTACGATTGGGATTTTTTGGGCGACTACCGTTTAAAACCCACAAAACAAATTATGGTGGATAGCCAATGGAACGCCATGAAAGTAAAACCCATACCTGCCTAAAATTGACGTACCTTTGCCGGAAATCATTTTAAATGTCGTTTAAAGACCTTCAATTAAACAAATCGCTATTACGGGCTGTCGCCGAAGCTGGTTACGATAACCCTACCAAAGTTCAGGAACAAACCATCCCACTGGTTTTAGAGCAAAAAGACTTGGTGGTTTCTGCACAAACAGGCACCGGAAAAACAGCGGCGTTTGCCCTGCCTATTTTGCAATTACTGTTCAACCAACAGGATAGCGAAAAAGGCGGAAAAAAGATAAAAGCCCTAATTGTAAGTCCTACCCGCGAATTGGCCATACAAATTGAAAACAATTTTAAAACCTACAGTACTTATACCAATTTAAGGACTACCGTCGTTTTTGGTGGAGCTTCCATTGAACCGCAAAAGGACATTTTAAAAAAAGGCGTTGATATTTTAATTGCCACACCTGGTCGTCTGCTCGATTTACATAAACAGGATATTGTAAACCTAGACTTTGTTGAAATCTTAGTTTTGGATGAAGCCGACCTCATGCTCGACATGGGTTTTATTGACGACGTTAGAAAAATTGAGCGCCTCTGTACCAGAGAAAAACAAATCTTGCTGTTTTCGGCCACCGTGCCACATAAAGTAGAGTTTTTGGCGAATACCATACTAAAAAATCCCGAACGCATCGAAGTTGAACAGAATGCCTCTACTTCCAAAAATGTTAAGCAGCTCCTGTATTATGTGCCGAAGCGGAATAAAATAGAATTGTGTTTGCACTTGCTTAGGAATAGCATAAAAGGCAATATCATTATTTTTAGGCGTACCAAATTTGGTGTGGACAAGCTGCAAAAAACATTGATAAAAAACGGGTATAAAGTAGACAGCATTCATGGCGATAAAAGTCAGTCGGCACGGCAGGACGCTCTTAACCGTTTTAAAAATGCCGAAGTGAATATTTTGATCGCTACCGATGTAGCCGCCCGCGGTATTGATGTTGACGGGTTGGATGCCGTCATCAATTTCGACTTGCCCAATATTCCCGAAACTTACGTGCACCGTATTGGCCGTACCGCCCGTGCCGGTAAATCAGGCATAGCCCATTCTTTCTGCTCGGCAGACGAAAAGAATTATGTAAAAACTATTCAACAGCTTATTGAACAGGATATTGAAATTGAACAAAACCATCCTTATCCGTTAGACCCAAAGGCCAAGCCCATAATCCACAAATCGAAAAAAACAGGGAGCAAACATAAAAAAGGCCGAAAAAGTACAGCTTCAAAAAAGAAAAAGAAGCGTTGGTATTAAAAAGCATGAAACTTAAGACTGGAGACTGCTCAATGGAGGCTACATACTTAAACCCTATTCAATAGGAAAATCAAAATAAGTTTTTGGAAAAGGCTCCCAACGCAACGTAAAGTGCCACCACTCTTTTGGGTAATTCCTAAAACCGTGTTTCAGCATCACCTTTTGCAGTAACTGTCTATTGGCTTTTTGTCTTTCGGTCAACCCCTCGTAAGCTACCCACGATTCTTTTCCAAAAAAATCAAACGGACTGCCCATATCCAATTCTTTTCCGGTGTTACCGTCAATTATAGTTAAATCGACTGTGCTGCCCTTGCTATGGCCAGACCTTGAAGCGATGTAACCAGCTTTGAATAAATTTCGTTTTTTCACATCAGGATAAAACTGTTGCTTGTTAATGGTGTCGTTCCAATCACGCGCCCACTTTATAAAATGGTTTACGGCTTGTTGTGGTCGATAACCATCGTACACCTTTAAACAGAGGTTGTTCATCAATAATTCTTCGTGTACCTTTTTGAGTGCCTTCGTGGCTTCGGCCGTTAAAATTAATGTGTTGGCTTTGTATCCATCAATTGGTTTTCCAACAAAATTATTGGAGCCATAATAGCGTAATTCCACTTCCATATCTGGAATGGAATCACTAACATAAACAAAACCTTCAGGCAATTGAGCCAAGGAACATAATGACCAAAACAGAAAAACAATTCGTACTGCGTATTTCATTTTCAATTTGAATTATGCTAATTTAGAAAATAAAAAACAATGCGTTTAGCTTCTGAAACGAATTTGAATTTAAAGGATGCCGATGTGGCGTATTATCCAAGGTTTTTCGACATGAATGAAGCCGACTACTTTTTCAAAACGCTTTTAGAAACCATTGATTGGCAGCAAGACTACATTACTATTTTCGGGAAAACCCATCCACAACCCAGACTTACGGCCTTCTTTGCCAATAACAACAAAAATTACAGCTACAGTAATATTAAAATGAAGGCTACTCCTTTTACGCAAGAATTACTTCAAATTAAGCACTCTATTGAAAAGGAGTTGAACATTTCATTCACCAGCTGTTTGGCTAATTTGTACCGTAACGGAAACGATAGTAATGGATGGCACGCCGATAACGAAAAGGAACTGGGTAAAAACCCCGTTGTAGCCTCAATATCATTTGGGGCCGAAAGGATATTCCATCTAAAACACCGTAGAGATAACACACAAAAAGCAAAAATTAATTTAGAACACGGTAGTTTATTACTTATGAAAGGCGAAACACAGCACCACTGGCTGCACCAAATACCGAAAACAAAAAAAGAAGTGGGAAAGCGAATTAATTTAACCTTTAGAATAATTGCATAAAAAAAAACCGGGTTCCCTCAAACCCGGCTCTTTCAATTTGCTTTCTATATTATGATGCTAGATTTGGGGTCTCCTTATCAACAACATAATGCAAATATTAATTAATTAATCCATTGAACTAAAAAGTGTGTTATTTAGTACACTCCAAATATATAATTATTTCAAGCTTAAAAACGACAAAAAACACATTAAATCGACAAAACACATGTAATTTTAACATTTAATGACAAAAACATGCTTTTAATCGATGAAATACAATTTTAATTATCCTAGGCTTTAGGGAAACCTCAACAAAAACGGCAAAAAAAAAGCACCCAAAAACGGGTGCTTTCTTACTAACTAACCAACCAAAATATGAAATACAATCTTTTAAGTTTAAAGTAACCACTCAATAAACTATTTTGTAAGAGTGCATCTGCCAATAACACAACAATACTTGTGCCAAAAGTCGTCTAAAACATTTTTTGTGTTTTTTTTAACATCTTTAAAATAATGTACTGCCATTAGCATTTAAAATATAATTATAAGATATTTGCCTTCGTTAAAAAACTACCTATTTCATGAAAAAAATTTTGGCATTGTGCATTGCCATTTGCGTACTTGCTTGCGGCAATAATGAAGACAACTTAGTTGTTAAAGGACATATAAAAGGATTAAAAAAAGGCGTGGTTTACCTTAAAAAGGCACAGGATACGAGCTTGGTTACTGTCGATTCAATGGTTGTAAGCGGAAATGCTTCTTTTGAATTACAAACCACTATAGAAAGCCCAGAAGTGTTTTTTCTTTATTTGGACAAAAACAGCGCTATTGAAGACAGGATTGCCTTTTTTGCCGATAAAGGAATTACAGAAATAAACACCTCTCTTAAAAACTTTGCTTTTGATCCAAAAATTAATGGCTCTGAACAACAAAAAGTATTTGAGGAATACCGCAATACACTTTCAACCATCAACAACCGAAGATTGGATTTGATAAAAGCGGCCTTTGAAGCAGAAAAAGCTGGTGACAGCGCGAAAATTGATTCTGTTGAAAAAGTATCGAACAGCATTACAAAGCGCAAATATTTGTACACCGTAAACTTTGCTCTAAACCACAAAGACAGCGAAGTGGCTCCCTATTTAGCTTTATCTGAAATTTACAACGCCAATTTGAGTTTACTCGACACGATTAATAATTCGTTGACACCAAAAGTGAAATCTTCAAAATACGGTAAGGAATTGGATAAGTTTATCAAAGAAATTAAGGAACAAGAGGCTGAGAACAAATAAGCTTCTGTTCACTTCGTAAGATGATAAAAAAATGCCTTTCAAAATTTGAAAGGCATTTTTTTTGAAGAGCCGATAGAGGGACTTCCTTCGACTAAGCTCAGGATAAACTTCTCGTCCCTTAAAACTGATTAATAAAAAAAGGTAATCCAAATTTCTTAGATTACCTTTTAGTTTTAAAAGAGCCGATAGAGGGACTCGAACCCACGACCTGCTGATTACAAATCAGCTGCTCTAGCCAGCTGAGCTATATCGGCTTTTAATAACGGGTGCAAATATAATCTCAAAAATTAAATCTGCAAGCAATCCGTTAAAAAATTTTAAAGCTTGTTTATCTTTTCAATTAAGGCGTTTCCTTTAGCCTCCAATTCATTTCGCACGGCGTTATAATGCGCTTTAGGGTTTTCAATGTTTTTAGCATTTACTTTGGCCATCAACTCATCAAAACTTTCAATAGCCTCGTCTATAATCGCTCCACTTTTTTCGGTACCTTTATCTGTATTGGAATATTCCCAAACGTAAACAGATTCTATAATATCGCCTAAAACGTAATTAATATCTTTTTTAAGGTCTCTAACATTTGCCATTTTTGTAGTATTTAAAATTTAGACAAAAATAGGTAATTATTCAACAGCAATGCTGTGCTTTTTTATAATAATTATTGGTTGGATTTTATAATGAGAAGTTTTATCAATTCCAAAAACAACTAGCCAAGAACAGAACTATTCCCCAGAAAAACGCACAAAATTACGAGGGGTTTCGTAAAGGGTGATTTCCAAATCGAGTTCTTTCTCTAAATGGGGTTTTATTTTATTGTAAATGACAACGGCAATATTTTCGGCCGTAGGGTTTAGTTTTTTAAATTCTTCAACTTCAAGATTTAAATTTTTATGATCGAAAGCTTCTTCTACTTCCGTCCTAATAATATCCTTTAGTATTTTCATATCTACCACATAGCCCGTTTCTTCATCAATCGCTCCGGTTACGCTCACAATAAGTTCGTAGTTATGCCCATGAAAATTAGGGTTGTTGCATTTTCCAAAAACCGCCTCATTTCTTTCCTCGTTCCAATCGGGCCTATACAGCCGATGTGCCGCATTAAAGTGTGCTTTCCTACTTACCGTAACCCTCATTGCTTTATGTTTATGTATTCGTAGAATTTATCGAAAATCACTTTGAACCATGCCGTATAGTTTTCCGGTTTTTTGGCGATATCGGTTTTCACATCTTCCAAAGCCATCCATTTCCAAGATGCCACTTCATCGGGGTTGATGTTGGGCTCGCCATTGTACTTTCCGAGTAAAATATGATCGTATTCATGCTCGGTCAACCCATTATCGAATGGCGCTTTATAAATGAATGAAATGGATTCTTCTAAATCTGTTACAAAGCCCATTTCTTCCATGAGGCGTCGTTTTCCGGCTTCAATATTACTTTCGCCCTCACGCTGGTGGCTGCAGCAAGTGTTGGTCCATAACCCTGGTGTGTGGTACTTATGCAAGGCACGTTGCTGAAGCATCAACTCATTTTTATCATTAAACACAAACACAGAAAACGCACGATGAAGCAATGCTTTTTCGTGCGCCTCCATTTTGGCCATTAATCCAATTTGTTCGTCCTTTTCGTTTACCAGTATTACTTGTTCTTCTTTTTTCATAGAACAACAAAAATACAAAACAGACAGGGTTTATCGATTGTTTTAATCTAAAATTATAAACATCGACCTTCTGTTTAATTGGTGTTCATCTTCGGTACACTCCACTCCATTGGAACAGCTATTAATTAATCGGGTTTCACCATAACCCTTGGCCGAGAGCCTTTCTTTACCTACACCTTTGTTGTAAAGCCACTGCAAGGTGGATTGTGCCCTACGTTGAGACAGTTTAAGGTTGTAGGCATCGCGCCCTCTAGAGTCGGTATGAGACTCTATATGAATTTTTAATGTGGGGTATTCGTTTAAAGCTGTTAGAATTTTAGCCAGTTCTATTTCTGCATCTGGGCGAATATTTGATTTATCATAATCAAAATAAATGGGTTGAAGCGTTAACCTACAACCTAAATCGTTTGGCGGACAAGGATCGGTCGGTTTCAAATTCATAGGGATATTTAAAGTAATGGGCATCTCTATGGTTTTTGGATTTTTCGGTGTTTCTATTACCTGTTCTTTTGGGTCGTAACCTTCCTTTTTTGCTCTGATCAAATACTGTTCGTTACAATTTAAGGTAAAGGTAAAGATGGCATCATCTCCAACAACTAGGGTTTCAATTTCTTCATTATTTGAATCAATTAGTGTGACTTCTGCTCCAGGAATGAGGTTTCCTGTTTTTTCTTCGGTCACCGGGCCTTGTATTACAATTTCGCAATGTTCCCATATTTGATAAATATCGTCGCTTTTACTCCCCTCATCACCGTCTCTGTTGGATGCTAAATAGCCTATTCTACCTTCTTTAATAATGAAACTAAAATCGTCCTTAGAGCTGTTTATTGGAGCAGAAAATGTTGAAATCTCACCATGTCCATCTTCATCTTCAGTTAATTTTGCCGCAAAAATATCCAAGCCTCCCATTCCTGTATGGCCATCACTAGAGAAATAGAGGTTTTTGTCGTCACTAACAAAAGGGAACGTTTCGCGAGCGGGCGTGTTAATGACATCGCCCATATTTACAGGGTTGCTATAAATATCGTCTCCCAATATTTTAACATACCAAATATCTGACATACCATAGGTGCCGGGCATATCGGAAGCGAAATACAACTTATCTTCGTTAGGGTTCAATGCTGGATGGCCTACGGAATAACTATCGTCGTTAAAAGGCAGTTCTATTATATTTCCCCAAGTATCGCCTGTTTTGGTTGCCTTGAAAATTTTGAGCCTTATAACGTGGTCTTTATCCCTTCTTTTTTTACCGTCTAAATAGTTGTTTCTGGTAAAATACATGGTATTACCATCTTTAGTAAATACAGCTGTTGACTCGTGGTATGGTGAATTTACACTGCCTTTTAAGGCTTTTGCGTTTACCAAGTTTAAATCTTTATCGGGAGTAGCTTGGTACAGATCTAAAAACGGTTGATTGTCCCAGCCGGATAAATCGACCGACTTACTCTCGAAAGTCCCCATTGAACCGCTACTGGATGAAAACACCAAGTTTTCACCATAAAACGCCGGACCAAAGTCTGAATAATTAGTGTTTACCGCTATTCTTTCTATTTCGAATACTTTATCCTGAACACGTTTTTTAAACAAGGTATCGGCTATGTTTTCGTAGGTGCTCACGTTTATAGCTGTTCCGCCCTTTACTTTGTATATATCCATCAGCCTTTTTGATTCTTCCAGTTCGCCCATGGTTTTAAAGCATTTGGCCGCCCTGAAATAGTCTGTGGTCTCCGCTTCTTCCGGAAACTCCTTGGTGATTTGATAGTACCATTTGGCCGCACCACTATAATCGCTGTTAAAGTAATAGGTATCACCCAATTTGCGATAAATTTCAGCAGAGCGATAACCATTATCGACCACTTTTAAGTAAATTTTTCGGGCATCGATATAATCGTATTTATCGTATTTTTCATTTGCCTTTTCTACTTTGCCTATTTGCCCAAAGGTATTCAGACTAAAAAGAATGGTGAAAAGGTACAATGTATATTTATATGTAGTAATGTTCATAATCTGAAGGTTTAGAAAAATCTTGGGGTTAGTATACGTTCTGTTTTGTTAAATAGGTCGAACCTTAAGAACA
The DNA here is from genome assembly GCF_012037625.1 of Tamlana crocina. Taxonomy (NCBI): domain Bacteria; kingdom Pseudomonadati; phylum Bacteroidota; class Flavobacteriia; order Flavobacteriales; family Flavobacteriaceae; genus Tamlana; species Tamlana crocina. The sequence continues at coordinate 125,222 of NZ_JAAVJS010000004.1, forward strand.
CTTCGTAAGAACCGTCACTATACTTTTCAATGTCGGTGGTTTGAAAATCGTACCCCATACCAATAAACAACTGGTTGTTAATTTGAAATCCGGCCATGGCACTAATGGCAGCATCCCACCTGTAGGCCGCCCCAAGGGTAAATTTCTCATTGAACAAAAAATTAGCAGAAACATCGGCCTGTAAAGGCGAACCACTTACCCATTTAAACATGGTAGCAGGTTTAAATTTTATATTATCGCTAATATCAAACACGTAACCAGCTATTAAAAAATAGTGCAAACGATCTACTGCCAAAACCTCAGCATCAACATCATCTATATTGTCCGAGTTGTAATGCTTAGAGTTTAAAAAATTTGGAACGGATACCCCCAAGTACATTCTATCTGTATTGTAATAAATACCCGCCCCCACTTGTGGCTGCACTTTTTTATCTACATTTTGTCCAAAATGTGGGTCGTTATCATCGGCCAGATTCAGCCTTGAGTAGTCGATATCAAGAAAGTCGCCCCCCCCTTTTAAACCAAATGACAGCCTAGAATTTTCGGCCAGTATTAGCGAATAGGCATAATCTACCACAAAAACAGTATTGTTTGAAGGACCTATTTTATCGCTAACAATTGAAACCCCTAAAGCATTTCGTTTATGGTCGCCCAACGGGGTATTAAAGGTGAAACTTCCTGTTTTTGGGGAACCGTCAAATCCGGCCCATTGCGTTCGGTACAGCAAACCGAAACCCAACGCATCTTTTGATCCTATATAACCAGAATTAATAATCTGCGTGTTGTACATATACTGCGTGTATTGTGGGTCTTGCTGTGAATATCCTATGCTTACACTTATAAGCAATAAGAGTAGTATTAAATAATATTTCATGGTAGTTTGGGTTTATTTTCTTTTTATGTATAAATATCCTTGGTTAGTTAAGGGGTCTTGATTGGTTACTCGGCGTGTTAAAATGTAGAAGTAAGTTCCAGTAGGCAACTCTTCATTTCTATTGACCGTTACTCGCCCATCAGACAATCCTCTAAACACCTTACCATTAATACCATACCCTTCGGTTTCGTAAACCAACACGCCCCAACGGTTGTAAACTTTAAGGGTGTTATCTGGGTAATTTTCTATCCCTTCTATTAAAAAGAAATCGTTTAACCCGTCACCATCTGGAGTAATACCATTGAATATTTCAAAATTGGCCCCCAAAATGCCCGGTAAATTAATTACGGTTTGGTCGTCGGGTTCACCATCATTATTGATGTCTATATCTTCCAAATTATTAGGATCATCTGAAGTGTCTGTTACTGGGTTGCCCAAAACATCTTCTGCAGTTACAGTCGCTTGGTTAGTCACTGTTAAATCAAATAAATCTCCTTCCTCTACGGTATAAACGGCTGTAAATGTTGAACTATCTGACTCTCCAGGTAACAATTGGGCAATAGGACCACCTTGTATTACAATTCCGGGAAGAGGATCCTGAATGTTGATATTATAAAGAGTTACCTTCCCTGTATTATACACCGTAAATGTATAAGTTATGGTTTCGCCAACCTGTACTGCGCCACTACCGTTTTCGTCGTTGAACACGCCTACTTTTTCAAGTGAAATGGCACTAGGGATACAAAGTGGGGTTTCAGTTGTATCGTCTTCCAAAATACTATTGTCATCTGATAAATCACTAACATCAACACCTAAAGTACTTGTACCAACAACCACTGCTTGGTTGCTTACTAATCCCATATTGATATCGGATTGGGTAATTGTATAATCGGAAGTATATATCCAAGTTTCTGTAACGTCCAACTCATTATCGGCATCGGTATCGCCAGAGGCCAAGGCCAAGGCTCCGCCCAACAACGGATCGTCCAATACCACATTGGCAATACTCACGTTTCCTTGGTTAGTCACCGTAAAGGTGTAGGTTATTGTTTCGCCCACATCACTACAACCATCATTATTGGTATCGTTGAATATTGCTGTTTTAATTAAGGCGATATCTGAGGATTGACATAAGGTCGTTTCAGTAGTATCGTCTTCAGCAATATTATCATCATCTGATAAATCGCTAACACCTACACCACCTGCACTTGTTCCCGTTACAGTGGCCTGATTGCTCACTAATCCAATGCTAATATCAGATTGAGTAATCGTATAATTGGAAGTATATATCCAAGTTTCTGTAACGTCCAACTCATTATCGGCATCGGTATCGCCAGAGGCCAAGGCCAAGGCTCCGCCCAACAACGGATCGTCCAATACCACATTGGCAATACTCACGTTTCCTTGGTTAGTCACCGTAAAGGTGTAAGTTATCGTTTCGCCTACATCGCTGCAACTATCATTATCGGCATCATTGAAAATACCTGTTTTTATTAGAGCAATACCGGCAGATTGACACAAGGCTGTTTCTGTGTTTTCGTCTTCAATAATGCTGTCGTTATCCGATAAATCGCTGACATTTAATCCGTTTACGCCAGTTCCGGTTATGGTAGCCTGGTTGCTTACCACCCCGGTATCGATATCTGCTTGGGTAATGCTATAATCTGAAGTATAAATCCACGTTTCTGTAACGTCCAACTCATTATCGGTATCATCATCACCTGATAACAGTGCTATAGACCCACCCAATAGTGGGTCGTCCAGCACCACATTGGCAATGCTTACGTTGCCTTGATTAGTCACCGTAAAGGTGTAAGTTATCGTTTCGCCTACATTGCTACAACTATCGCCATTGGTATCGTTTAAAACACCTGTTTTTATAAGCGCTATATTGGCCGATTGGCATAAAACCGTTTCTGTAATATCATCTTCCAAAATGCTATCGTCATCCGATAGGTCACTCACATCTGCACCTCCCGTACTTATTCCAGTTACTGTGGCCTGATTGCTTACCGAACCGGTATCGATATCGGTTTGGGTAATCGTGTAATTAGAAGTATAAATCCACGTTTCGGTAACGTCCAACTCGTTATCGGCATCATCATCACCTGATAACAGTGCTATAGACCCACCCAATAGTGGGTCGTCCAGCACCACATTGGCAATACTCACGTTTCCTTGGTTAGTCACCGAAAATGTATAAGTAATCGTTTCGCCCACATCGCTACAACTATCACCATTAGTATCGTTGAAAACGCCTGTTTTTATAAGAGCTATATTGGCCGATTGGCACAAGGTCGTTTCTGTTGTATCATCTTCTGTAATATTATCGTTATCCGATAGGTCAGATACTACAACTCCCAACGAAGACTCCCCACTAACACTTGCCTGGTTACTTATTGACCCAAAATCGATATCTGCTTGGGTTAAGGTATAATTGGCTGTAAACACCCATATCTCGCCTACATCTAAAATATTATCTGTATTTAAATCGCCAGAATCTAAGCTAATATCTCCTGCGTTTGGAAACATTGGGTCGGTTAAAGCCACATTTTGCAAGCCTGTATTACCTTGATTGGTTACTGTAAACGTATAGGTAAGCGTTTCACTGGCATCACTGCAATTATCGGCATCGGCATCATTTAAAGTTGCTGTTTTTATGATAGCAATGGCAGGTGTTTGACACAAATCGACGGTAGTACTGCCGTCTTCCAAAACACTATTATCATCTGATAAATCTGTTACCGGATTTCCTGAAACGCCTATGGCTTCTACCAAAGCTTGGTTAATTACTTCAGCATTAGTTATATCGCTGCTTGTAATGGTATAAGGTACTGAATACACCCAAGTTTCATTGACATCCAACTCACCGTCACTATCGTCATCGCCTGTCGGTATAGCTGCAATGGCACCACCCAACAGCGGATCGCTTAAACTTACCGATGTTAGGGTTGTATTTCCTTCATTGGTAACCGTAAATACAAAATCTATAGTGTCGTTTTCTACCGCACAACCACTTGGCTCGGCCGTATTAACACTTCCTTGCTTTATAAGCGCTATGGCCTCTTCTTGGCATAGTGGGGTTACTGTTTGGTCATCTTCCGTAATGCTATCATCGTCTGAGGAATCGCTTACAGGGTCTCCTCCCGTGCTTGTTCCAGCTACGGTGGCCTGATTGGTTACCGAGCCAGCATCGATATCATCTTGTGTGATAGTATAGTTTAAGGTATAAACCCATGTTTCATTAACCCCCAACATATTATCGCCATTATCGCCTGTTGGGACAGCTGCTATATTGCCGCCCAGAAGAGGGTCGTTTATCACTATCGTGTTTATGCTGATGTTGCCTTGGTTAGTTAAAATGAAAGTATAAGTTATGGTTTCACCTACATCGGTACAGCCATCTCCGTTTTCATCGTTAACAACACCTTGTTTTACTAAAGCAATTTCTGCTTGGTCACAGAATGTTGTATTGGTGGTATCGATATAAGCACCGTAAACTTCAATAGAATTTATCACCCCAACTAAAGAACCAACCGTTAATTGCACCTCGTCGAAACTTAGGGTAGTAGTAAACTTTACAACATAAAAACTATCGGTTGTAGTTGGTGTTATATTTACCAGCCCCAAAGCCTCTAAAGCCAATAAATTATTAGCTGTTTGTTGCTCTTGCTGAACGCCATCCAAATAGGTTGTGATGGTTAAAGCATTTAATAAATCTGCTTGTAATAAATTGTTTGTGTCTCTAATGACGAAACCTGCTTCAGTACCGACAGGGTAATCGGCAAGGACGTCCTGTACCGAAAGAGATGCTGTTCCCGCAACCCCGGCCACAATGTTAATTAATGCAAAATCGGAAGTATCTTCAGAAATGGCATTTACCGCATTATCCACCTCACAAGCCACACACGCAACACCATCGGTACCTGTATTATCATTATTTATAATTACCGAATCGCTAGGGTTTGAAAGCACATAAGGCTCGTCGCAATTAATGGTTCCGGGGCAGAACGTTTGTAAAACCATACCGTAAACACGTGTACTTCCTAAATCTAAAGACACCAATTGATTTAATGACAGTTGCACCTCATCAAAGGGTTGGGTTGTAACGAACCCCAAACGTATAGATTGGCTTCCAGTTAACAATAAACCTGAATCTACAGGCACCAATTCGGTAGTGCCCGTTTTAGACTCCACCTGAACACCATCCAAATAGGTGGTTATGGTTATAGCATCAAGTAAATCGGTGCTTAAAACAGAGGCATTTTCAATATCGAATCCGGCGTAAGTAGTTGCAGGGTAATCGGTAAGTTCATCCTTAAAAGCAATAGAGGCTGTCCCTGCTACACCCGCCAACAAATCGATAGTGGCATAATTATTAGGGTTGGAATCTATAGCTCTATTAATATCGTTTACGCCGCCCAATGTTAACAAACCACCTGTTCCTGTATGCTCTTCAACTACGCGAACTGGAAAATTGGGTTTGGTGAGTCTGGTTACCGTATTACATTCTAAATCTGGGCCTGGACAAAAACTACTGGTTACGGCATGATATATTCTTGTTGTTGACAATACATCGGCTAAACTGGCAATTGAAATTTCAATTTCATCGTAATCCATAGTGGTATAAAACCCAACATACGATTGGCCCGAACCCAAAATTGGGCTATTTAAAGCTATAAGTGAAGTACTGGTATTGGTTTCTTGCTGAGCGCCGTTCAGGTAAGTTGTTACGGTTATGGCATTTAATAAATCCACTTGAAGCAAAGCACTGTTTTCAATCAAAAACCCTGCATAGCCTCCAGATTCAAAAAATTCGCTTACCGTGTTATCTGTTACTGAAATAGTATGGTAAACCCCTAAACCTAACGTTGTTGAAATCTCGGCATAATTAGTTACATCGGCATCGATAATATTATCCAAGCCCGTTGCGGCTATACCATTGGTATCTTCTGTAACGGTTAAATCGGTAAATCCGGCATGGGTTATCGGCACAGGATTTTCTGTGTTACAGGGCACAGGATATTGAACACCATCGGTATATACAATGAACTCGGCGGTAGATTGGCAGCCTTCTGCATCGGTTACCGTTACCGAGTAAGTTCCCGCTGATAGTCCAGAAATTGACGGGGTAGATTGACCGCCTGGGCTCCATGAATATGAATAAGGTGGCGTACCACCTTCTGCACTTACAGAAATTGTTCCGTCGGAAGCACCGATTGCGGTCTCACTTCCCACCGTACCTTCAATAATAATGGATTTATCTACATAGCTTCCATACACCTCGATACTATTAACAACACCTACAAGCGAGCCGACAGTTAAACGCAACTCATCGAATGTCGTGGTAGTTCTGAAACCAACCAAACTAAAGCCATCGGTTGATGATGGGGTTATCTCTACTAGCCCTAAAGCTTCTAAAGCTAAAAGCCCACTTCCTGTTTCTGATTCCTGTTCTTCACCACCTAAATAAGTTGTAACGCTCAAAGAGTTCAACAAATCGACCTGCAATAAATCATTGGTATCTCTAATTACAAATCCAGCGTGACTACCCGAAGGAAAGGTTTCCAACACATTTTTAACTCCAATTGAAGCCGTATTAGCAACTCCTGCTGTTAGATTTATAGAAGCAAAATCAGTATTATTTTCATTAATAACATGTGTGGCGTTGCCTACCTTACAACCTACACATGCTAAACCATCCACTCCCGTATTTACACTATTAATAATTACAGGTTGCGATGGGTTATTTAATACTGTTGCTGTACTGCATTCTAATATACCTTCGCAAAAAGATTGCAGCACCAAACCATAAACCCTAGTACTTCCTAAATCTAAAGCAAGAGTTTGCTGAATACTAAGTTGAACTTCATCAAAAGGCAAAGTTGAAACAAAACCTACTTGCCAACGTTGTGTTCCCGTAAACAATAAGCCACTATCGACCGACAATAGCTCATCATTACCTGTTTGGCTTTCTTGCAAAACGCCATCTAGGTAGGTTGTTACGGTAACCCCTTCTAATAAGTCTAAATTTAGAACAGATGCATTTTCTATATCGAACCCAGCATAAGTACCTTCTGGATAATCTACCAACTCATCTTTTATCGCCAAATTACCGGTTGCCAACACTCCTGCAGTAAAATCAATACTAGCAAAGGTATTAGCGTTGGAATCTATAGCATTATTGGCATCAATTACACTACCAACACTTAATACTCCACCTATTCCGGTATGTTCTTCTACTATTCTTGCAGAAAAATCGGGTTTAGCCAAAAGGGTTGGCACGTTGCACTGCAAAACTGGTCCCGCACAAAAACTATTGGTTACGGCATGATACACATTTGTTGTGGACAACACTCCTGCCAAACTTGAGATGGAAATTTCAATGGCATCAAAATTTTCAGTTGTATGGAAACCCACATAATACTGATCGGCACCTAATAAGGTACTCCCTATTGCGGCTAAAGATGCACTGGTGTTACTTTCTTGTTCTACACCATCCAAATACGTTCTTACCACAACGGCATCCAGCAAGTCGGCTTGAAGCACCGAGCTGTTTTCTATTAAAAAACCTGCAAAACTACCTGCTGTATAAAACTCATCGACCGTGTTATCGGTAACCCTAATGGTATGGGTAACCCCCAAACCTATTAAAGTTGAAACACTGGCTGAATTTGCTTCATCAGCATCAATCATATTGTCTTCATCAGCAATACCACAACCAACAACACAAATACCTGTTGTATTGGTGGAAACCGATAAATCGGAATAGTTTAATGATGTAATCGGTACCGGCAAATCGGTATTACAGGGCACTGTAACCGGTGGAATAAAATTGCTAATAGCTCCATTTTTATGATTAGCTATTGCATTTGAAGTTACAGAGAGCACAAACATTAACGCCATAAAAACGATTATGGGCTTTGTTTTTTTTGAAAATTTAACAAGTAAAGAACTTGTATAGGTAGTTTTGTTCATAATGAAAAAGGTTTGGGTTTAACTATATTTTGTATTTCTCTATTTAGTGTCACTTAAAAACACTAAATAGAAAGAAATCAATTGCTTAAAACGAAAAACCTTAGTCTTAAATACGAATAGAGAGAAGTTAAAATGATCTAGAACTAAGTTTAAAATCCAAAAGGATTTTTTATTCTAGTACGAATAACACAATTCAAAAAAAACATATATTTCTTACAAACACAAATTAAATGTTGTTTTTTCGATGTAATACATCATAAATAATTACAATTTAAACGACTTTAACCTACATTTTATAGACAACAAATCTTTCACAAAAGAAGCCGAAAAAGTACACTATGCATAGGTTTCTATTGTATTAATAAATAGTATCTTTGCAACCCATTTGTAAAACAGTTATGAGTTTTTTAAAAGAAATACAGCGCAGACGAACTTTTGGTATCATTTCGCATCCCGATGCTGGTAAAACCACTTTAACCGAAAAATTGCTTCTTTTTGGTGGCGCGATTCAGGAAGCGGGTGCCGTAAAAAGCAATAAAATAAAAAAGGGAGCCACGAGCGATTTCATGGAAATTGAACGCCAACGTGGTATTTCGGTGGCCACTTCGGTATTGGCTTTTGAGTATGATGGTATTAAAATCAATATTCTCGATACGCCCGGTCACAAGGATTTTGCTGAAGATACTTTTAGAACGTTAACTGCTGTTGATAGCGTTATCGTAGTGATTGATGTGGCGAAAGGGGTTGAGGAACAGACCGAAAAACTCGTTGAAGTTTGCCGTATGCGCAACATCCCCATGATTGTTTTTATCAACAAATTGGATCGCGAAGGAAAAGATGCGTTCGACCTTTTGGATGAAATCGAGCAAAAACTGGGATTGACTGTTTCCCCTTTAAGTTTCCCCATTGGAATGGGCTACGACTTTAAAGGCATATACAATATCTGGGAAAAAAACATCAACTTATTTAGTGGCGACAGCCGAAAAAATATAGAAGAAACTATTGAGGTTTCTGATTTGTCATCGCCGGAACTGGATGAGTTAGTAGGAGAAAAAGCGGCAAATACGTTGCGTGAAGAAATTGAATTGGTGGAAGGTATTTATCCTCAATTTAATAAAGACGACTATTTAAAAGGAAATCTACAACCCGTGTTTTTTGGTTCGGCCTTAAATAATTTTGGTGTTAGGGAACTATTGGATTGCTTTGTTGAAATTGCTCCAAAGCCCAGACCAAAACAGAGCGAAGAGCGATTGGTTGAGCCAAATGAAGACAAATTCACTGGGTTTGTGTTTAAAATCCATGCCAATATGGATCCTAACCACCGAGACCGATTGGCATTCGTAAAAATAGTATCAGGTAAATTTGAACGGAACAAGCCTTACCTACATGTTAGGCACAACAAAAAGCTGAAATTTTCGAGTCCTAATGCCTTTTTCGCCGAGAAAAAAGAAATTGTTGACGTATCGTATCCGGGGGATATTGTCGGTTTACACGACACCGGAAACTTTAAAATTGGTGATACCCTCACCGAAGGCGAAGAAATAAACTATCGAGGAATACCAAGCTTTTCTCCTGAGCATTTTAGGTATATCAATAATGCCGATCCATTAAAATCGAAACAACTTTACAAAGGGATTGACCAATTGATGGACGAAGGAGTGGCCCAGCTTTTCACCCTAGACCTAAACGGCCGAAAGGTAATCGGTACTGTAGGTGCCCTTCAATATGAAGTGATTCAATACCGATTGGAGCACGAATACGGCGCCAAATGTACCTATGAAAATTTGAATGTATTCAAAGCGTGTTGGGTTGAAGCCGAAGATGAAAAAAGTGAAGAATACAAAGACTTTTTAAGGGTAAAACAACGCTTTTTGGCCAAAGACAAACATGGACAATTGGTATTTTTAGCAGACTCACCGTTTTCTTTACAAATGAGTCAGCAAAAGTACCCGAGCTTAAAATTTCATTTTGTTTCAGAATTTAATTAATAAAGTAACCGTTTAACTAAGTATATTTTCTAATTAACTATTGTTTTTAATTTTTGAACGATTTTTTAAGGATTCTATGAAAGTGTTTAATAACTTTAAGTATCAACTAAATCGTCCCCAAATTGCTTAAACCATGGAAATCAATGCGAACAAATTCAGTAACAAAGAGGTTACTGTAACTTACGACCCGTGCACTTGCAAACTTTCTGGCAGGTGCTACAAAGAGCTTCCTGAAGTATTTATGGATTCGGTTATACCGTGGGTTGACCTCGAGGGTGCACCGGCTGAAGCCATTCAGGAACAAGTAAACCGATGTCCCACTGGTGCTTTAAAATTTCATTATAAAAACCCACCAGTTAAAGTTTCAAAGGAAGAACAAAAACAAAAAGCTAAAAAAGCCCTTGCTTATTAAATCAAGGGCTTTTTTTTGCCTTTATAGAACAGAAACAAAGTTTCGTCCTTGATATTTTTAAATTAAGCCTGCCCTGTAGGACCAAAATTTAATGGAATGGGTGGTTGTTCGTAATCTTTAATTTCCCCATGTGCGTTCTCAAAACGGGCTACATTATCGCCCAAAGCCTTCAGTAAACGCTTAGCATGCTGTGGTGTTAAAATAATTCTCGATTTTACCTTATTCTTGGGGACGCCCGGCATAATATTTACAAAATCCACTACAAACTCAGAAACCGAATGGTTGATGATTGCTAAGTTCGAATACGTACCTTCTGCTACCTTTTCGTCCAACTCAATATTAATTTGACCTTGTTTTGGTTGGTCTTTTTCGTCTGCCATAATATTTTTAATGTTTAATTAAAAAAGCCTTCTCGTAATAAATACTTGAAGGCTTTTGTTGTGATTTATAGCTTCCCGCCTTCGCGGGAATGACTATTAATTATAATTCAATTCTTGCTTTACCTGCATCATTTCGTCAAACTCTTCTTTAGAGCCAACAATGATATCAGAATAGCTTCTCATACCTGTACCTGCAGGAATTCTGTGTCCTACAATTACATTTTCCTTCAATCCTTCTAAAGTATCCACTTTACCGGCTACGGCGGCCTCGTTAAGTACTTTAGTGGTTTCCTGGAAGGATGCTGCAGAGATAAACGACTTAGTTTGTAGCGATGCTCTGGTAATACCTTGCAATATTGGCGTTGCCGTTGCAGGCTTGGCATCTCTGGCCACTACTAATTGTTTATCTTCTCTACGTAAAATAGAATTCTCGTCTCTCAATTCACGTGGTGAAATAATCTGTCCGGCCTTAAGCTTAACAGAATCTCCAGCATCTTCGATAACTTTCATTCCGAAGATTTCATCGTTCTCTTGAATGAAATCAGCCTTGTGAACCAATTGATCTTCTAAGAAAATCGTATCACCAGAATCAATGATTCTAACTTTACGCATCATCTGTCTTACAACCACCTCAAAGTGCTTATCGTTAATCTTTACACCCTGTAAACGGTAAACTTCCTGTACTTCGTTAACCAAGTATTGCTGTACCGCAGATGGACCTTTGATATCCAAGATATCGTTAGGCGTAATAGAACCATCTGAAAGTGGCATACCGGCTTTTACATAATCGTTTTCCTGTACAAGAATTTGATTTGAAAGTTTAACCAAGTACTTCTTAACCTCTCCAAGTTTAGATTCTACGATAATCTCACGGTTACCACGCTTGATTTTTCCGAAAGAAACCACACCATCAATTTCACTTACAACCGCAGGGTTAGATGGGTTACGTGCCTCGAACAACTCGGTTACACGTGGAAGACCACCTGTAATATCACCCGCTTTGGCCGATTTACGTGGAATCTTAACTAAAATCTTACCAACGCTAACCTTCTCGTTATCGTCAATCATTAAGTGAGAACCTACCGGTAAGTTGTAGGAACGAATGGTTTCACCCTTGCTATCTTCAATGTGAAGCGTTGGAATCAGCTTTTTATTTCTAGATTCTGAAATTACTTTTTCTTGGAAACCGGTTTGTTCATCAATTTCTACTTGGTAAGTCACACCCTGCTCGATGTTTTCATACTTCACTTTACCAGCAAATTCTGAAATAATTACACCGTTATATGGATCCCAGGTACAAACTACATCACCTTTTGAAAGCTCCTGTCCATTCTTAATATGAAGCGTAGAACCGTAAGGAATGTTGTTATTGCTTAAAACAATACCTGTTTTCTTATCAACCAATTTAAGTTCAGAGGTTCTAGAAATAACGATATCAATTTCGTTACCTTCACCATCCTGACCTTTAACGGTTTTCAAGTCTTCGATTTCAGCGATACCGTCAAACTTAACGGCTAATTTATTATCTTCTGAAATGTTACCTGCAATACCACCAACGTGGAATGTACGCAATGTAAGCTGTGTACCAGGCTCACCAATAGATTGGGCAGCAACTACACCAACAGCTTCACCACGCTGTACCATTTTACCGGTAGCCAGGTTACGTCCGTAACACTTCGCACAGATACCTTGTAAAGCCTCACAGCTTAATGGTGAACGTACTTCGATTCTCTCTAACGGAGAGGCTTGGATGTTCTTAGCAATTCTATCATCAATCAACTCACCTGCAGCAACCAATAACTCATCTGTTAATGGGTTGTGCACATCGTTTAATGATACACGGCCAACAATTCTTTCTTCTAAAGTTTCAACAACTTCATCATTCTTCTTCAATGGCTCTACTTCAACACCTCTCAACGTTCCACAATCTTCAGTATTGATGATCACATCTTGAGATACATCTACCAGACGACGAGTTAAGTAACCCGCATCGGCAGTTTTAAGTGCGGTATCCGCAAGACCTTTACGAGCACCGTGCGTTGAAATAAAGTATTCTAAAATTGAAAGACCTTCCTTAAAGTTAGAAAGAATAGGGTTTTCAATAATCTCGCCACCACCAGCATTCGACTTTTTCGGCTTAGCCATCAAACCACGCATACCGGTAAGCTGACGAATCTGTTCTTTAGATCCACGAGCTCCAGAATCAAGCATCATAAACACAGAGTTGAATCCTTGTTGGTCTTCACGAATACGCTTCATAGACAATTCGGTCAATTCAGCATTCGTTGAAGTCCAGATATCAATCACCTGGTTGTAACGCTCGTTGTTAGTGATAAGACCCATGTTATAGTTTCCAGTAATACCGTCAACCAATCCATTGGCTTTATCAATCATTTCTTGTTTTTCCGGTGGAATAATAATATCACCTAAACTGAACGACAGACCACCTTGGAAAGCGAATTGGAAACCTAAGGTTCTAATCGCATCAAGGAACTCGGCTGTTTCAGGAACCGAAGTTGCCTTTAAAATATCACCAATAATATCTCTCAGCGATTTTTTGGTCAATACCGTATTGATGAAACCTGCGGCTTGAGGTACATGTTGGTTAAACAACACACGCCCTACAGTAGTTTCAACAATCATTCTATCCAGTTTTCCTTCTTCATTAATATCAAGCGTTCTTACCTTGATACCAGCATTCAGGTCTACACGCTTTTCATTGAAAGCAATTTCAACTTCTTCTGGAGAATAGAATGTTAACCCTTCACCTTTAATTGGCACTTCTGGAGTAGATTTACGCTCTTTGGTCATGTAGTACAGACCAAGTACCATATCCTGAGAAGGTACCGTTACTGGCGAACCATTCGCTGGGTTAAGGATATTGTGAGACGCCAACATTAATAACTGGCACTCTAAAATAGCCTCTGGGCCAAGTGGTAAATGCACCGCCATTTGGTCACCATCAAAATCCGCGTTAAATGCCGTACACACTAATGGGTGTAATTGAATCGCTTTACCCTCGATTAACTTAGGTTGGAACGCTTGGATACCCAAACGGTGAAGCGTAGGAGCACGGTTCAGTAATACCGGGTGTCCTTTAAGAACATTTTCCAAGATATCCCAAACCACTGGCTCTCTTTTATCTATAATTTTCTTTGCAGATTTTACCGTTTTTACGATACCTCTTTCAATCAGTTTTCTAATGACGAAAGGCTTGTAAAGTTCGGCTGCCATATTTTTTGGCAATCCGCATTCGTGTAATTTTAATTCTGGTCCTACAACAATTACCGAACGTGCCGAATAATCTACACGTTTACCCAATAAGTTTTGACGGAAACGCCCTTGCTTACCTTTTAGGGAATCGGATAATGATTTTAACGGACGGTTAGAATCGGTTTTTACCGCAGATGATTTACGAGTGTTGTCGAATAATGAATCTACCGACTCTTGAAGCATACGCTTCTCGTTACGTAAAATTACTTCAGGCGCTTTAATTTCAACCAATCTTTTCAAACGGTTGTTACGAATGATTACACGACGGTATAAATCGTTCAAATCTGAAGTCGCAAAACGACCACCATCAAGCGGCACTAACGGACGCAATTCTGGCGGGATGATTGGAATAACCTTCATAATCATCCACTCTGGGCGGTTTTCACGATTTTGGTTCGACTCACGTAAAGACTCCACCACTTGTAAACGCTTCAACGCTTCAGTTTTACGCTGTTTAGACGTTTCGGTGTTGGCCTTATGACGTAATTCGTATGATAATGATTCTAAATCAATTCTTTCCAACAACTCAATTAAACACTCAGCACCCATTTTAGCCAAGAACTTGTTAGGGTCTGAATCATCTAAATATTGGTTGTCTTGCGGAAGTGATTCTAAAATGTTCAAATATTCTTCTTCCGTGAGGAAATCCATTTTTTGTAATGGTTCACCTTCTTCATTTTTGGCAATACCAGGCTGAATTACTACGTAACGCTCGTAGTAAATAATCATATCTAATTTCTTAGATGGTAAGCCCAATAAATAACCTATTTTGTTTGGTAAAGAACGGAAGTACCAAATATGAGCCACAGGCACAACTAAGTTAATGTGCCCTACTCTATCGCGACGTACTTTCTTTTCGGTTACCTCTACTCCACAACGGTCGCAAACAATTCCTTTATAACGGATTCTTTTATACTTCCCACAGGCACATTCGTAATCCTTTACCGGGCCGAATATACGCTCACAGAATAAACCATCGCGTTCTGGCTTGTGCGTACGGTAGTTAATGGTCTCTGGTTTTAAAACCTCGCCTCTAGACTCTGCTAAAATAGACTCTGGTGAAGCTAAACCAATCGAGATTTTATTAAACCTCTTTACTGTATTTTTATCTTGTTTTCTTGCCATTTCTTTTGAATTAGTTGTTGGCTGTTGGTTGTTGGTTGCTGGTTCTAACAACTACCAACAAACAACTAACAACCGTTAAAAATTTTACTCTTCTAATCTAATATCCAAACCTAAACCTTTCAACTCGTGCATTAAAACGTTGAAAGATTCTGGCAATCCTGGATCTGGCATTGGTTCTCCCTTAACGATACTTTCGTAAGTTTTGGCTCTACCAATAACATCATCAGATTTTACAGTTAGAATCTCGCGTAAGGTACTTGATGCGCCATAAGCCTCAAGTGCCCAAACTTCCATCTCACCAAAACGCTGACCACCAAATTGGGCTTTACCACCCAATGGTTGTTGAGTAATTAATGAGTAAGGTCCGATAGAACGTGCGTGCATTTTATCGTCAACCATGTGTCCTAATTTCAGCATGTAAATCACACCTACTGTAGCGGGCTGGTCGAAACGCTCACCTGTACCACCATCGTAAAGGTAGCTATGTCCGTATCTTGGAATTCCAGCTTCGTCTGTTAATGCATTGATTTGATCGATATTGGCACCATCGAAAATAGGCGTAGCGTACTTACGACCTAATTTTTGTCCGGCCCAACCTAAAACGGTTTCATAAATCTGACCAATGTTCATACGAGATGGTACACCTAATGGGTTCAATACAATATCAACCGGTGTTCCGTCTTCCAAGAAAGGCATATCTTCCTGACGAACGATACGGGCAACAATACCTTTGTTACCGTGGCGTCCTGCCATTTTATCGCCTACTTTTAATTTACGTTTTTTAGCAATGTAAACTTTCGCTAATTTGATGATACCTGATGGTAATTCATCACCCACAGAAATGGTAAACTTCTCGCGACGCAAAGCACCTTGCAAGTCGTTTTCCTTGATTTTGTAGTTGTGAATCAAATCGGCCACCAATTGGTTGGTATGGTCGTCTGTTGTCCATTTTCCAGATACCAAGTGGGCGTAATCATCAACAGCGTTAAGCATTTTTAAAGTGAATTTCTTACCTTTTGGTAATACCTCTTCACCTAAATCGTTATAAATACCTTGAGCCGTTTTTCCGTTTACGATGGCAAAAAGTTTTTCAACCAAAACATCTTTCAGTTCGTCAAACTTTCTGTCGTATTGAGCTTCCAAAGCCAAGATATCATCTTTATCCTGAGCTCTTTTACGCTTATCTTTTACCGCTCTGGCAAATAATTTTTTATCAATTACAACACCATTTAATGATGGCGAAGCTTTTAACGATGCATCTTTTACATCCCCCGCTTTATCACCAAAAATGGCACGTAATAATTTTTCTTCAGGTGTTGGATCAGACTCTCCTTTTGGAGTAATCTTACCAATAAGGATATCGCCAGGTTTTACCTCGGCACCAACGCGAATCATACCATTTTCGTCAAGGTCTTTTGTAGCCTCTTCCGAAACGTTAGGAATATCGTTAGTCAACTCTTCGTTACCTAGTTTGGTGTCTCTTACTTCTAAAGAATATTCATCAATATGGATGGATGTGAATATATCTTCACGAACCACTTTTTCAGAAATCACGATCGCATCCTCAAAGTTATACCCTTTCCAAGGCATGAAGGCTACTTTCATGTTTCTACCAAGTGCCAACTCCCCTTTTTGGGTAGCGTAACCTTCACACAATACCTGTCCTTTGGCTACTTTATCACCCTTAACCACAATAGGCTTAAGGTTTATTGACGTACCTTGGTTAGTCTTTCTGAACTTTACCAATGGGTAAACTTTCACATCGCTGTCGAAACTAACTTTAGCTTCGTCTTCGGTTCTATCATATTTGATACGAATTTCTTTGGCATCAACATACTCTACAACACCGTCACCTTCAGCATTAATCAATACACGCGAATCTGAAGCCACTTGGCGCTCCAATCCAGTACCAACGATAGGCGATTCTGGACGCAATAATGGAACAGCCTGACGCATCATGTTTGATCCCATCAAGGCACGGTTCGCATCATCATGCTCCAAGAACGGAATCAATGATGCCGAAATAGATGAAATTTGGTTTGGCGCAACATCGGTATAATGAATCTCTTTAGGATCAATTACCGGGAAGTCACCTTCCATACGTGCAATTACTTTATCATGAAGAATAGTACCTTCACCATCCACTTTAACGGTAGCTTGCGCGATCAACTTTTCTTCTTCTTCCTCTGCACTTAAATAGATTGGTTCGTTTTTAATATCAACAACACCATTTTCTACCGGACGGTAAGGTGTTTCGATGAAGCCCATTGAATTTACCTTGGCAAAAACCGAAAGTGAAGAAATCAAACCAATGTTTGGACCTTCAGGCGTTTCAATAGGACATAAACGACCGTAGTGAGTATAGTGAACGTCACGTACCTCGAAACCTGCTCTTTCACGCGATAGACCTCCAGGCCCAAGTGCAGAAAGACGACGCTTGTGCGTAATTTCTGCTAACGGGTTGGTTTGATCCATGAATTGAGACAACTGGTTAGTACCAAAGAACGAGTTGATTACTGAAGAAAGAGTCTTCGCGTTAATCAAATCGATTGGTGTAAATACCTCGTTATCGCGAACGTTCATACGCTCACGGATGGTACGTGCCATACGTGCTAAACCAACACCAAACTGTTGTGACAACTGCTCACCTACGGTACGCACACGACGGTTAGAAAGGTGATCTATATCATCAATCTCAGCTTTAGAGTTGATCAGCTCGATTAAATATTTTATAATGGTAATGATATCTTCTTTGGTAAGCACTTGCTTATCCATACCGATATCAAGACCTAATTTTTTGTTCATTCTATAACGACCTACTTCCCCTAAAGAATAACGTTGGTCACTAAAGAATAATTTATCGATAATACCACGAGCAGTTTCCTCATCGGGCGGCTCGGCATTACGTAATTGTCTGTAGATATGCTCTACCGCTTCTTTTTCTGAGTTGGTAGGGTCTTTTTGTAGCGTATTGTGGATGATGGCGTAATCACCTTGCTCGTTCGATTCCTTGTGTAAAAGAATGGTTTTTACATCGGCTTCGATAATTTCTTCGATATTGTCTTTATCTAAAACCGTATCACGATCTAAAACAATTTCGTTACGCTCGATAGATACTACTTCACCTGTATCTTCATCAACAAAATCTTCGTGCCATGTGTTAAGCACACGCGCCGCTAATTTTCTACCTGTGTATTTTTTTAAACCTGTTTTTGATACTTTAACCTCTTCGGCCAAATCAAAAATTTCTAAGATATCCTTATCACGCTCAAACCCAATAGCACGGAAAAGTGTAGTAACCGGTAACTTTTTCTTTCTATCGATATAGGCGTACATTACCTGGTTGATATCTGTAGCAAACTCAATCCACGATCCTTTAAATGGAATAACCCTTGCTGAATATAATTTTGTTCCGTTGGCATGGAACGACTGCCCGAAGAATACTCCCGGCGAACGGTGTAACTGCGATACTACTACACGCTCGGCACCGTTAATAACAAAAGTTCCACTGGGCGTCATGTAAGGAATAGTTCCTAAGTAAACATCCTGGACAATGGTCTCGAAATCTTCATGTTCAGGATCCGTACAATATAACTTTAACCTGGCCTTTAGCGGAACGCTGTAAGTAAGTCCTCTTTCAATACACTCTTCAATGGCATATCTTGGTGGATCTACAAAGTAATCTAAAAATTCTAATACGAATTGATTACGTGAATCTGTAATTGGAAAGTTTTCCATGAAGGTGTTATAAAGCCCTTCATCACCTCTTTCTTCAGATTTAGTTTCTAATTGGAAAAAATCCTGGAAGGATTTAATCTGAATATCCAAAAAGTCGGGATATTCCGTTCTATTTACAATAGAGGAGAAATTTAATCTTTCAGCTTGTGTTGACAACATCAATGGACGGAATTTTGATTAAAAAAATAGTAAAAGCGTATCTACTCGTTATATACGCAAAATGGTTTAGGTCTCAGAGATTCCTTCTCCAGACCTAAACCGTTATGAATTTTTGGTGCTAAGCTTACTTAAGCTCAACCTCTGCTCCTGCCTCTTCTAATTGAGTTTTAAGAGCCTCAGCTTCATCTTTAGAAACTGCTTCTTTGATAGCGCTTGGCGCCTCATCAACTAAACCTTTAGCTTCTTTTAATCCTAAACCAGTTAATTCTTTAACTAATTTTACAACTGCTAATTTAGAACCACCAGCTGCTTTTAAGATTACATCAAACTCAGTTTGAGCTTCACCAGCGTCGTCGCCTCCACCAGCTGGACCAGCAACAGCAACTGCAGCAGCAGCAGCAGGCTCGATACCATACTCATCTTTTAATATAGTTGCTAACTCGTTTACTTCTTTTACAGTAAGGTTAACTAATTGTTCTGCGAAATCTTTTAAATCTGCCATTTTTCTATCGTTTTAATGATTTTTTTTTAAATAATATATTTGTAATAAAGTGCGTACTGCTTAATACTATCCTTCTCTTTCAGATAGCGTTTTAATAACACCAGCAATTGTGTTTCCACCCGATTTAAGAGCAGACACAACGTTTTTGGCTGGAGACTGTAACAATCCTACAATTTCTCCTAACAACTCTTCTCTAGACTTGATATCAACCAATGTATCTAGTTGGTCATCGCCAATGTAAATCGCTTCCTCGATGAATGCTCCTTTTAATAAAGGCTTTTCAGATTTTTTACGGAAGTTCTTTATCAACTTAGCCGGTGCATTACCTGCCTCAGCATACATCACAGATGTATTCCCTTTTAATACCGAAGGAAGATCTCCAAACTCTTTGTCTGAAGCTTCCATGGCCTTTGCAAGCAATGTATTTTTAACAACTGCCATTTTCACGTTAGCCTTAAATGCGGCACGACGTAAATCTGAGGTAGTTCCTGCGTTTAATCCTGAAATATCGGTTAAATAGATATTGGCATTTTCGGCTAATTCTGCAGTTAAGTCCTCAATTACTTGTGATTTTTCTTCTCTTGTCATAATAAAAGTTTTAACTTAAATTAACCAACCTTAGGATCAACCGCAATACTTGGGCTCATGGTAGAAGACATAAAGATGCTCTTCACATAAGTTCCTTTTGCAGCTGTTGGTTTCAATTTAATAAGTGTTTGAATTAATTCATTTGCGTTTCCAGCAATTTTATCAGCACTGAATGATGCTTTTCCAATGGCAGCGTGTACAATACCGGTTTTATCAACTTTAAAATCGATTTTACCAGCTTTTACTTCGCTAACTGCTTTTGCAACATCCATAGTTACTGTACCAGTTTTTGGGTTTGGCATTAAGCCACGAGGACCTAACACACGTCCTAAAGGACCTAATTTACCCATTACACTTGGCATAGTAATGATAACGTCTACATCTGTCCAACCACCTTTAATTTTATCAAGGTACTCGTCCAATCCAACATAATCCGCACCTGCTTCTTTAGCCTCTGCTTCTTTATCTGGAGTTACCAATGCTAATACTTTCATATCTTTACCAGTACCATGTGGAAGTGAAACAACACCTCTTACCATTTGATTAGCTTTACGTGGATCTACACCCAAACGCACAGCGATATCAACTGATGCATCAAACTTGGTATTGGTAATTTCTTTAACTAGGGCAGATGCTTCATCTAATGAATACACCTTTCCTTTTTCAATCTTCGCTAAAGCCTCTTTTTGCTTTCTTGTTAATCTTGCCATTTTTTAATGCTTTAATAGATTAAGAAGGAAATTTTCCTGTTACGGTTATTCCCATCGATCTTGCTGTACCAGCAACCATTTTCATAGCAGATTCTACTTCAAATGCATTTAAGTCTTGCATTTTATCTTCTGCGATGGCCTTAACCTGGTCCCAAGATACTTTAGCTACTTTTTTTCGGTTTGGTTCACCTGAACCTTTTTTCACCTTGGCCGCTTCTAATAATTGTACTGCAGCTGGAGGAGTTTTAATAACAAAGTCGAACGACTTGTCTTTGTAAACAGAGATAACCACCGGTAATACTTTACCAGCTTTATCTTGGGTTCTAGCATTAAATTGCTTACAGAACTCCATAATGTTTACCCCAGCAGCACCTAAAGCGGGTCCAACCGGTGGCGACGGATTCGCAGCACCTCCCCGAACTTGTAACTTAACTACTTTACTTAATTCTTTTGCCATTTTTAATAATTTAAGTCGATACGTTTTATTGTGGAAGCTAAAAACGCATCATTTATCTAGTGTAACAATTATTATACTTTTTCAACCTGCATATAGCTGAGCTCTAAAGGTGTTTTTCTTCCGAAAATCTTAACCATTACCTCCAGCTTACGCTTTTCTTCATTTATCTTTTCAATAGTACCATCAAAACCGTTGAATGGCCCATCAATAACTTTAACTGTTTCCCCCTTAGTGTAAGGAATCGCAACATTGGCACTTTCTTCAACAGCCAATTCGTCAACCTTACCTAACATTCTGTTTACCTCAGATTGTCTTAACGGCACAGGGTCTCCACCTTTGGTCTCACCCAAAAAGCCAATAACGTTGGTTACCGAACGGATAATATGCGGCACCTCTCCTGTTAAGTTGGCTTGAATCATGATATAACCAGGGAAAAATACTTTTTCCTTATGAATTTTTTTTCCGTTACGGATTTGAACTACGCGCTCAGTAGGAACCAGTACTTGGTCAACATAATCTTGCATACCCAATCGAGCGATTTCATTCTCAATATAGGTTTTGATTTTGTTTTCTTGACCACTTACGGCACGAACTACATACCATTTTTTATCACTTACTTCAGACATACTCTTTTCTTTTTACCGATTTAGTAATTCTTCTTTATCCAATCCATTGAAAGTAAGCTGCAATAACTTTACTGAACACAGTATCTACGCCCCAAATAGCAAGAGAAAATATAATTGAGAATAAGGCTACCAAAACCGTTAAGCTTTGCGCTTCGGCCCAAGTAGGCCACGTAACGTTGTTTTTTAGCTCGCCAAACGATTCTTTTATATAATTTACAATTCCAGCCATTTTGTTTTTGTTTTATAAATTGAAACCTATTCAATTTATCATTGCACGGGTTGAGAGACTCGAACTCCCGACACCTGGTTTTGGAGACCAGTGCTCTACCAACTGAGCTAAACCCGTAAATATAAGTCAAGGTATTTCGGATAAACGAAATACCTCAACTTTTATATTTGTTTAACTGTATTAGTCTAGGATTTCAGTTACCTGACCTGCACCTACAGTTCTACCACCTTCACGGATTGCGAAACGTAAACCTACGTTCATTGCAATTGGTTGAATCAATTCAACAGTGATAGTTAAGTTATCTCCTGGCATTACCATTTCAACACCATCTGGAAGAGAAATGTTTCCAGTTACATCAGTTGTACGTACATAGAACTGAGGACGGTAGTTGTTGTGGAATGGAGTGTGACGTCCACCTTCTTCTTTTTTCAAGATATAAACCTCAGCTTTGAAGTTTTTGTGAGGCGTTACAGATCCTGGCTTAGTGATAACCATACCTCTTGAGATTTGAGTTTTCTCAATACCTCTTAATAAGATACCTGCGTTATCTCCAGCTTCACCTCTATCTAGGATTTGACGGAACATTTCGATACCTGTGATAGTAGAAGTTAACTTCTCTGCACCCATACCGATAATCTCTACAGGGTCACCAGTTTGAGCAACACCAGTTTCAATACGACCAGTTGCTACAGTACCACGACCAGTAATAGAGAATACGTCTTCGATTGGCATCAAGAAAGGCTTGTCCATATCACGTACTGGCTCTTCAATCCAGTTATCGCAAGCTTCCATCAATTCCAATACTGTATCTACCCATTTTTGCTCACCGTTAAGTGCACCTAAAGCAGAACCTGAAACTACAGGACCATTATCTCCATCATACTCATAGAAGCTCAATAAATCTCTTACTTCCATATCTACAAGCTCTAAAAGCTCTTCATCATCCACCATATCAACTTTGTTCAAGAAAACAACGATACGAGGGATACCTACCTGACGTCCTAAAAGGATGTGCTCGCGAGTTTGTGGCATAGGACCATCAGTCGCAGCTACCACCAAGATAGCACCATCCATTTGCGCAGCACCAGTTACCATGTTCTTTACGTAATCGGCGTGACCTGGACAGTCAACGTGAGCATAGTGACGCTTAGCTGTTTGATACTCTACGTGAGAAGTGTTAATTGTAATACCTCTTTCCTTTTCTTCTGGAGCGTTATCAATTTGATCGAAAGATCTTGCTTCTGAGAAACCTGCATCAGCTAATACTTTAGTAATAGCAGCAGTTAAAGTTGTTTTACCGTGATCTACGTGTCCAATTGTACCAATATTCAAGTGTGGTTTTGAACGATCGAAAGTTGCCTTTGCCATGTTTTTTAAATAATTTTAATCTTAGTTATATAATAATATTAGTGTATCCTAATTTTCACTCTCTAATATAGAGCCAATGACGAGATTTGAACTCGTGACCTCTTCCTTACCAAGGAAACGCTCTACCCCTGAGCTACACCGGCGTTTTGATTTACGATTACCGATTTTTGATCTACGATTATAACTCGTAATCCGTAAACTTTTGAGCGGGAGACCGGGTTCGAACCGGCGACATTCAGCTTGGAAGGCTGACGCTCTACCAACTGAGCTACTCCCGCAATGCATTCAAAATTTAAAGTTTACCATTCAAAGTTTTAAAACCTTGAACTTTTCAACCTAAAATCTTGAACTATTAAGTGGGGAGAGCAGGATTCGAACCTGCGAAGTTAAAAAACAACAGATTTACAGTCTGTCCTCGTTGGCCGCTTGAGTATCTCCCCAATTCGTTTTTCAATATTTTAAAGACCTTTCTCAAAACTTTGAGACTTCTGCTTTCGCAGGAATTAAGAGCCTCCAGAGGGACTCGAACCCACGACCTGCTGATTACAAATCAGCTGCTCTAGCCAGCTGAGCTATGGAGGCATTTTTATACTTTTTGAGCATAAAAAAAAGCCCGTTATTTCTAACGGACTGCAAATGTATAGATTTTTTATTTTATTCAAAACATTTTTTGAGAAATTTTATTAGAAATGTGCCCTTAATTTTTCTTTTCTCTTTTTTAGCTGGCGTTCTAACGAGGCAACGGCCATATCGGCACCTTCCTCAAACGTTTTGCATTGTTTTTTTACCACAAAACTATCGCCCGGAACACTTACTTTGGCCTCGAAAATTTTATTTTCTTTTTGGCTGGTATTTTCAACCTTTAAAAACACATCGGATTTTATCACCCTATCGTAAAACAAATCTAATTTATCCATGCGTTTCTGGATAAAATTTATCAACTTTTGGTCTGCGTTGAAATTTACGGATTGCGTGTTTACTTTCATACTAATACACTTTATTGGTTAGACAAAAACTCTCGCTATTTTTTGCTTCTGGGATGTGCATTAACGTGCACTTTTTTTAGCTCGGCAATGCTATTGTGGGTGTAAACCTGGGTAGCGGCCAAACTGGAATGCCCTAAAAGTTCTTTAACAGCGTTTAAATCGGCACCTTGGTTTAACAAATGTGTTGCAAAAGAGTGCCTGAGTATGTGCGGACTCTTTTTTACTTTTGAAGATGCCAAACTAAAATACTCATTTATTATTCTGTAAACAAGTGTTTCATATATTTTAACGCCTTTTTTCGTTAAAAACAGCATATCGTTATCTGAAATGTTGGGCAAATTAGTCCTTTTCTCCAAATACAAAAAAGCGGTTTGCACTACCGAATTTAATAACGGCACAATACGCTCTTTATTACGTTTCCCTAAAACTTTTAGGGTTTTATTTTTGAGGTCGATACTGCTCAACTTAAGCTCAATAAGCTCGATGCGCCTAATACCGGTGGAATAGAACAGTTCTATTATAAATTTGTTGCGCACACTTTCAAAATCGTCGCCCAGAGCTAAATCGTCAAGCACGGTTTTTACTTCGGCTTCCGAAAACGGCACTTGCACCTTTTTGCTTGTTTTTAAGGCTCGGTGCTTGGCCAACGGGTTCACCTCAATATCGCCCACCTTTAACAGGAATTTGTAATAACTGCTCAACGCCGATACCTTTCGGTTTACGCTTCGGTTGGTGAGGCCACTTTCTACCAATTGCACTATCCAACTTCGTATTTGGGGGTAATTTACATTAGCCATGTTTTGGTCGCCGTATTCGTCTTCAACAAAACGCTTAAAACTTCCCAAATCGGTTTGGTAGGCCTTTAAGGTTAAGGCCGAATAGTTTTTTTCGAGCAGCAGATAATCTAAAAATGCTTGGAACACCATGGTTTAGGTTAAGTTGAATGTTTAAAGTTAAACGTTTGTCGTGCAAAACGCAACTATTTTTATGATACTCGGGCAACGTTTGATGCTATACCTCCAGCTACTGCTAACTTTTGCGCATAAAAAAATCCCGCTTTGTGGGCGGGATTTCTATATTATCGAGATATACATTAATTATATATCTTCTGCATCTCTTAATTGTTGGATGTACTGCGCTTTTTGGATTTGCGCTCTACGAACTACAGATGGCTTTTCAAACTGCTTGCGAGACTGCAATGCACGCTTGGTACCGGTTCTGTCGAACTTTCTCTTGTAACGCTTTAGCGCTCTATCTATATTTTCTCCTTCTTTAATTGGTATTATTAACATAGTGCCTTAACCTCCTCTCTTTTAGATTTTCAGGCTGCAAATATAACAACTAATTTATTACCCGCAATTATTGGTTATTATTTTTTTTAAAAAAGTGCAACTTGAAATAGGGGTTGACTTTGTAGAAAATTTCATCTATATTTATCAAGAAACTGAAAAACAACACTATAACTCTCAATTAATCTTAGAATCATGAAAAAATTCATTCTAGCCTTATTATATACAGGTCTGACATTTGCTCAAATACCACTGAGTGAACGCTGCAATGAACCAGTAGGCAACTTTCAAAATCCAAACGGTAATGGTTGGGTTCTTATTTCTCAACCTACTTTTGACTTAACAATAAATAAAAATGAAGTTTTCTATGGCACATTGGGTGTAGACATCTCTTTCAATGAATTCCAGAAAAAATATCGTTACAATGGCAAATTATACGGCCCTGAATCATATAACTACAGAATAAATTCTACAAAGCCTAAAGGAGATGAAACTAAATTTTCAGGTAAACTCATTTGTAATATAAACAAGCAAAAGTTTGTTGAAAATGTCTCTTTTTCAACTTATGAGTTTAGAACAGGTTGGATAGAACGCACACACATACTGTTAAAAAAAGGAGATAAAAACTCTATTTTTTTCCAAGAACTGAATGAAAACCCAAACGATTTAAATCCTTGCAAAGCTTGTAGTCTTCATCTCAAAATAAGTGTTTATACAAATCAATTTGCCGAAAATAATATCAATGAAAAAACTCAGAAAAATGACACTGCCCTAAAAGAAAATCCCGCTACTGTGGACAATTCAATAATGGACAACTCCTCAAAGCAAAATGATTCTCAAAATAAAACATATAAAAAACCCTATGAATACTCAAAGCAGGAATGGGATACAATGAGCAAAAAAGAACAACAGGCCAGTCTTCAATATCAAATGGACAATATACTTGAAGGCTCTTCGGATACCCAAGAGAGCAAAATAGACACACAACTCCAAACAAAAGCTTATCAATTGGCTGGTCAAGGGGATTATGCTAGCGCTATGCAAACCTTCAGTGCCGCTGGTGACCATACAAGTGCTTTAGCTGCTGGTGGGATAGCAATCATAGATTCATGGTCTAAAGCTGCTGAAGAACGTAAAATGAGAAAAATTTCTGAAAGAGAACAAAATTTAAGAGCCACTCTCAACGATATTAGTTTACTGAGAAAAGAAGCTACACAGCTTTTTTATTCAAATCAAATAGACGAATATTTTGAAAAAGAATTAGCCATAAGGGATAAGGAATTATTTGCCATTTTTCAAGCTTTAATGTTGTCAAGAAAATCAAAATCAATTCAAGACAAAAATTTTGTTGTAGAATTGGAAAATGACTTTAAGGAAAAAACTGACTTCTTAATAAAAAGCGATTTTTTAAGTAGCTATCAAAAGTTGAACCTTTTTTTCTCTAACTCCTTTTTTTTTGATGATACTAGTTCGATAGATATCTTAAAAAAAGAGTTTATTAAGCTGGATGACAAAACCAAACAATCATTGGTAATAAAATGCATTCAACATTACGATTATCTTAGATATGATAAAAATCATTACTTAGCTGAATTAAAACTATCTGCTTACGGTTACCCAACCGAAAATCTAACAGAGTACAAAAGTAAACATGATTTAAAATTACTCTTAGCCCTTGAAAGTTCACTTGACTATCATTTTTATATTAAACCAATCTTGCAGGTAGAAGTTATGCTTTGGACTAACCTTCAGAAGATGAGCTTCAAAGATTACATTTATAAATTTAACATGAGAAGCTCAAAAAAACACCTGAAAAACCAAATTAAAAAGGACA
Source organism: Tamlana crocina (assembly GCF_012037625.1). Classification (NCBI taxonomy): domain Bacteria; kingdom Pseudomonadati; phylum Bacteroidota; class Flavobacteriia; order Flavobacteriales; family Flavobacteriaceae; genus Tamlana; species Tamlana crocina. The sequence goes on from NZ_JAAVJS010000004.1 coordinate 152,738, forward strand.
AAACTGAAACAGGCAAATCATATGATGAGCTTTTAAAAGAAAAAAATTAAAAAACAAATTCCATAGACAATTATTTACTACTCTATTTCGTAGCCGCCTTATATTCCTTCTTGTCGATAATTATTTTGGCGATAATTTCGCGAAGAATTTCCGAAGTACCTCCTCCAATAGGCCCCAATCGGCTATCACGGAACAAGCGTGCCATCGGGTAATCTTCCATATAGCCGTAACCGCCTAAAAATTGCAAACATTGGTAAATCACCTCATCGGCCATTTTGGTCGATTTCAGTTTACTCATGGTCGCTTCCTTTACAACATATTCGCCTTTATCCAATCGATAGGCTACCGAATAGTTAAAGGCCTTGCACACTTCCATTTCTGTGTACAAATCGGCCATAGTATGTCGCAAGGCCTGGAACTTATCAATCGATTTTCCAAAGGCATGTCGCTCACTCATATATTGTTGCGCGTACTCTAGAGCAAATTCGGCACGGGCATGTGCATTAACGCCCATAATTAAACGCTCTAGCGCAAAATGCTGCATGATATACGAAAAACCTTTGCCCTCCTCGCCCATTAAGTTTTCGGCGGGCACTTTCACATTATCGAAAGCAATCTCTCCAGTATCAGATGCACGCCAGCCTAATTTATCCAGTTTGGTGGCCGAAATTCCTGCCGTTTCCCGATCAATAACAAACATACTCACCCCTTTGTTGCCCAACTCAGGATTGGTTTTTGCCGCCACCACCAAATAGTCGCTTAACACCCCATTGGTAATAAAGGTTTTAGACCCATTTATTATGTAATGCTCGCCCTCTTTGACAGCAGTGGTACGCATACCGGCCACATCGCTACCCCCAAACGGTTCGGTAATGCACAGGCAGCCTATTTTTTCACCAGCTATGCTAGGCACTAAATAGTTTTGTTTAATGGCTTCGGCACCTTCAGCGTTAAGATGCGTCATCGCCAAATAGGCATGGGCCCACATAGCCGCAGCGAAACCTCCAGAGTTGATTTTTTGCAACTCTTCCAAAAAGATAACTGTATAAAACAAATCGAGGTTTAACCCACCGTAAGCTTCAGGATAATTGATGCCAAAAAAACCCATATCGCCAAATTTCTTCCAAATGAATCGGTCGATATTTCCAGTTTTTTCCCAAGTTTCAATATGGGGCATCACTTCTTTCTTTAAAAAATCTTGAAGGCTTTTTCTAAAAAGAACATGCTCTTCGGTGAAGTACATATTATTCATCTATTTGCTTTTCGAGGTGCAAATATAATTTAATTATCTCGATTTTATTTGACGGAAAGCCGTTTACTTTATTTAAATCTTCAAACGATTCAAAGCCTTCTCGCAATTGGCGCTGCTCTACAATTTCGGCAGCCAAATCGTAATCGATATGCGGCACGGTTACCAACTCACTAACCACGGCCGTATTTAAATTCAACTTTTTTACAGGGCTCGGCGTTTTAACCGTAAACCGTTCTTTTATTCTCTCGACTACTTCGGGCGTTAGTCCATAAACATCATTGAGCTGAACATCATCCAAAAAACCACCCACGTGCTTGTTTCTGAATTTTACAATGCGCTCTGAAATCACCTTGCCAACCCCATTCACTTTTTGAAGTTGTTGTGCCGTAACGGTATTTAAATCCTGTTTTTCTCCGTATGTTTTCGGTTTGTTGTTTTGACTAAAATGCGTTTTTGGCTTAGGGTTTTCTACCCAATCGGGGAACTTAAAATAAGGCGAAATGAATTCTAAAAGCGAATCGGAAACCTGTGTGACTTCCTGAAATTGCTTTGCGGAATTAATCCATTTATTTTGTTTCCGGTAGTTGAGCAACCTGTCAATTTCTTCGTTACTCATGCCCAACGTTGAACCTTTATAATCGGTAATATAATTGGGGTTGAACGGATATATTTTCGGTTTGCTGTTTTCAATTTCAATTTGCCGAAGGGAGTCGATTTCGTTGGTAAACTTTAACAGCTCGTTTTCATTAATTTGAAGTTCTTCGGAAGCCCCCTTTGACGAAACGACATAAAAATAAACACTTTGTAAGGCGATGATGAGGAGCAATAATAAAAAAATCCCATTCCGTTGTTCTTTTGAAAACTTGAAATGGGATTTCATACAATCTATTTAGTTTAGTTGATTACATGTGTTTGGTGAGGTCTTCAGCGCCTTCATCTAAAGCTTCTTCTTTTACGTTGATAGCTTTCATGTATTTTTTAAGCTCTCGGCTAATTACTGGCGAAAGCACAATTACACCAATAATGTTTGGTACTACCATAGCAAAAATCATGGCATCGGAAAAGTCGATTACTGCACCCAGACTAATGGAAGCCCCTACTACAACAAAAAACAGGAATAAAATTTTATAAACCAAATCACTGAGCTTTCCTTTTCCGAATAAGAAAATCCATCCTTGCATACCGTAGTACGACCAGGAAATCATGGTTGAAAAGGCAAATAAAATTACTGCAATGGTAAGTATAATCGAGAAGTGTGGTATTACGGTATCAAATGCTGAAGCTGTAAGCTCCACACCTTCTTTAATCGGCACACCGTACTCCATAAATTGGCCATCGAAATTGGTAATCACAATCACCAAGGCCGTCATCGTACAGATTACCACCGTATCTACAAAAGGCTCTAATAACGCCACAATACCTTCACTTGCAGGGTACTTGGTACGTACGGCAGAGTGCGCAATGGCCGCACTACCCACACCGGCTTCGTTAGAGAACGCTCCCCTTCTAATGCCTTGAATCATGACACCTACCAATCCGCCGGCAATACCCAATCCAGAAAATGCACCTTCAAAAATCAATCCGAAAGCATCATCAATTAAATGCCAGTTAGCTCCAAGGATAATCAATGCTGCCAAAACATAAATTCCCGCCATAAACGGCACAACTTTTTCCGTAACGGAAGCAATCCTTTTAATACCTCCAATAATTACGATAGCCACCAAAAAGGCCATTACAAAACCAAAGTACATCCCAGCGTTAGAGCTTTCCATATCGAACAACTTGGTAAACTGTGCCGCCGCTTGGTTGGCTTGGAACATATTACCGCCTCCAAATGAACCACCAATAACAAAGATGGCAAACAGCACCGCCAATACTTTACCGAAGCCTTTCATGCCTTTTTCGCCAAAACCTTTGGTTAAATAGTACATAGGACCACCATAAACGGTACCGTCTTCGCCAACATCTCGGTATTTAACCCCCAAGGTACACTCGGCAAATTTCGAGGCCATGCCTAAAAGTCCGGCCATAATCATCCAAAAGGTTGCCCCTGGACCACCAATGGATAAGGCTACGGCCACACCGGCAATGTTACCCAAACCAACGGTAGCCGACAATGCGGCTGTTAATGCTTGGAAATGCGATACCTCGCCATGGGCGCTATCGTCTCTTAAGGTTTCAATGATATTTTCATCTTCATTGGGTGTTTGGTCGCCGTAAAGTGTATCTGCACCATGCTTTTCGATGTCTTCATATTTTCCTTGAACCACCCTAATGGCTGTTCTAAAACCCGTAAAATTTATAAACTTAAAGTTTATTGTAAAAAAAAGGGCGCCACCTATTAAAACGATTAGCACCCACGGAATTTGATATGTTTCAGAAAACGGAATCTCATAAAAAATGGCATCAACAAACCACCCTGTATATTCCTTAAAAACCCTATCGATTTTTTCAGAAGAGGTTTCTTGTGCAAATGTTAAAAATGGAAGTGTTAATGTAAATAATGAAAGAAGATATTTCTTCATAAAATGCTTGTTAGTTAATTTTAAGTGAATTTTATATTAAGAATGGAGCAATATGCTAAAAAAAAATGGTTTATTAAAACTAAGCCTGTTAAAATAAGTGTTTCGCTACTCGATGTTGTATTCAGAATTGAGTGCTTTTATTTGTTCGGGGCGACCCAAAACAATAATTTTTGAATGGGGAGCCAAACTTAAATCAGCCTCGGGGTTTACGGTATATTCACCGTTTTCGTTTTTATAGCCTATAACGGTACAACCTGTTTTTTTCCTTAAATCCAAATCCTTTATCGTTTTTGGCTGATTGGTGTTGTACAATTTTTCAACGGCCACTTCTTCAATGTTGATATTGGATTTCCCCACAATAGACAAGTTATCGACAAACTCCATTAACCCAGGCACCACCACCAACGATGCCATATGGTCGCCACCAATTTTATCGGGAAGGATAACGTTATTGGCTCCAGCAAATTTCAATTTATCATATGACGATTCATTGGAAGCTCTGCTAATTATGTTAACTTTCTTATTCAATTGCCTCGCCGAAAGTACTACAAATAAATTATCAGCATCGTTGGGCAAGGCCGAAATGAAACAATCAGCACGATCCACCCCAGCCATGACCAAAACTTCATCTTCATTGGCATTTCCTATTACGTAAGGCACTTCGTCCAACTGGAGCCGCTCTTCCATTTCCTTGTTCTTTTCAATCACCACAAACTGCTTGTTGTACGCCCTAAGCTTTCGGGCAGCCTGTTTGCCATTCCTTCCATAGCCACAAATCACAATATGGTTGGAAAAACTATCTATCTGTTTCTGCATTTTTTTGTGCTTTAGTTCTTCAATATCATTCTTACTTAAAATATATTCGGTGATGATGGACAATGCGTAACCCACAATAACCACACTCCCTAAAATTAAAAAAATGGTGAAAATTTTCGAGGTATCGTCCAATGGCACTACTTCGCCAAAGCCCACAGTTGTCATGGTAATAACCGTCATATAAAACGCATCAACCCACGAGTAGTGCGAAATCATCCTGTAACCGGTAACACCAATAACCATAACAATTCCCAAAAGAAGAACAGCGGTGTAAATTTTGGTTCTAAAGAATCTAATAAGTGGGTTCATATCGATTTAAAGATCAAATACCGATGAACGTTTGGTATAAACCAAATCTTTAATGCGCATCCAAAAGGCCAAAAACAAGTACAAGGCAAAACCAAAGCCCAAGGTTACAAAAGTAAGGTACATAAACGAAGTACGAACTACTTTCGCACGAATGCCCAAACGATCGGCAATACGCTGGCACACATAATAACCGTGCTTTTGAAAAAAATATAAAGGTTTATAAATGTTCATGCTGCAATTTAGTATTTACTTTTTTCGTTTAAAAGTTATTTATTTAAAAGTTGGTTGCCCACCGCACACTGTAAACATTTGTTTTTATCACAGTACTGGGTTTTAAGCTGAATGAGGGCCTGCGAGTCCAATGCCGAATCGCTCATGGGTTTTAAACTATTAAAAGCCTCAACAATGCTGTTTTTTTCTGAAGTAATGCCCGAAGCGATTTTAACGATGGCTTCGCTAGCCGTTTCGCCTTTATGGTTGCTATAGCTGAATTTTAATGGCAAAATGGTATTGATGACTAACAAATCGATGAACGATTTCGTCAATTTTTTTTCTGAATGTTTTGATGTTTTTTGAAAGGTGAAATGGCTTTTCCAAAATTTTGATACCGCCACTGAAAACAGCTTATAGAAATCTTCTAAATTTTCAGCATCCATCACTTTTGAAAACAAATTTTGATGACCGTGGTACAAATTTGCCAATTGCGACAAGCGGATAGTGGGAAAATTAGGCGGACGCAACCTAAAAAACTGAACGGGCAACACGCTTTGATTGTCCAACTTGAATTTCTGTTTTAGAAAATCGTATTCTTTTTGCAGATTATTGAAATAAGCCCCCTCGGTATCCGCATCCAGTAACCCCGATTGTCCAAAAAACAAGGCTTCCAATGCCAAAAGATTAGAATGTGTTTTCCTAACGATTGAAAAATCGATAGACTGTGCCATGCTCAAAAAGGCTTCGCCGTTCACCTTTAATCCGAAATTTTTAGCAAGCATTACGAACAATACCGCTTCCCAGTTATTTTTTGAAGTTTTCAATAAGCCTTCAATATCATTCGATTTTCGTTCCAAACGCTCAAAAAACAAACGTTCTTTCCAATGATTTAAAATAAAATCATCAACAGATGGCAGTTCATTTTCACAATTAATCCATCGGTTTTGCTTGGAAAACAGCTTTTCGAAATTTTCTAAAACATCCTGCTCTACATAATCCTTCAACTGCAATGTTGCCATAGGTGTATTATCTTTTCTGAACACTTCGGTATCGTGTTCCCAAACCACATGCAGAATCACGTTGTCGTAATTTGGGTCTTGCTCATGATTATGTAAAAACCAGTCGGACGATTTCACATGTATTTCTACATTACCCGCCCAAAGCTGTTCGCCAATTTTTAACTGTGCATTGAAAAAATCTGGACCCGAATTAAAGTTATGCTGGCCCACAGACACCACCCCAACAGACTCGCCAGATACGGCACTCAAACTATGTATTTGAAATTTTCTGTGTTTCCAGATGTAATGTAGAAAATCTTCTTGCATACTACTAAAATAGAAAATACCGCGAATTTTCCTCTTAAGTTCTATATTTTTGAAGAAACTTTTATCATGGAACAGCTAACACTAACTACACCTGCGCTTTTATTTTCGGCTATTTCATTAATTATGCTGGCCTATACCAACCGCTTTTTAGCTTACGCCGCAGTGATTCGCGAACTACACGCCAAATACAAAAAGAACCCCAACCGCGTGTTAATTGCACAAATTAAAAACATTAGGCAGCGGCTTTACCTTACCCGTTACATGCAAATTTTTGGCATTACCAGTTTGCTACTTTGTGTACTTACCATGTTTTTAATTTACATACAACAAGACACCCCTGCCGTTTGGGTATTCGGCATCGCGCTACTTTTATTGATTGTTTCTTTGGGTTTGTTGATTATAGAAATTCAAATTTCGGTGAAAGCTTTAGAGCACCATATTAGCGATATTGAAAAGGGTTAAACCTCATCTTCCATCGTCGTGGGTTTTCGGCATTTTTGAAAAGGCTGTTTTAGCAAATCTTTTATATTGCTATTTTCCTTTTCATCAGGAAACACATCTACACCGTAAATAATTTTATCAGTATCCAGTTTTTTAAACGTTCCGAAAATTCTATCCCAAACCGAAAAAATATTTCCGTAGTTGCTATCGGTATAGGGCATTTTGTAGTGGTGGTGAACTTTGTGCATATCGGGTGATACTATAAAATAACTCAACCAATCATCCACTTTTTTGGGCAATTTAATGTTGGCATGGTTAAATTGTGTGGCCACTACCGACAACGATTGATACAGTAGCACCAAACCAATGGGAGTTCCAACAATCACCACCCCCAACAACGTAAACACATAGCGGATAAGACTCTCCAACGGATGGTGCCGATTGGCCGTTGTGGTATCCACATAATGATCGGAGTGATGCACTAAGTGAACCATCCACAGTGGTTTTACTTTATGCTCAACAATATGCGGCAGGTAAGCACCAACGCCATCCAACAAGACAAGTCCCAAAATCACGTAAAGCCACAGCGGCATTTCGGGCAACCAATTTAATACACCAAAGTTTTCCGCCATCACCCAGTCTGATGCTTTTAACAGTAAAAAGGCTAAGGGCAAATTCACTAAAATGGTGGTTATCGTGAAAAAGATATTCGGCACTGCGTGATGCCACTTCTTATATTTAAGCCCTATTAATGGCACTATGCCTTCCAGTAACCAAAACAAGGTTAAGCCACCGACAATAATGGCCGCTCGATGGTGCGAAGGGATGGTTTCGAAGTAATTTAGGATGGTTTCCACGGGTGTAAATTTAATGTATCTACAACTTCACACTGTTTAAATGAACAACTTTTGTCACCTTGAGTATTGATTGAAAAAGAAATATATTTTCTTTAAAAGCACCTTGTAAAGCAAAACGAAGGGTTTATTGAAACAAAATTCATTGGGTTTCGACAGCGTTCAACCTAACAACTTCAAATTAAAATCATTGTTAACGTCTAAACCTGCAAATACACACTAAATATACTTATTTTATTTTTTGCTTCATGGTCTCTACAATGTTAAAAGCCGCTGGGCAAATGGCCACATTTTTTAAAGTAAGATTTGAAATTTGCTGAAATTTTTTCCGGTCGGTATGCGGAAATTCACGGCAGGCCTTGGGGCGCACATCGTAAATGGAGCAGTAATTATCAGCGCCCAAAAACGTACATGGCACACTTTGCAGCACATAATCGTTTTCCTCATCTATACGCAAATACTGCTCAATAAATTGTTGAGGCTTCATCCTAAAATGTTTGGAAATGCGATCAATATCCTTATCGGTAAATAAAGGCCCTGTGGTCTTACAGCAGTTGGCACACTCCAAACAATCAGTGCGCTCAAATTCGTCGTCGTGCAAATCCTGCATCACATAATCCAAATTCTTGGGCGGTTTCTTTTTTAGCTTCGCAAAGAATTTTTTGTTTTCGTTATGCTTATCTTTGGCCAGCTTTGGAAGGTTATTTATGAAGTCTTGCATGGCGCAAAAATACTAAATTTGATGAGATGCTGAATCAATCCCGAAAGCTTTCGGGACAGCATGACAGAAGTAATCTTTATATAGTCAAGAACTTGATTTCAACAGATTCCTTCACTTTGTTCGGAATGACGACTTTTTTAACAGACTAGACACAATTGAAATGAAAGACCTTTTCGGAAAAGCCCTGCTCGATTACCACAACGGAAATTACACTGAAGACATCATCACTTCCACTAGCATTTCGGATGATGATGAGCTGCCCCTGCCCTATTTGTTCCGTAGTTATTCTGAAATGCCTCATTTGGAACAAAAAGCCCTAAAACTTTGTAAAGGCAAGGTGTTGGATGTGGGCTGCGGTACTGGAAGCCACAGTCTGCATTTACAGGTAAAAGGTTTCGAGGTTAAAGCCATCGATATATCTGAAGGTGCTATTGAAGTATCCAAAAAGCGGGGTGTTTTAAACGTCGAAAATATCTCGGTTTTGGATGAAACCGAAACTTTCGATACCATTTTACTATTGATGAACGGCACGGGCATTTTTCAGGAACTTACCCAAGTTTCCAAATACTTGAAGCATTTGAAAAGTTTGCTAAACAGCGGCGGACAAATTTTAATTGATTCGTCCGACATTAAATACATGTACGAAGACGAGGATGGCGGCTTTTGGATGGACATGAACGCCAATTACTACGGCGAACTCGATTATTTTTTGAGCTACAAGGGCGAAAAGGAAACCTCGATGAAATGGCTCTACCTCGATTTTGAAACCTTAAAATTGGCCTGTGAAACGGTTGGATTGAACTGTGAATTGGTTGCCGAAGGGAAACATTTTGATTATTTGGCCAAATTGCATGAAACCATCTAAACTTATTTTTACTGACAAATATCATTCTAGAATAAAAGACTTACATTACGGTAACCCGTAGGAAAATCTTCTTATTTTATTTTACTATTGCACATCAATAATTCTCTTCAAAACATCGATGCGCACACTCCCCCCAAAAAAAGGCTATTTATATGGCCTCAACACTTTGAGGTTCATAGCTGCTTTTTTCATTATTGCAAAACATATACAGCACAACCAATTAACCGTTGGATTACCCACTTTACCCAAATATGCGTTTTTAAGTAAGGGAGGGGTTTCTTTTTTCTTTACACTAAGCGGCTTTTTAATAACCTACATTAGACTAGGAGAATATGACAAACACAAAACAATAAACCTAAAAAAATTTTTCGTCAACCGTTTTTTTAGACTAGCCCCCGTTTATTATCTAGTGATATTAGCTGGAGTAAGTTTATACACTTTTGTTCTACCTTCATTAGACGTAGACTTTTCCGGAAATTTTGACCCATTTATAGCATTCCTATTTTATTTCTTTTTTTTTCCAAATGTTTACAACAGCTTTTATCACGTTGGGGGAATTTTAAATATCACTTGGTCTATAGGCATTCAAGAACAATTCTATTTATACTTTCTTCCATTTATAAAATCAAAGATGAAGTACATTCAAATCTTTTTATGGTTAATTATCATAACCTCCGCATTAATCTATATCTTAATCTCCATAGAATCAGTTCCGCTTTCAAAAAATATAAAAAAATTAATTAAAAACACATTAAACCTTCACTTCATGGGGTTTGGAGCATTAATGGGCTACTATTTGAAACGTCATAAAGAAAAACTTTTAAGTTTGTTCATCTTTTCAAAAAAATGGCCTCAATTTATTCTTGCCTTTTTAATTGTTGGCTGGTATTCAATAAAAACTTATAGTCCTGTATTAGATGCAGTTTTGAGCCTTCCTTTAAGCCTACTTTTCGGTTGGTTGATAATTAATGTATCATCAAATCCAAATAACATTATAAAAATAGATTACAAAATCCTAGATTGGATTGGCCAAAGAACTTATGGGATTTATATGTATCACATGTTTGTGATCTACGCCATAAGCTTCTTTTTTCTAAAAACCTCCCTATTTTTGAACAACTTGATTTTATATCAGATAACTTATTATTGCTTAGTGTTAGGAATAACTGTATTTGTTGCAAGCCTGTCATATAAATACTTTGAGACTCCCATCATCAAATGGCACAAAAAAAGAACTGGGAAAAAACCTGAAAAAAGAATAATTACTTACTAACAATAATTTTTTTTAAAAATCAAACTTATAAGTAGCCCCTGCTAAAAACTGAATGCTCTGTACCGGGAAATTTTGCCACTTTTGATAGGCTTTGTCGGCGATGTTATTCACTTTTCCGAAAATAGAAAACTGCTCGTTAATATGGTAACCCACATGGGCATTGGCGTCAAAATAGCTGTCTAGAACTGTTATCTCGGTTGTAGTTGGCGTTAACGAACCTTCTGTTTCCAAAATATCCTTGCGCTCGCCAATGTAAAACAAATTAGCCCCGGCAAACCAGTTGTCGTCAATTTGGTAATCGACAAACAACGACCCTTTAAAATCGGGCAAATTCCAAGCTTCGGCTTCGCCATCCGTATCATAGGCAAAATATTCAGCCTTTAATCCTAATTTGAAATTTCGGTTTACATCGGCATTAATTTCACCCGAAACCCCAAAAGTGTCCACATTATCGTAAACGATGCCGAAAGAGTTGCCGTAGTCATAATCATTTTCAGCCAAAACACCATCTTTAATTTCATTCGTTCTGTACAGCGCTTTGTTCCTATCGGAAATGTATTTTCCGCTGAAATTATAGCTCATATTGCTGGATATTTTTCCTTTTAACCCTACATAAGCATTGTACAATTGGTCGGTTGGCCTAATGAATAAAGTGGGCGATACAAACGGATTTTCATTGGCGAATTCGCGATATGAATTTTGAATTAAATCGCCCTGAATGCCCCCGTAAGCAATCAGTACATCGTTCACCAGACGGTAAGACGCGGTAATGTTGGGGTACACGTAAAATTTGCTTTCGCCGGACGGCCTGTCGTTTAAATAGGCCAAAGACACCCCTAAATTAAGGGTTAAATCGTCTTGCTTCAATTGATAGGTGGGTGCCAGGTTTATGGTGAAATTTCCGTATTCCAAAGGCACGTCTACCGAATAAATCCTGTCTAACTCACCGCCTAAATAATCAATTTTTAATTCGGTTGAAATCTCTTCGTAATTAATCGGCACATCAACTTTTCCTTTTAACACCAATCGGTTTTCACCAGAACCTTGGTTATCGCTAAAACGTCTAAAAAGGAAACTTCCAGAGTTGATATAAGTATCTTCAAAAGACACGTCGCCTCCCAAATGCACATCAAAAAACGAGTGGCCCACATCAATATTATTGGCCTGCGCTTGTGTAATTTGCGACTGTGGCACCCCGTACCAATTGTACATTTGGTGCTGCGCCCCTACTTCGGCATTCCATGACAAATCGCGCATTTGGCTGGAGTAATTTACATTGAGTTTGGAGTTTGAAAAATTATCATCAAACTGAACGCCTTCAATATCGCCACCAGACGAGTGATGGCTAACATAACCGCCCACCGTTTCGTTTCGGCTTATGGCGTGGTTTAAATACACCTCACCCAAAATAGTGGTGTAGCTGCCCACGCCTAATGTGGCGTAATTATCAAACAGCTTGATGGGTTTCGCTTTTTCAACCACAGCGGCTTTTCCCTTGGCTGGAGTAAACGTTGAGGCTACCGGAAAAGAGAAAATGTTGTACTTCACCTCTTTTTTGGTTTCGGTGGTTTCATCGTCCACCGACGGGGTTTCTTTTACCTTAAAGGCATCCGAAATACTGGGCGTATAGGGTTTAACCACATCGATAACTCCGGTATCCAAGGTGTCGGTTGGTTTCCTTTGTGAAAATGCGACAACAACATTAAGTAAAAAAATAGCGGTGATGATATATTGGGTTTGCTTTTGCATGTTTTGTTTATTTAATTTCAAAATTCAACTTTTAACTTCGAAAATTAATCTTGGGGTTGAACGGATGAATTGGTTTTGGCTTCTTCGGTTTTTATCTTACTCAATTCGGCTTTGGCCTCGCTGACCACATCCTCAAATTCAGCAAAATTCTGAATAACACTTTCTAAAATGTATGTAGCCTGAAACGCATCGTTGAGCGCATAAAAATTCTTGGCCATCAACACCAAGCCTTTGGCACTGTAATATTTGTAACCTGAAAAATCTTTGGCGAGTTTTTGCACCGTGTTATTTGAGGCTTCATAACTGCCATCCTTATTTTTAAAGTAAGCATTGAAATACAGAGCTTCGGCTGCCGTTTCGCCCGTGGCTACTTTTTCAACTTGTGCGTAGGCCGATTCGGCTTTAGTTTCGTTATCCGTTTTCATGGCTGAACGCGCGATAATAATATGGGCATCGGTCTTTATTTTATTGTCGATTGTTGAACTGCCCAACACTTTTTCGGCATACGTTACCGCTTGCGAATAATTTTCCAATTGGTAATGCGCCTTCATCATATTCGATTGCGCAAAAGTGACATTCTGCAGAAAATTAGCCTCTTGCTCCAATCGTTGCAACAGTGGCATAGCTTGGTTCCAATTTTTCTTCTCTAAATGAAATTGTGAAAATCGGGTAAGTGCTTCCTCGGTATATTCACTTTGTGGTGCCTCGACAATATATTGGTAATGCGGCGCGGCGTTTTCAACCAAGCCCTTTTTGTAATACAATTGCGCTACGTAAAAATGAGCGTTTTGGGCATGCAGTCCGTTCGGGAATTGGTTTAAATACCCATTAAACTGAGAAATAGCCTTATCTGTATTGTTATCCAAATATTGCTTTTCAGCAGCCTCGTAAGTGGCATCGTCCAAATCTTTATCGGTTACCTCAACATAATCCAAGGTTTTAACCCAAGCGGCATAATCGTCTACACGGCCCAAATCAATGTAAATCAAACGTGCGGTTGAAACAGCTTGCTCGGCTTCCGGCGAACCAGCATAATCGCCCGCCACCTTTTTGAATTTGGTTAAAGCCTGTTCGTTCTTTCCGCCATTATAATACACCAAACCTTGACGCAACAGGGCTTTCGGCACAAACGAACTCATACGGTATTCGCTCGCCAATTGGTTATAAGCGCCCATCGCTTTTTGGGTGTCGTTGGCTTTTACATAAGAATTACCCAATTCGTACAAAGCATCATCCCGTAATTTTGAATCGGGATATTTCGAAATGAATTGTTCCAATTCCTGTATTTTTTTTGACGATTGCCCCGCATAACCCACGCTAATAGCCTTTTGAAACGCCGGATAATCGGTATCGATTTCATTCAGTTGAATGGCATCCCGATAGGCTAAAACGGCATTTTGGTATTCGCTCGACACAAAATAAGTATCGCCCAAACGCAAATAGGTATCATTCAGCCTCACTTTATCACCGTTTCTGGCAGCGATGTATTGCTTAAAATGGTCGATAGCCTTTCCGTAGTTTTTTAATTTGAAATAGGTGTAGGCCAAGTTATAATCTACATTTTTGAATTCTGGCACTGTGATGGATTCAGCCTGTAGCTTGAACTGTTTAAAACCAATTAAAGCCTCATCAAAGTCACCAAGGTTATAATCAGTTTCCGCCTTCCAAAATGTAGTCCTCGACGTATAAACGGCATCTTGCTGTTGGCTCAACGATTCGTCAAAAAGCCTTTCCGCTTCTATAAATTGGCCTTCATTATAAAGTTCCAATCCTCTGTAAAACGCCACTTTTTGGTAGGCGACTTTGTTTTCAAAACTTCTTTTGCCTTTCAGCAATTCTAATGCTTCTTTGTAGTTTTTTGAAGTGATATATGAATCAATTAACAGGGTTTCCACTTCTTCCTTGTAAGCCGTATTAGGATATTTTTCCAAATAGCCCGCCAAAACCTGTGGCGCAGGCTGATAGGGGTTACCAATTTCGTAGCTTATCTTGGCATAATTTAGCCAAGCATCTTCCTGGATTTTCAAATCGAAATCCATTTGAGAGGCATTTCTAAAGGCATTTAAAGCCTCTTGCTTTTTGCCCAAATGCACATAACTTTCGCCCAAATGGTAATAGGCATTTTGAGCGATACTGTTGGTGCCCCCAATAATTCTATTGAATTCTGAAATCGCTTTTTCGTAATCTTTTTGCTTATAGTAGGCATAGCCCAATTGGTAATAATCAGTGTTACTCCATTTTCCGGTTCGGTCACGAGGACCTTTCTTTCCTTTGTAGGCCTTTAAATATGGAATGGCTTCGGCATATTGCTCTAAGTTGAAGTAGCTTTCACCAATGATTTTAGAGAGTTCGGATACTTCATTGGCATCACTTTTCTTTAATTGCTCCTTGGCCAGCTGAATGGCCTTTTCAAAATTCCCTAGTTTAAAATTTAAATCGGCTTGGTAGTACGACAGTTTTTCTTTGTAACGCTCTTGGTTACCTACTTGTTCGAAATAGGTGTTGGCCTGCTCGTAATCGTCGCCTTCATAAGCCATATAACCAATGTAATATTTGGCCTGCGAACCGTACTCCTGAGAACTTTCCACTCTACTTAAATACTTCTTCGCATCCTTATATTGCTTGGTCGTAAAGGCCGTATAACCGTTGTTGAAGTAGAATTTTTCCTTTTCTTTTCGTGACAATCCGCTTTCATCAACTTTATCGTACCATTTTCTAGCATAAGCGTATTTTCCGTTGGCAAAATAATAATCGGCCACGTCGACATAAGCGGTGTTTTTTTTCGTACTAGTTGGATATTCTTCCACAAAATCTTCCACCAATTGGTCGGCATTTTGTTGGTTTAAACGTACGGCACAATTAGCGATGTAATAGGCACAATCGGATTCCAAAGTGTGTTCGTTTGTAGTTTCCTTTACGTCCTTAAACAGGGTTTGTGCAGCTTGGTATTGTTGATTGTTGTAAAGCGACAGAGCCTTTTGGTATTCGACCAAATTACTAGTGTAAACGGCCGATTGCTGCGCTATAATATGAAAACTAAAACTCAATATCGCTAGGCACGATAGGATGCTTTTTTTAGTCATTAAGGGTTTGTTTTTAAGTTGAACCAAAGATAAATCAATATCATCTCTATAACGAAATAATCATGCCATAATTATAAAAGGGAATAAATATTCTAACCAAAACAAGAAATAAACCAAACTTTTGGACGTTAACTTTAAGGTTTAACTTTTTAGTGATATTTTTACGCCACATGAAAAACTAGCTTACTTTATGCCAAACCCGATTTTACAATTAAAAGACGCCTCTATTTATCAAGGTGACAGTTTAGTGCTGTCCAACGTTAATGTTGAAGTTTACAAAGGGGATTTTGTGTATTTAATTGGTAAAACCGGTACTGGAAAAAGTAGTTTTATGAAAACACTTTATGGCGACTTGCCACTCACCGAAGGCGAAGGCCACATTGTCGATTTTAAACTGAATGGCTTAAAGGAAAAAGACATCCCTTTTTTACGTCGGAAATTGGGCGTGGTTTTTCAGGATTTTAAGCTACTCACCGACAGAACCATAAACAACAATTTATTATTTGTTTTGAAAGCCACCGGTTGGAAAGACAAAGAAAAAATGAATACCCGTATTGAGGAAGTCCTCACCAAAGTAGGCATGAAAACTAAAGGATTCAAATTTCCGCACGAGCTTTCTGGAGGTGAGCAACAACGTGTGGCCATTGCAAGGGCTTTGCTCAACGACCCAGAATTGATTTTAGCCGATGAGCCTACCGGAAACCTCGACCCACAAACCAGTGTGGAAGTGATGGAAGTACTCCAGGAAATAAACAAAAACGGCAATACCATCCTTATGGCCACCCATGATTATGCCCTACTTTTAAAATACCCTAGCAAAACCCTAAAGTGCGACGACAATCAAGTTTATGAGGTGGTGCAACGTAAGGCTTAAATTATGTACAGCTCAATAAAAAAAGCCTTAAAAACTTGTATTCCTAAAACATTCTTATTCAAAAACGAACTGTTTTTTCGTAAAATCCACAGTCTATTTTATTTGGGCAACAAGCACCAATGTAATATTTGTTCTCAAAAATTAAGTCGGTTTATCAATTTAAACCACAGCGATTTAATATGTCCGTCGTGCGGTAGTTTATCAAGAAACCGAAGACTTTGGCACCTGTTAAGTCTGCAAGACAAAACGGGGAATTGGCTTCATTTTTCACCTTCGAGAAGCTTGTACAGAACGCTAAAAAAAGATTCCAACATTAATTATCACAGTACCGATTTCGAAAATGAATTTTTAGCCAACTACAAATTTGATATCACCAACATCGACCAACCCGATGACCAATTTGACGTTATAATTTGCTATCACATATTAGAACATATTGAAAAAGACCGTTTGGCCATGAAAGAGCTTTATCGGGTTTTAAAGCCAAACGGAACCATTTATATACAAACCCCTTTTAAGGATGGTGATATTTATGAAGATGATAACATAACAACGCCTGAAGCCAGAGCGGAACATTTTGGGCAAAACGACCATGTAAGGATATATTCGGTTAAAGGATTAAAATCAAGATTGGAAAGGGTAGGTTTTAGTATTGAAATTAAAACTTTTGAAAGGTCTAATAATGATTTTTACAATGGTTTTATTTCGCCTGAAACGATTTTAATTGCTACGAAATTAAAATCTTAATTGACTCATGTTAAGCTTTAATACTTATCTAAATCCGTTTCCTTTTTATAAATATGAGGGTTCTTCCGAATGCCTTTTTTAAATATTTTTCTAATCAACATTCTTATATTCGCATCTACATCCAAAATTATATTTGTAAAGGTATCTTCAGGCCTACCTCTAAATTTTGTAACATGAAACTTATCATTTTCTCTCAGTGGATTATCACTAAAATAATAGTTGGAAATACAACATCTCGGTTTATCCACAACCACTTTATTGACCGAATGCCATGACAAATCGTGAGTTGCCATAATTACAAGTCTGTTAAATTTACTTTCTATTACCGTGGGCGATTTACTTGGTCCTTCAGGCCAAAGCTCAAGATTTCCGCCATAAGATTCTTCCCAATATGGCGTAACATAATAAAGCAAGTTAAGTGACCGCCAGCAGTTTCTATCTGCATCATGTGAATTATCCAGATGAGGATGTAAAAAATTGTCTTTATTCATCAGTGAAAGACCTCCAGCATAGAGTGAATCATCGGGATAAACAGATTCTAAATCACAAACTTCGCCTATTAATTCAACTACCCTTTTATCCTGAAATGCATAAATTACTTTTTCTAACAAATCATTATGTTTATCCATTTGTGCAGACACATACTTGTATTCCCTTATGCTTTTTAAGCATCGCATTTCTCCTGGTTTAGGAAAGACTTTAAAACACTCAAAAGCTATTGTTTCTGGCAACAAATCATCAACATAAAAGTAACCTATGTTATTTTTAGTCTGATTATACATAATCTTCAAACTGTGCCTCTCACTTTCCAGTCTTTTTAAAATCAACTCCACAATTTGCATCCTATCAATCATACAAAACCTTTAACTTTTCTTTTTATAATATTTTAATTATCAAAGAAAATGTATTTTTGGAAACAATCAAAAAATTAATGATATCCATATTAATTCCAACCTACAACTACAATGTTTTTCCTCTGGCTAAAAGCCTTGAAAAACAATTTATCGAATTGGGCTTCCCTTTTGAATTAATCTGTATTGACGACGGTTCATTGTCTGAAACCAATATTAAAAACGAAAAAATAAATAATTTAAAAAACTGTAAGTTTATAGCATCAAAGGCAAATTTAGGCCTGAGTTCTAACAGGAATTCTCTTGTCGAAAAATCAAAATACGAATACCTGCTATTCATTGATGGCGACTCTGTTATAGCGGACAATAATTTTTTGAATAAATATTCCATTTTCGCAAATGGAGCATTTGATGTTGTTTATGGAGGCAGGGTACACCCTAGTATTCAAAACAAAAACCAAATTTTAAGGTGGAAATATGGGGTTTACAGAGAAGACAAAATTGCCCGCAAAAGAGAAAAACACCCTTATAAATGCACTTTATTTAATAATACTTTGATTAAAAAGGATATATTTAACAAAATAGGCTTTAACAAGGACATAACTGATTATGGACATGAGGACACATTATTTTCATTTCAACTTAGTAAGCTTAAAGCCAAAGTAAAACATATTGACAACCCTGTTTTACATGGTGACATAGATCTAAATTCTGTCTTCTATAAAAAAATGCACAAATCTATTCAAAACCTAAAATATATTTATAACAACAACTTGGTTGACCCAGATTTTGTTACTTTTCTTTCTATATATTCTAAGATAAAAAAACTAAAACTCAATTACCCTTTATCACTAACGTATAAAATTTTAAAACCTATTTATAATTATCAGCTTACTTCTAATTATGCATCACTATTTTTATTTGATGCATTCAGGCTTACCTATTTTTGCTATATTAATTTAAAAAAATAATGCCGTTTTTTTCTGTAGTCATACCGTTATACAATAAGGAAAAGTACATAAAAGAGACTTTAAATAGTGTACTTGCCCAAACTTTTCAGGATTTTGAGATTATTATTGTAAACGACGGCTCTACCGATAAAAGCTTGTCCATAGTTGAGGCTTTTCAAAATAAAAAAATCACAGTTTACAGCAATAAAAATCATGGTTTATCATTCACCAGAAATTTCGGAATAAAAAAGGCCAAGGCACAATACGTTGCGTTTTTGGATGCTGACGACCTTTGGGCTGAAGATTTTTTGGAAACATCTTTCAATGTTATAAACAAACATCCTAATAACAATGTTTTTACTTCAAAAGAAAAACCTTTTCGGAACGTTAAAGACATATCTTTAGTAAAATCAAACGAGCCAATAGAGGAAATTGTCATATCTGATTTTGATACGCATTCAAAATTCCTTGTCGGTTTTAGTTCTTTTGTAGCCAATAAAAACACCTTTAACGACATTGGTTTTTTTAATGAAACCGTGAACTACGGTGAAGAATACGACTTTTTCATAAGGTGTTTTTCTAAATACCCTTTAGTTTACATAAACAACTACAAAGCGTTTTACAGGTTTGGAACAGATAGTCAATTAACGGCACCCAACAAAAACTTTAAGCGCATCATCCCAGATTACGAAATCTATTTTAAAAGCAATCATAAACCGGGGCTAAAAAAATACCTTAACAGGATCCACTATCTTTTAATGGTACTTTATAAAGCGGAAAGAAATAAAGAAAAAGCCCGGTTTTACAAGAAAAAGGTAAACATAAGTAACTTAAATTTTGTTCAGAAAATAAAATATTATCTACCCATCTGGGTATTCTATTACAGTAAAAGGATTTATATTTGGATTTCTAAATTCCCATTTTAACCTTATTTTTAGTCAGTGAATGGATTCTCAGCCTCTACTTTCGGTACACGTACTCACTTACAATAGTGAGAAATATATCGAGGGCACGATTCACTCAATTTTGATGCAAAAAACATCTTTTCGTTTTGAGGTTGTGATTGGTGACGACAATTCATCAGATAATACGCCCAGTATATTAACCCAATTTTCAAAAGCGCACCCCAATCTTATTCAATACAAACGTAACGAATCGCAACTCGGCATACTTAAAAACTTTAAAACAACTTTAGATCGATGTAAAGGAAAATATGTCTTTGATATAGCCGGCGACGATCTGTTTAAGCACCCCTATTCGCTACAAAAAATGGTGGATATTTTTGAAAAAGACAGCAGTCTGGGGTTTGTTGATAGTGGCTACGACATCTATTTTGAGAAGACCAAAAAAACAAAGGGTTTTGCCAATAAAACCCTGATTAATTCCCCTAAAGAAGCATACAAAAACTTATTGCTTTTGGGTCAAATAACGCCTGCAGGGACATGCTATAAAAGACAAGCACTTTATGATTTTGTTGATTTTGACACTTACATTAAAAACGAAATTGCATTTGAAGATTACCCCATTTTGGTCGATCTCGCTATGAACACCGATTTTTGCAGAATCAATGAATCGTTACATATTTACAGAACGCATGGTGAATCCTCTACGCACATAAAAAACTTTAAGCAACAGGTACTATTTAAAGACCAATTGCTTGAGTTGGCCACCCACTTCAGTGAAAAATATAATTTGCCACCACATGTTTTAAAAGGCCACAAGAAAGGATACAACGAAGGAATGCTTTATTTGGCTGGAAAATTCGGGCAAGTAAGCTTAGGCAGGCAAATGTTCTTTAAACTAAAAAAGCCTTTTAACGCGAGATATTTAGGATATTATTTATGCAGTCAATTCAAACTGTTTAGAACAGTGGCTAACAGATTCAGGAAAATTTAGCGAGACCATTTCTGTTAAACACAATTGTTCTTCGACTTCAAAAAATCATCAAATTCCCTGATATAATCACCTTCTTCAAAAACTTCAGAAGCCAAAACCAAACACACCGCTCCCGACGAGAAATTTTTAATTTCCCTCCAAACCCCTGTTGGAATAAGCAACCCCTCATAAGGTTTGTTTAAAGTGATTTTAGATTCCTGTTTACCGTCGTGCAAAAAAACATCGAAACTTCCCGAAAGTGCAACCAAAAACTGTTTTAAATTTTTGTGGGCATGTCCACCTCTCTCAGCCCCAGCTGGCACATCGTACAAATAATACACGCGTTTGACTTCAAAAGGAACGGTTTCTTTTTCAATTACAGAAAGGTTGCCCCTTCGGTCTTCTATCTTTGGTATTTGTATTAGTTTAGGAGTCATTATCAATTTCAAAGTCCCTCTTGCTATTTTGAAAATTTTAAGTACTTATTGCCAAACTTTAAAACAAATGTATCATTTTTATTGTTCAATAAACACCAACATTTAATCATTTTGATGGGAAACATTAAGTTTTCTTTCCCATTTTATTTTGATGTACATGGAATAGACTGGTTTTACCAAATCAAACAAAAACGTTATGCTGTAAACCATGGAAAATATCATGTATTTTAATTTAAGCCGCGTTATGACATAATTTAAATTCTGGAATACAAATGCATTGGTGAACACATTTTTTTTAAAGTCGATTAAAAAGTCTCTTGTTTTTTCCTTTTCTATATTTGATTTGAAATTAAAAAATGAATGGATGGCCGAAAACCCAAAATGATTTCCCAATAAAGTTTGTTGAGCCTGAAAAACATACTCTTTAGGCACATCGTTTTCATCCAGTAAATCGTACATTTTTTTAGCTGTATTTAATGTGTAAATATTTTTTGCCGAAAAGGTTTTTGTTATGGCATTTTTGTTATCCTGCCTGTAAAAAAAACAACCTTCACTAAAAACGACTTTATTACTTTTTAAAAAAAGTTTTCTTGTGATATACTCATCAGAATCAAAGGCATCTTCTGGAAAATAAACACCCTCTAACAAACTAGTTTTAAACAGCGCAAAACCATGTATGGCCCAGTCAAGCGACGCAATCAACGCTTCTTTTCCCGTCAACTCAATATTGCGATTTCCATTTAGACCAACAATTGTTTTGTTTTCAGGATTATTTTCGTGGTAAAATTCCATGTCGGGCAAAACAGTATCTGCTTGGGTTTGTATTTGCTTTTCAACCATACTTTTTATGAGGTCTTCCGAAAAAATATCATCCTGCGATGAATAATAAAAACAATCCCCATTAATGTGTGGTTTTATAAAATTCATGGTTTTGGGCACCATCCCGCCTCGCTCTTTTTTAAACACCTTAAACCGATTATCGTTTGCAGCAAATGCATTCAAAATAGAAAGGCTTGAATCTGTTGATGAATCATCTATAAATAACACTTCAATGTTTGAATACGCTTGGTTTTTAACAGATTCCAAAGTTTCTTGAAGGTATTTTTCCCCATTGTAAACAGGTATGATAACTGAAACCAAAAACGACATAGTTATGACTTATTTTTTTCCGTTCTTTTAAAACCGATAATCAGAATGGCAATTACCACAACAAAATACAAAATGTACCTTATAAAATTAGCTATAACAACGCCCTCTGTACCATGAGTGTCAATCAAACAACACGCCAACGCATAGAATGTAAGCACAGAAAACAACTCGGTAAACACAAAGGCGGCTACCATTTTTTTCGCTAAAAACTGAAATGCTACAACCATAGAAGCCAAGCGCACAAAATCGGCCAACAGTTGCCATTTAAACAAAGGCTCAATGCCACTAAACCCGGGATAAACCAGATCTACAATTGTATTTCTAAAAATAAAAACCAACACCAATCCAACAGCGAACAACGGTAACAACGTTTTATAAATATTTAGCACTTCGTTCTTAAAATCTACGGCTGTTTTCAAACCTGCAAACTTGGGCAACACATATATTGAAAAAATGCTTGATGCGAATATCATGTAATTTTTAGAGAGATTGGTCATGGCCGTCCAATACCCTGCCTCATCAACATTAAGCTTTTGAATGATGATATTCCGTAAATCAATTTCCACATAATTGAAAAGTATATGTCCTGAAATAGACATAACCGAAAACCCTAATAACGATTTATAAAAAGGTACTTTTAACGGAAAAGGGCTGAATTTAACCATTCGTTTTATCGCCTTCCCATAAACGCACAGCAATACGATTAAGTAAAAAATTGGGCCAATAGCTATAGCAACCAACACGCCATTTAAACTGTAACTGTACAAGGCAATTACCAATATGATGCTTGATAAAATATAAGCCAACAGCTCCGAAATGGCATAGACCTTATAGGCCATCAACCCATTTACAACACCAGCACAAATACGGTATAGCGCAATAAAAGGTACTACAACGGCCACTATTTTTATCACATCGGCATACTCGGTTGTACTGAATAATTTTTCTGAAAAGAACGATGCTCCCCAAAAAAGCACTACCATGGAAACAAATGATGCCAAAACAGCAAAAACAAATGTTGTTGAAAATAATTTTTCCAACGCTTTTTTATCATCTTTAGATTCGGACACGTATTTGATAATACCGCTAAAAGTGCCTAATGTTGAAAAACTGGCCAGCATATCCATAATGTTACGCAATTGGCCTATTTTTGCGATACCGGCTTCACCCACCATTATAGCTAAAATACGCTGAACAAACACCGAAATGGCCAATTTGGCCAAAATAACCACCGAATTTAAGGAGGTTATTTTCAGTACCAAATTATTCGATATGAATTTTGGAAATCGCATAGTATTCAAAAAGCGTTAACGGCACTAATAATTTCCGATACCTCGTCATCTGTCAATGTACTGTTAATAGGTAAACTCAATACTTCCCGATGTATTTTTTCGGTAATGGGCAATGATAAAGACTTCCACTCCTCCAAAGCTTGCTGTTTATGCGGCGGAATGGGATAATGAATCAAAGCTTCAATATTCGCTTTCTCAAGATGCTTTTTTAATGCACCTCTATTTTCCGTACGGACAACAAACAAATGGAATACATGGTTACTGCTACCATCCCAATACGGCAATATGATTTTTTTGTTTTTGATTTCAGACAAATACCGCTTGGCTATTTGTCGCCGTGCCTCGTTTTCCCGATCTAAAAACGGCAATTTTATATTTAAAAATGCTGCTTGAATTTCGTCTAGTCTAGAATTCACACCAATATATTGGTTTTCGTACTTTATGGCCGAGCCGTAATTTCTCAACTTTTTTATGGTATCGGTTAAATTCGAATCATTGGTTACAACCATTCCGCCGTCCCCGAGTCCTCCTAAATTCTTACCCGGATAAAAACTATATGCTTTGGGATTACTATGTTCCGCTGTATTATTGTAGCTTACCCCGTGGGCTTGGGCGGCGTCTTCAACCACCAACAAATTGTGCTTTTGGGCAATGCTATTAATTTTGTCCATTTCACATAATTGTCCGTATAAATGAACGGGCAAAATGGCTTTGGTTTTATCGGTTATATGCTGCTCGACCAAATCGGGGTTAATATTAAAAGTTTCCCATCTGGGCTCAACAAAAACGGGAACCAACTTGGCATTCAACACCCCAATTACCGATGCAATAAACGTATTGGCTGGCACAATGATTTCATCGCCCTCCTTTAGCTTACCCATTTCTATATAAGCCCTGAAGGTTAAGGATATCGCATCCAGCCCATTGCCCACACCAATTGCATATTTACTGCCACAATACTCCGCAAAATTGGATTCGAATTTCGCAACCTGTTTACCCAATATATAATTACCTGAGCTTAAAAAACCATCAAATCTGGCTTTAAACGCTTCTTCAAATTTTGAGTTTATTTTTTTTAGGTCCAAAAACTTAATCATAACATTACCGATTTTAGCGCATGATAATTACCAATATTGATACTATAAAATTCCTGCACCATGGTTCTGGCGCCAAAACCTTCCTTCCAAAACTGCAAGCCGGTGTTAATGTTTTTTCCATCATTTTCGTTGGAGGATCCGAAATCAAAATAAGCCTTTTCAACGAAAACATTTTTTATTAAATGTTGAAAAAGAAAATCTAAACTGCCAAGTTGGTTTTTATCTGCATTGCCCGAAATATATTGGCAATGTGCTACATTTTCGGTTAAAAACATAGTGGCGCCGGCAACAATCTTTCGGTTCTGGTACACATTGAATTGCTTTATGTTCTCAGGAAATTTTTGTTTTAAATAACTAATTTCCTCAAGTGTATGTACCGGAGTTACTTGATGCTTTTTTATTAAATTCGGAATCAATATTTCATTCCAAAATGATTTAAAATCAGTTTCCTCAATAACCTTCAATCCGGTTTTCAGGCCTCGTTTGCATCCCTCCAACCTGTTTTTTGAAATCGGTACGGGATTTTTTTGATTGATTACAGATAGTGTTTCACTTTTTACCAAGTGGGCATTCAGGACAAACAATAAATAGTTTAACTCTTGGTTTGGTAATAGCGTATAAAATGATGGTAACATTTTTACTTCTAAAACCTTAAAATGCTTCTTATCCAAAAACTCTAAAAGCGTATAGAATATGTTTAAAACCTCTCTTAACTTAGTTTCATCTTTTAAAAGTACCCCGCCGTAACTCAACCCTTGATGTGAATATATTTTATCCCCGGATTTATTGGCCGGAAACAAAGCGATCAGTTTCCCTTTTTTGAAAATCATCAACGAAAAATCTTCAAATCTATCAGCATGGTATTCCATAAAATCTCGATGGAACAAAAATGTAGCATTTTTGGAATTCAACAAAAAATCATTCCATGCTTTACAGTATAACGACGAATATTTGACTACGGTATATTCTTCCATTTTATCCTGTTTTTCTACAAAAACAATAAAACTTATTTCTCAAAGTTCTTATCTGCATCAACCCCAAAAAGCGAACTGCCAAATATGAGTAATATAATACCAAAATACATTAAATAACTCACAAAGTGGCCTATTACCGCGCCTTTAGCTCCTCCTACCGAATTGATAAAATACACACTGGTGGTATAAAGAATGATCACTAAAAACGCCTCGGTCAATACATAATGCCAAAACATTTTCTTGGCCAAAAACTGGTAGGCAATTACAATGCTGAGCACCTTAACAAAATCGCCCAACAACTGCCAAATAAATAAATCCTCTACAGGCTGAAATTCATCAGTAAAAATCGCCAAAACTATATAGTGCTTTAAAAGGTATATAATCAATAGGCCTACCGCTAGTACCGGAATAATGGTTTTATAAAAACTAAACACCTCTTTTTTAAATTCCTTGGTGCTATCAATTTCAGCAAATCTAGGAAGTAGATATAACGCGATTAACGAACTAATAAACATTAAATAGTATTTGGAAATTCGTGTCATGGCTTCCCAAAAACCAGCATCCTTAAAGCCTACATTATCGATAATGTAAGTACGGATGGCTATTCCAACCAACGGCAATAAAATAGCAGAAAACACTGCCATTAATGAATGCGTGCCCATGTTCTTAAAAAACTGAAAACTAACATTTCTGGCCTTTATCAAGGGCACTAAACTGCGTCTATTGATGATGCCGACTAAGGTGATTAAAAAAATCAATGATTCGGCAATAACTACCGAAATCAGTGCCCCATCAATTTGGTTTTGGTATATTAAAAGTAAAGCGATTGAGACACTTAAAATCTGCCCAATAATATTGATTACAATAAGAATTTTGTATTTCGAGAACCCATTCATTATGGCAAACGAAAACAAATTCAGTGCATAAAAAGGCAACACAATGGCAAAAATCTGGATAACGTAGGCATAATCATTGTATATGGGGAATATAACCGTGTTTATCCATTCGGCCTTAAAATAACAGAAGAACGACACCAAAATGGTAAAAACAAACCCTGTATAATAAATGGTTGAAACAGTTTTGCTTAAATTATAAGCATCCTCTTTAAATTCCGAAATATATTTTACAGCCCCTTTGTAAAATCCTCCGGTAGCAATGGTTTGAAAAGCTTTTACAAAATCACGTAGGTTCCCGACAAGAGCCAAGCCCACGGGGCCAATAAAAACAGCAATGGCTTTTGATGTTAATATGCCCGCAACTATTTTAGTGATTACAGAAACTATTTGCAATGAAGCCATCTGCACTAAAACCTTGCTATTTATGTAGTCTATTAATCTTTTCAATTAATACGATTTTTTTCCGTAGTAGGTGATGACAATTTAACAAAACTTTTAGCTATAACACTAAACTCGGTTTATTTATTATCGCTTTTTCCAAAAAAAAATCAATATCCAAACCATTTTTAAGCTTATGATATTTTGATTTAGCAAAACAAAAACAACAGGAGGGAAAAAGATTAGTTGGAGTGTTCTTTTTTTAAAATGTAAAACAAGTTTATACAGAAGATGGCCACATTAGTAATAATGATGGGCTTTGAAATAGGCTGAAGCACAAAGCCATAAAACACAAATAGTAAACACCCAAGGGCATTTACTATTCGTAATTTGTTGACGGATTTCATTAAAAAGGAAACCAAAACGGTAGCCATGGCGGCATAGCCTACCCATTCTACCCAAGGAATCCCTAAATCATCCATGTTATATCGGTTATATAGATTTGTTTCGCTTGCGGTCCACCTCTTTCAAAAAGATTTTGCGGATACGCAAGTGGTTTGGCGTCACCTCAACGTATTCATCTTTTTGGATGTATTCCAAGGCTTCTTCCAAAGAAAATTTAATTGCTGGTACAATTTTGGCTTTGTCGTCTGCTCCAGCAGAACGTACGTTACTCAGCTTTTTAGTTTTGGTTACGTTTACAGTCATATCATCACCACGTGAGTTTTCACCAATAACCTGGCCTTCGTAAATATCTTCTCCCGGATCGATAAAAAACTTACCGCGCTCTTGAAGTTTGTCGATAGAATACGGAATAGCTTGTCCGTTTTCCATAGAAACCAAAGATCCATTTTGACGCTCTGGTATACCGCCTTTTAATGGCTGATACTCCTTAAAACGGTGCGCCATAATCGCCTCACCAGCAGTAGCCGTTAGCAACTGATTTCTTAAACCAATAATACCTCTTGATGGAATAATAAATTCACAAACCATACGGTCGCCCTTGGCTTCCATACTCATCATTTCTCCTTTTCTCATGGTCACCATTTCAACAGCCTTGCCCGAA
This sequence comes from Tamlana crocina, assembly GCF_012037625.1. Classification (NCBI taxonomy): domain Bacteria; kingdom Pseudomonadati; phylum Bacteroidota; class Flavobacteriia; order Flavobacteriales; family Flavobacteriaceae; genus Tamlana; species Tamlana crocina. The sequence continues at coordinate 180,750 of NZ_JAAVJS010000004.1, forward strand.
ACTTCCTCTGGTAAATCGATGGTCATTTCTTCGACAGGCTCGCATTTTACGCCATCAATTTCTTTGATGATAACTTGAGGCTGCCCAATTTGAAGTTCGTATCCTTCGCGACGCATGGTTTCTATTAAAACGGATAAGTGCAATACCCCACGGCCAAAAACCATGAACTTATCAGCACTGTCGGTTTCTTGAACTCTAAGAGCTAAGTTTTTTTCCAACTCTTTGGTCAAACGATCTTTAATATGGCGAGAGGTGACGTATTTACCATCTTTCCCAAAAAACGGCGAATCGTTAATGGTGAATAACATACTCATGGTTGGCTCATCGATAGCAATGGTTTTAAGTCCTTCCGGATTTTCAAAATCGGCAATCGTATCGCCAATTTCAAAACCTTCAAGTCCAACAACCGCACAAATATCTCCTGCTTGAACTTCATCTACTTTTTTACGGCCAACGCCTTCAAAGATATGAAGTTCCTTAATTCTATTTTTTACCACTTTGCCATCTCGCTTTACCAACGAAATGTTTTGGCCCACTTTAAGCTCGCCACGGGTTAAGCGCCCAATAGCAATTCGTCCTGTAAACGACGAGTAATCTAATGATGTGATTAACATTTGGGTAGTGCCTGCTTCTATTTTTGGTTCAGGAATGTGCTCAATCACCATATCTAAAAGTGGCTCGATGTTATCGGTTGGCTTTTGCCAATCTTCGCTCATCCAGTTGTTTTTGGCCGAACCATAAACGGTTGGAAAATCCAACTGCCACTCTTCCGCACCCAATTCGAACATCAAATCGAATACCTTTTCATGAACCTCATCTGGCGTACAGTTTTCCTTATCCACTTTGTTTACCACCACGCAAGGTTTCAACCCTAAATCAATGGCTTTTTGTAACACAAAACGGGTTTGTGGCATGGGGCCTTCAAAAGCATCAACCAACAGCAATACGCCATCGGCCATGTTCAACACACGCTCTACTTCACCACCAAAATCGGCGTGACCCGGCGTATCGATAATGTTAATTTTGGTGTCTTTATAAGTTACCGAAACGTTTTTTGAGGTAATGGTAATACCTCTTTCACGCTCCAAATCGTTGTTATCGAGAATTAAATCACCAGTGTTCTCGTTTTCACGGAACAACTGACAGTGATACATAATTTTATCAACCAAGGTGGTCTTTCCGTGGTCAACGTGTGCAATAATTGCAATGTTTTTGATAGTAGCCATATATAGTGCCTTTTTTAAGGCTGCAAAGGTACATGTTATTAGTTAAATATTTGTTATATTTAAAAGGTATTATGTTTTAAAATTTGTGTTTTCGTTAATTTTATAAAGAACTGATGTTCAATAGCAAAGATTAAGAAAACATGACTACCCTGATAAATAGATACACAAATAGCATCCCGTACCTTTATTTTATTGCCATTTCGGCTTATTGGTTTACGGCGATAAACAGAACCGATGGCATTACAGCCTACCCCATTTTATTGTTTGCCGTTCCGTTTTTATGGCAAATTATTAAACCGAATAAAAACCTTAATTTCACTTTAGGAATTACTTTTGTATGCATATCGTCGTACCTTATTTTGGCATTTTTGTCCGATATGCTAAAAATCATTTCCATCTCTTATCCTTTGAAACAGCTTTCGTTTTATGGCGGACTTTTTCTTTTCGCCAATTTAATTATGGCATTGTGGATTATAAGAAATAGTTTAAAAGGACATATTTAATTCTTAAATTTGTGGCTTAAATTTTAAGCTAATGACTCTTTCTGAAGTTCCGAAAATAAAACACACCTATTCCAATAATTTCTTTTTACTGTGTGGCCCGTGCGCCATTGAAGGCGAAGATATGGCCTTAAGAATTGCCGAAAAAGTGATTGAAATTACGAACAAACTGGAAATCCCCTATGTTTTTAAGGGCAGTTTTAAAAAGGCCAACCGAAGTCGAATTGACAGTTTTACCGGAATTGGAAATGAAAACGCACTAAAAATTTTAAAAAAGGTTTCTGAAACCTTTGATGTACCCACAGTTACCGATATTCACGAAGTAAGTGATGCCGCTATGGCTGCCGAATATGTAGATGTATTGCAGATTCCTGCCTTTTTGGTGCGCCAAACCGATTTGGTGGTGGCTGCCGCCGAAACGGGAAAAGTGGTGAATTTGAAGAAAGGGCAATTTATGAGTCCCGAGGCCATGAAACATGCTGTACAAAAATTTAAGGATTCTGGAAACGATAAAGCGTGGATTACCGACCGCGGAACCATGTTTGGCTATCAGGATATGATTGTTGATTTTCGAGGCATTCCAACAATGAAACAATACGCTCCAGTGGTTTTGGATGTTACCCACTCCCTTCAACAGCCCAACCAAAGTGCAGGTATTACCGGCGGAAGACCCGATATGATTGAAACCATTGCCCGTGCTGGAGTGGTAAATAATGTTGACGGACTGTTTATTGAAACCCATTTCGACCCCGCCAACGCCAAAAGTGACGGTGCCAATATGCTACATCTCGATAATTTGGAAAAACTATTGACCAATTTGGTAGCCATCAGAAAAACGGTTAATAGCCTGTAACAACAGGCTCTCGAAAAAAAGTTATCGTTTTGGTGTTACACCTTTAATCGATAGTTTTTCGGCGTTTCGTTATAAAACCGCTTAAAAGCCGCACTAAAATGTGTCGCATTTTTATAGCCTACTACTTCTGAAATTTCATAAATAGGGCTATCTGTATTTTGCAATAGCGATTTAGCCTTTTCCATTTTTTGCTCCAAAAAGTATTGGTTCACTGTGCAATTGAAAGTGCGTTTAAATTCTGATTTCAAGATATTTTCGCTCAAGCCTATTTCGTTGGCCAATTCGATTATTGCATAATTTTGGTTAAGGTTGGCCTTTAAAAACTGTTTTAAAAGAAACAGCTTTTTAATATACTTTTGATTTGATTGGGCATTATGCTTCTGCTTTAAGTTTTTATAATTTTCCAATTGCAAAGCGATAACCTCAATCACTTTTGCGCCCAAGTGCAATCGTTTTACCAAGCCCCTTCCATGCTCTTGCTGCAAATTTTCAATTACCGGAAGTACTTCATCTGTTATCGGTATAATGAGATTTTCTTCCGTGATTTGCTTGAATTCCGATATATCGTTTAGTCCGTGCTTTTTCAAAAAATCTTTACCAACCCTTATTTTAATCCCTTTAAAAAGCTGATTTTTATAAAACTTAAAAGTACCGTTAACAGTCTCTACATAAGCCATAAAGGATTCCTTTTCATCATACGGTATTTCTTCATTCTGGGAGTTGATTTGAACAACCATATCACCTTTCAATAAAAAAGAAAGGTATAGCCCATTCAGCTTAAAATCGTTGTGAAATTTGAAATTTTTATGAAACGTAAACTGGTTAATCGAGATACTAACATCCTCAAAACAAAACTCGATGATGTGCCCTTTTCCAAATTCCGGTAAAACCGAATATTCCTTAGTTAATAAACCACAACTACCGTGCTGTTTATCCTTTTTACTTATAAAATCTTTAAAACCGCATTGTTCTTTAGTTAAGTCTACCGTTTCAAAATTTTCAGTTTCACGTCTTTTTTTTTCCAAATCGCGTCATTTATTAATGAGAGTCTAGCTCTATTTTTGCATCAAATTTTATTTAGACTAATTACAAATAACAAACTTATGATAAAAAAATTATTACTCCTAACAACTTTAATTTTTTCATCAGCAACTCTTTTATCACAAACGGGAAGCCTGAAAGGTAAAGTGGTGTCTCATCAGAAAAAAAATTTAGAATACGTAAACGTATCTATAAAAAACTCCCGGCATGGAACCTTTACCAATAGTGCGGGGCAATACACTTTAAGTAATATTGAGCCGGGCGACTATACCTTACATATTTCGTATGTGGGCTATAAACCACAAGATTTGTCGGTTTCTATTAAGGCCAACCAAGTAACAAACGTGCCCGAAGTTGTTCTTTTAGAAGACCAAGAAAATTTAGGGGAAGTTATTGTTAACGGACACACCAACAAATACGCTGAGCGGGAAACTTCAACCTCACTTCGTTTAAAGGGCGAATTGGTAAAACTACCACAAAACATACAGGTAATTAGTAATGAACTGCTTTTAGACCAACAGGCTACCAACATGATGGATGGTATTATCCGTAACGTTAGTGGGGTTACCATGCTTGAGCACTGGGGGCATTTTGCCCGTGTAAATATGCGTGGTTTTAGGTTACCTGCTTTTAGAAATGGGGTTAACGTTCAGGATTCATGGGGGCCATTGTCTGAAGATATGAATACCGTAGAACGCATAGAGTTTGTAAAAGGCCCTGCCGGTTTTATGATGTCGGCGGGTGAACCTGGTGGCTTCTACAATGTAGTGACCAAAAAACCTACCGAAAAACGTATCGCACAAATATCGTTATCTGGTGGAAGCTTTGATTTTTACAGAGGAACCGTTGATTTAGGCGGAAAACTAACCGACGACGGAAAATTGTTGTACCGTTTCAATGGGATGTACCAAACTTCCGACAGTCACCGTGGCAATGAGGACGTAACCCGCTATGGCATCGCTCCATCTCTTACCTATAAATTCAGTGATAAAACCTCGATTACTACCGAAATGAATCTGCAACAGGCAGAGTCGTATATTGGTTCGGCATATATTTTTGCACCATCAAGTGCTGGGTATGCTAGTTTAGACCGAGATTTTAAATTCACCAATAACGATTATCCCGTAACCGATATTCAAGAGGTGACGTTCTTCACAAACGTAAAACATCAGTTTTCAGATAACTGGAGCGTTGAAGGACAATTGGCTTATTTACGATATGACCAAGTTGGGAATTCAACATGGCTAGTCGGTATTGAAGAAAATGGCGATGCCACGAGATACGTTTCAAAATGGGATGCCCTTTCGTTAGGAAAATACGCCCAAGTTTACATTCACGGGGCATTCAATACCGGAAGCATAACTCACAAAGTAATGGGTGGATTCGATTTTAGCGACAAGCAATATTGGGCCGATTGGTTTGAATCTTCCGTGGTTGATACCACTGCGCCTTTCAATATTTTCAATCCGGTTTATGGCGTAAGCCCAACACCAAATTTTGGCCGCTCGGTGCCCGTTCAATATAGAAACGGCGGCGACCCGTATGGGGCCAATTCAATAAGAGCCTACTATGCGCAAGACGAAATTGGCTTTATTGAAAACAAAATTAGATTAACCCTTGCCGGAAGATACACCAACCTGCACACTTTAGGGAAAGCCGAATCAGACAACGTAGTAACACCGCGCGTTGGCTTGAGTGCCGACATTATCCCCAACCTAACCGCTTATGCGTTATTCGACCAATCCTTTTTGCCCCAAAGCGGAATAAACAGTACAGGCGAATTGCTGAACGACCCCATTGAAGGTAAAGATATTGAAGGGGGAATAAAATTAAAGTTGTTTAACGGACACCTGAATACGTCGTTGGGTGTTTACAAAATCAACAAAAACAAAATATTGGTGGGCGACCCCGCGTTCCCAACTGAAAACTTTTCCATCTACTCCGGTAAAATTGAATCGAAAGGTATTGAGTTTGATGCCCAAGGACAAATCACTCCAGAACTTAACATCATCCTGAATTATGCCAATACCAATGTAGAGGACAAATCGGGAAGTTTGGTGGCCGGCCACTCGAAACATGTTACCAACGGATGGTTAAACTACAACTTTGCCGAAACTACAGCACTTCACGGATTTGGTGCATCGTTGGGTTACCAATACCAAGTAGACCGTTCCTCTTGGGCTTGGGCGGCCGATAACCAATCGGATTTGCCAGATTATTTCAGATTGGACGGAGCCCTTTCGTGGAAAAACAACAAAATGCGCATTCAGCTAAACGTTAATAATATTCTTGATGAATACCTGTACTCAGGATCTAACTACGGAAGCTACCTGTACTGGCAATCAGAGCCGGGCATCAACGGTAGGCTAACCGTTACATATAAATTTTAAAGACTTCAAATGTCAGCAATTTGAACATCAATTTTTTTGGTTTGTGCAGTCCTCTTTTCAACTAAGGGGACTGCCTTTTTAACATTATTAAATCACTCATTATGCAAAAAACATTAATTACTATCGTACTCATTGCCTTCACGGCTACCAAATCGTTTGCCCATTATCTTTGGGTTGAAACCGCCCCAACAGGACACATCGGAAAAGAACAACTTATAAAAGTCCACTTTGGCGAATACACCTATGGCGTTATTGAAAAAGTAAATGGCGACGCCTTTAATAACGTTAACCAATTTGATTTATGGGTTGTTGATGCCAAAGGCAACAAAACGGCCTTAAAAACCACAGCTCAAGACGATTATTATTTGGCCAAATTCACCCCAAAAGCAAATGGCACTTTTACCGTTATTTTGAACAATAATAAAATAGATGTTATTGATTATACTCAGTATGATTTCGGTATTTTCAAAACGCATTACCATTCCACAGCCAAATTTCAAGTTGGTAAAAATTCGAATGAAACCGTTGCCCTAAACGATTCGGGCATTGTGGTAAAAGACATTTCAAAAAGCAAAAACGAAGTAAAACTTCAAGTGTTGTTTAAAAATGAACCTTTAGCAAAAAATGAATTAAAGGTTTTTGTATCCGATTTATGGTCCAAAACCTTAGAAACAGACGAAAACGGCTATGTTTCCTTTAAACTGCCTTGGGAAACCAAATACATAATTGAAACCACCAAAAAAGAAGAAGTGCCCGGCAAATATAAAGACGAAGATTACGAATTTATTTGGCACTGTGCCACATACTCCATTCAATAATTTCACATGGCTTCAATAATTTTATTCCTTGTGTTTATAGCATTTTACGTGCTTTGCAACACCTCAAAAAAGGCTATTTTAAATCCCAATTTCGGGTTTGAAGGCTGGTTATCAAAACAACATAAAACAAGCAGGTTACTGGGGTTATTTATCCTGGTAATTTCCTGTTTGCTAAGTAGTATTTGGTTCGGCATAGGCACTGGCACATTATACTTTTTTATCGTTTTAATGACTTTAGGAAGCCTCATCGTGCTTTTAAACCCCATAAAATTATTGAAGCCTGCCGCCATATTGACCGTGTTCATTGTTTCACTTTGTTTCGAATTTTTAATTTTCAACTGATGCCCGCAAACCCAAAATACCTCTCATCCCCTTGGCAACGTGTTGCAAAAATATCAGCTGGTTTTATCGGTGGATATTTGGTAACCATCACGTTTCACATGGCGCTCTCTTTTTGGTTAAACCACGTAAACGTTATAATCACCGCCACATTTACAGGATTTATTTTATGGGCATCATTAATGGTCATTGCTTTTCTTTCAAAAAACGGATGGAAAATCTGGGGAATCTACCTGTTGCTTAGCCTACTTTTTTCTGCCATTATTTATATCGGTAAAATGTGCAATCCCATTATAAGTTAACCCATGAAAAACAGAGCTTACAACATTCTTTTTCATACCCATACCGTTAGTGGCATCGTCATCAGCGTAGTGCTTTACGTGATATTTTTCGCGGGTTCTTTTTCATTTTTTAGGGATGAAATTGTAAACTGGGAACGCAATGAATCGGTTGAAATCACAGACGATTTTACTATCGATTTTAATGCGACTTTAGATACGCTTAAAACCCGATATGATTTATACGGAAGGGATATTGAATTCAGAAAATATTACGTTCAGCAGCGTATTGGGGTGTCCCTTTCTGCTTCAAAAGATTCATTGGCTCCCGAAGAAGCCAAAAAACCGGAATTCTTCTATCTGGACACCAAGCAGTTTACACAACACACTTATCAAAATTCCTATTCGCTAGGCGAATTTTTATATCGTCTTCACTTTTTGGCGCAAATTCCTTATCCCGTTGGGTATTATCTCTCGGGTTTTGTGGCCTTCTTTTTTCTATTTGCCATCATCACCGGCGTTTTGGTACATTGGAAAAAAATAGTGTCGAATTTTTACGTGTTCCGTCCCTTAAAAAAGCTGAAAACTTTATGGACCGATGCCCATACGGCATTGGGCATGATTGGCTTGCCCTTTCAGTTTGTGTATGCCGTAACCGGTGCCTTTTTTATGATAAAATTGGTTTTGGTGGCGCCGAACGTTATGGTGCTATTTAATGGCGACCAAGCTAAATTTTATGAAGAATTAGGTTATAGTCATCCGCATTTTGAAATGGAAAATGACTCGCTCGAAACCTCAATAAACCTCAATCAGTTCATTGAAAAAACCAAAAATCAGTGGGATGATTTTAATATATCCGAAGTCCATATTTTTAACTACGGAAATGAAAACATGCACGTCTTAACTGATGGTCATTTAAACTATTCCGATAAATTTTCAGGTGTAGGAGAAGCCATTTATAAAGTAAGTGATGGCGAGCTCGTTTCACAAAAAATTCCCGAAACCAACAACTCGTATCTTGATGGTGTAAAAAATGCGCTTTACAGATTACATTTTGCCGATTATGGTAATTATGCTTTAAAAATCGTCAGTTTTGTTTTAGGGCTAATTTCGTGTTTTGTTATTATTTCTGGTGTCATGATTTGGCTCGTGGCCCGCAACAAAAAAAACATCCCCGAAAAGAAACGCCGTTTCAACCTTCGCGTGGTTCGTGTGTATTTAGCGGTTTGCTTAAGCATGTACCCCATCACGGCAGCTTCATTTATTGCGGTTAAAGTGTTTCAACCCGAAGGAAAAGCTTTTATTTACAGTTTCTATTTTATTGGCTGGTTGGTGCTTTCGGTATTTTTTATTTGGAAAAAAGAACTTGGTTTTATCAATAAATACACCCTGTTATCTGGAAGTATTTTAGGATTTATGGTTCCCATCACCAACGGTTTAGTGACACAAAATTGGCTTTGGAATGCGTTCGCTAACCAGCAATTTCAAATCTTTTTTATAGATGCCTTTTGGTTGGTTTTGGCCTCAACGACACTTTGGGTATTTTTTAAGCTAAGGAAAAAATACGTTTGACAAAAACGTTCGAATTTGTATTTAAAATAAGGATTGAGATAGTTTGAATTCTACATTCACAATGAAATTTTAACTTTATTGCATTCCAACTTCTAAAAACCCCAATTCGGACAATCTCATATTAATCTTTATTGAAAAGTCTTGATTGCCGATTAACTTTCAACTCCGTCTCTTTGATCAATTGTTAATTTCAAAGTTAAGTTTTTGTTCTAAAGTTAAAAGCATGCATATTAAAACCCGGTCTTCAATAAAGGCGTGGATATTCAAATCGTGCTCAAAATAATGTAGTTTTTCCAATAAAATCCTAAATGAAGAAGCATTGGTTTCAGGCGGTTTGTACCTTGAAAGCACACATATAACCTCATACAATTCAGCTATAGTATCGGAATGTTCTTCAATGAAATGATTAATTGAATTATTTCGAAAAAATTCAATTAAAAACGACAACTCCTTCCGGAAGTAAACCGCTTTGTAAAGTTTCTTCGCATACAGGAATATACCTTCTTCTTCTTCCTTAAAATGAGTTTCTAAATCCACTTTGTATTTAAAGTAAAACTTATGTAAAACATTTTTTAGTGCATGATGCTCAGGGTAATTATTAAGTAAATTGGAAATACTCTGCCCTATTTCAGGCAAAATTTTGCTCCTGTAATAATTATGAGACCGTTCTAAATAATCTATTATGGTAAGGACTGAATATTTTGAAAACATATCAATATCAACCTCTTTGTAGTTGCAAAACACGTTTAAAACATCTACCAAAAAATCCGGATTAATCTCGGTTAACGCAGTGTTGTTTAAAATTTTATCTTGACTAAATGAGTCAATTTCAAACCTATTAAACACATGCTCTGTAATCCTGAACTGAGAAGTTACTTCTCGTGGTGAAATATTGTTGGTAATCATAACCTTTCATTTTATTTAACAACTTCTTTTTTCTATCTGCCTTTAATCATCAAAAATTCTTAACTAACCATCTCCACTTAAATTCTATTTTTTTCCTTAAATCCTAACAGCTATTCGCTTAGCAAAGGGTTTGTTATAACAAAATTTTAATAAGATTTGGTTTTATTTAGAATAATTCTAAATAATATAATTATATTTGTGTCAAATTTATTAAGATTCATTCTAAATAACAAAATAAAATTTTAAAATTACTCGAATGGAATTGCTATACCAAAATGAGTACGGTGCCAGTTACGCTTTAGAAAACAGTTTTGACAGTGAAATAAAATTTCAAATTGTTATTGGCTCTGTAGGTATGTTTCTAACACAAAAAGATATTGACGAATTACAAGATTTAGTTCAAGACTGTAAAACAGAAAGCCTAAGAAACAAAAAAAACTATGATACTATATGGAAGCATACTTGTTTCGCAGACGTACGTATAAAACTTAACCAACCTCTTTTGCACCTACTTGAAGACCTTGTTAATGGCACCCATTTTGTAATAAATATGAACGCGACTTTACGGAAAAACAAAATCAATTAAACACATGACACACCTAGTTGAAGATTTAAAAGCCCCCTATACAGATATAAAAAACTTGGCTAGCCAACTAAGTTGCCCCAACGGAGATGAAGGCATAGCTATTGGAAAAATAATGAACCAGTCTAACCAAAACATGGTATTACAGAGTATAAAAGCTCTAAATTTAGAAGAAAAAAATAGAGTTCTGGAACTAGGTCACGGTAATGCAGCACATGTACCTCACTTAATGAAGCAAGCTATAGACCTCCGTTATTTTGGAATGGAAATATCGAGCACCATGAAACAACAAGCCGAACAGAACAATACCAGGTTAATTAAAAAAAAATGGGCTTTGTTTCAGTTATACGATGGTAAAAATATTGATTACGTTCCAAAATTTTTTGATAGAATTCTCACAGTAAATACCATCTATTTTTGGGAAAAACCTCTAGAATTCCTTAATGAAATGTTCAGGCTATTGAAGCCTGAAGGTTTGTTCGTTTTAACTTTTGTAGACAAAGACTTTATGGAGAGACTTCCTTTTGTCTCCGAGCAAATATTCAACCTTTACAATACACCAAAACTCAAAAAATTAATTGAGCAAACCCAATTTAAAACGGTTAGCATAAAAAGCCAAGTAGAGCCAGCGTTAAGCAAAACAGGTGAAATGGTTAATAGGGAATATACCATTGTAGCACTAACTAAATAAACCAAGGTCTTTTGCTTTGTTTTACTTGATGGGCCGCTGCAATTAATAATTCAACAAATTGTTCTTGGTCCAAATCTTCAAGGGTTTTCAATGGAATGGAGCGTACTTGTTTGCGGTTGTGGTTATATTTCAAAATAGGGAAATCATTTTCCAACAACACGCCCTGTACAAAGGCCACATCAACATAATCCGTTCCTTTTAAGATATTCAAATACAGCAAAGGTTTCTTATCGATGTTATAAAACGGAATTTTATAACTGTACCGCTCCACTACTTCAGGCAACGTATTCAAAATCACGCTCCGCACATAAAGCATTATGGATTGGTACGGTTCTTTTTGACTAAGAAAATAGTGGTCAACGGGTTTCACGATCAATAAGTAAATTATTTTAATCCCTATTTTTTTCCTGGATTTTCCGAACAATGGCGGTTGCAGCCTTTCGGGTAACCAACCTCGGAATAACCGCCAAAAATTTATTGAACCTTCCAGGGATGGCATACACTTTCCCCTTAAGCATGGCCTGATAACCATACAAAGCCACCTCTTTGGCCGATGCCATATTAAATGTAATTTTATTATCGGAAGCTGCCTCTGAAACCGTTTTTTGAAAATCGGTTTTTGTTGGCCCCGGGCACAACGCTGTAACCGTTACACCTGTACCCTTGAGCTCGTTAGCAATGGCTTCAGAAAAAGATAACATATAGCCTTTTGAAGCGTAATAGATTGACATTAATGGTCCGGGTTGAAAGGCCGCCAGAGAAGACATATTCAATATTTTCCCCGAACCCCGCTTTACCATACCTTCTAGTACCAATTTGGTTAAATGCGTACTGGTTAAAATATGAAGATGCAACATTTTAGACTCGCGTTCCCAATCGGTATCCACAAATGAGCCGAAGAGGCCAAAACCCGCATTATTTATCAAGACATCAATGGATACGTTACCAATTTCATCCATAATTTCTTGTGCCACGTTTTGCAAACTCAAATCTTTAACCAAAGTATCCACTTCTACATTATGGGTGTCTTGTATTTCGGTTTTAACATCGGCCAATCGGTCGGAATCAATATCAACCAAAAACAACTTATAACCATCGTTTGCCAAAAGCAAAGTTAGCTCGTACCCCAAACCAGAAGCGGCTCCTGTTACCAAAGCTGTTTTCGTCATAAACTAAATTAAGTGGATTATGGCCGCAAAGTTATTCCTTTTCATCTACATAATCTTGCAAATACGAAAAACGTTTTGTGAGTTTTCCGTTTTCGGTGATTTTGGCACGTTGCAAAAAACCATTTTTATCTCCATTGAAAAAGGCCGGGATAACGTGCTGTAAAAACATATCGCCAAACCCTTCGCTGGCATCACTTGGCAGTTCGCAGGGTAAATTATCTACAGCCATTACGGTTATGGCATTATCGTTTTGGTAATCCACTTCACTTTCGGTTTGTGGGTCGTAACCATAAATCGGGTTTTCGATGGTTGAAGCCCGAAGCGTTGTTGCCACAGGTCCATCTACATCGCAACTGATATCGGCCACCACTTTAATATTGAAATCGACCGATTTCACATCTTCTCGGGTATACAAATATGGTGCACCGTCGCCATAAAAATGTCCAGCAATATAAAAATCGGCTACTTTGGCGAATCGCATAAAGTTAGATTCGTAACGTTCTGGATGGTTAAAAAAGTCGAAAACATCGGTTGCGTTAGTCCCATCCAAACGTTTGTTATAATCCAACACATCAATTTTGCAGTACACGGGTTCTGCAAAGTGTTCTTCTATAAATTCATCAACAGTAACTGGCTTTATGCCCATGGCATCTAATATTTCCTGTGCGCCATTCGATACTTTTCCGCTACCCGTTAGCAGTATTTTTATATTCGGCACATCGAGCTCTTTCAATTTAGAAATAAGTGCTGCTTGATTAGGCAACTTACCCGCTTTGGGCAATTCCCATGAATTGTACTTTAAGCCCCAAGCCCGAAATCCATTATAGGTTCCAACAACACCAGCGTAATATCCGAAACCAATTAACCGAAATCCTTCTTTGTTGACAATAGTTTCGTGGTCGTAAAGCTCGATGTTTTTATCTAAAATAGCCTTTAGCAACTTTCGGTTGTAAGGTTGCTTTTTTATGGTGTGCGAAAAGAAAAAATATTTTTTATTGGGAATAAGTGCCTCAACGGGCACTTCTTTTACCCCAATCATAACGTCGCAGTCTGATACGTTTTGGGTAACCTCAAAACCTGCTTCGCGATATTCATCGTCAATAAACACGCGAATATCTGAAGCTTCCACCTTAAATTCGGCTTTTGGGAATTTGGCTTTGGCTTCTTTTAATCTTGTAGGCGAAAATACCACGCGACGGTCGGGCGGATTTTTACGTTCTTTTATAATAGCAAATTTCATATTGTGGTTTTTAGGCTCCTAAAAGAGGTAAATGCTTTAATTTATGGTAAGTCAATGCCAAGGCTATACAGTGCTTCAGTTCGTTTTCGGGAACTTTTTCGTCCAGTTTGAACACAATACCCCTGTGGCCTTCAAAGGTAAATGTGCTTTTATAAATGGTTTTGAATGTTGGTACCAACCTCGACGTGCACTGAAAATACATGGCGTATTGGTTGGGTTTTTTCGCTTTCCAGTCCATACGCAAAGTACTGCCGTGTTTGGTAACGTAACTGGGCTCGCCCCATTTTAGGGTTTCTTCGAGTTTTTCAAGGCCTTGAATTTCTGAGGCGGTTTTTATCACCAATTCCCGTAAATAATACATTTGTTGACTTACCGATTTCGGGTAGTCTTTAAAAACGCTTTCTACTTTTGGGTTACTGACAATTTGCATGTAATTGGAAACTGGAATAATATTTGCTCTAATTTAACGGGATTTAAAATGATTTACAAACTTTTTGATACCTTTGCTGCCCGCGTTAAGGATTGAAACGATATCCTTTTGCTTTTGGCAAAAGATTTAGTGAAAAGCCTGACCCGATAGGGTAACGCCATTACTATTTTAATTGGGGTCGACTGGTTTTGACAGCGAGATTAATTAAATGGTAAGCACGTCGTGTAATGGTTTTGAAACACGTAAAAGGCTAGACCAAATTTTAAACGGCGAGAATAACTACGCTTTAGCTGCATAATCTGAATTATAGTAAGATTGGCCTAGGTACACAAGGTGTACAAGCTAAATGTCTCCAGAAAGCCTTGGTTAGTGGCGTTCTCCCGATAACTATCGGGATTAGAGGCATCGTAAAAATTGACCAAGATTTGGCAGCGCTTTGATGCCATTTCGAGATTAAAAAGCTAAGTTGTAAGTAGGTGGTCTTTTGCCAGCTTGCAATCGAAAAATCAAGTTTAGACTAAACGTGTAGAAAGCCCTTTGGTTACTTGTTTGGACGAGGGTTCGAATCCCTCCGACTCCACAGAAACCCCTTGAATTCACAGGCAATTCAAGGGGTTTGTTTTTTAACGCTTCTATTAAAAGTAATAATCCCCGTCATTTTCCAAAAGATCTATTTACTACTACGATTTATTATTATATTTATCATTACAATTATTTTCAGTATTTAACTGAAAATAATTGTCCGTTTGAAAAATATGAACTGAAAATTTATGATTTTATCAATTTCATTAAGCACAATATTTATCACACTTGGAGCGATTCATTTTAATTGGGTAGTTGGAGGCACATTCGGTTTTGCGGAATCGCTACCTACAAAGGAAAGTGGCGAAAGAGTTTTAAACCCTAAAAAAATGGATAGCGCAATAGTTGGAACTGGATTGACTCTGTTTGGTGTTTTTTACATTTTTAAATCTGGGATGACCGAAAACATTCTGCCGAATTGGCTTCTGGAATATGGCGGATGGGTAATACCAATAATATTTATTTTGAGAGCCATTGGCGAGTTTAAATATGTTGGCTTTTTCAAAAGCGTGAATAAAACAGATTTTGCAAAACTAGACACCAAATTATACTCCCCACTTTGTTTGGTAATGGGTGTGATGGGAATAGCTATTCAACTCCGGCTGTTTTAAAAAAGTTGGCTGGCCAAAATAAAAAACCCGTATAAACTAACATGTATACGGGTTTTTTGATGAAAGAAAATTAAGTGGACTAACTAACTCGTTGCTTGTTCTTGATTTTTTCAAGCAACATTAATTCCTTTTGAATTTCTTCTTTCCGTTTATTGAATTTTTCAACTTTTTCGTCAATCATAGCTTGGTAGGCCAAACGCCTTTGACGCCTAAGTTCCTGTTTTTCGAGTTCATTCTTTTTTTCACGGTTCTGCTTGATTTTCTCGCGATAAACCGACAAATATGAATACCCGTACATGCTTAAAAATAAAAGGGCTATTATTCCTAAAATTACATATCCGTTTTCCATGTTTTTTAAAATTATTAACCTAAAAAGGCTGATGACTGAAAATATTTCAAAAATCATTTAAGTATTCTGCTATTAATTAGTAAAGGATATATAAAATTAAGAAATCGATAATCCTCCGAAAAATAAAAAAGGTGAACGACTTAAAAAGTAGTTGAATGTAAAACTAACTGTCTTTTAGGAGAGTAATTGACATTATTTTGATTTGGCGGAAGTATATGCGCCCTAAAATTTAAACCTAAGAAAAGGTACGGTGAAGTATAAAAAAAGAGACCGTCTAAAAAAGTTTTGGAAGTCATTTTACAATCAGCAACTTGATTTAAAATTGCTCAACAAAGATGTAAATGACATTTTTTTAGACAGCCTACATAAAAAAGTTATTCTTTGTCAACAACATCGCCGGTCCATTCCAGCATGCCGCCTTCAAGGTTATAGGCGTTTTCAAAGCCCAGTTGCTCCATTATTTGGCAGGCCTTACCACTTCGGTTGCCCGAACGACAGTATACGTAGTAGTTTTTACTTTTGTCCAGTTCTTCTATTTCATCAATAAACTCCTGGCCCTTATAAATATCAATATGAATGGCGTTAGGAATAATGCCTTCTGCAACTTCATCATCGGTTCTTACATCTAAAACCACTGCATTGTCATCGTTTGCCAATTGCTCTGCCCACTCTTCTTGTGTTAAATCTTCCATGTATTCTAATTAAAATTGTTCTTTACAAAATTAGCACTTCTACCGTAATAGACGAAAAAAATCACCGCCAATTACAACCACCAACAACAGTGGGCTACCAATAATTTATTGACAGAAAAATTTGGAGCGTTTTTTGTTGTTCTATCATAAAACAACTTTTTAATCATTATTTTTGCGACAAAATTTATTTGATTTTGAATAAACTACAGGTTTTACTTTTCACGCTTTTATTGGGATTAGTTACAACGAATCTTTTTTACGGACAAACCAAAAAGAAAATCCAAATTGAATATGCCGGAAAACTGACCATTGACGAAGAGCGTTATCCGGGCGCAAAAATATTAACCCGCGACGATGCCCAACAGGTACACGTTGAACACAATGGTGCAAACATGTGGTGCGATAAGGCCATCCATTATAGTAAAGAAAATTTTATTGAAGCCTACGGAAACGTGACTATCAAGCAAGGCGACACCATCAACATGGCCTCTAAGTATGTAGAGTACAGCGGCATTACCGAACTGGCCTTTGCCCATGGCGATGTGGTTTTAACCGACCCAAATTCAACTATAACTACCGATACACTTTATTTTGATAAACTGAACGAACAGGCTTTTTATAAAAGTGGTGGCACTGTGGTAAAAGATTCCTCTGGGACGATTACCAGTAAAATTGGGCGCTATTACATGGCTCAAAAAAAATATCAATTCGTTGAAGATGTGGTTTTGGTAAATGATGAATCGACCATAAACTCCAATTATTTCGATTTTTATTCCGATACAGGGCATGCTTATTTATTCGGCCCATCCACCATCACCACCGAAACGAGCAAAACCTACTGCGAAAAGGGATTTTACGATACCGAAAACAATGTGGGTTACGCTCTAAAAAATGCTAAAATTAATTATGACAACCGCATTATTGAAGGTGACAGCCTATATTTTGATGATGCCAAAAGTTTTGCTTCGGCCAGTAATAATATAAAAGTCACCGACACCATAAACAACAGTATTATAAAAGGTCATTACGCCGAAGTTTTTAAAGAAAAAGATTCAGTTTTTATTACCAAACGTGCATTGGCCATTACGGTTCAGGAAAACGATTCGGTTTACATACACGCCGATAAAATCATGGTGACCGGAAAACCAGAAAACCGAATTATCAATGCGTACTACGGTGCAAAAATGTATAAATCGGATATGAGCGGAAAGGCCGACTCCATTTACTCCAACCAAAAAACGGGCCTCACGAAATTGATTAACATAGGCAAATTTACAACCGGTGACAAATTTTCAGTGAAACGAAAACCTGTTTTATGGAACATGGAAAACCAAATGACAGGCGATACCATCCATTTAATTTCGAATAACGAAACCGAAAAAATTGATTCGTTGTTGGTTTTTAACAACGCGTTTATCATCAGTCAGGATACCATTAGCAAAACGGGGTACAACCAAATTAATGGTTTAAGTTTGGTCGGTCTTTTTAATGATGAAAACCAATTGCGTCAAGTTGATATTACCAAAAATGCACAATCTATTTTCTATGCCCGTAATGACAAACAAGAACTTATTGGTATCGACAAAGCTAAATCGGGCAGTATTTCGATGCTTTTTTCAAACGGAGATATTGAAGAATACACCAGACTAAACCAAGTGGACGGGAATTTATATCCAGAATCAAAATATCCCGAAAAGGAAAAATTTCTAAAAGGCTTCGACTGGCGGGAAGAAGAACGCCCAAAAAGTGTTGAGGATTTATTTAAAGACGACGAACCTTATAATCTCCCCAGTATAAAAGGATTAGACGACTACGTTCCCCAAGATGCCTTTTTCAACGAAGCTATGATGGAACGGATTGAGCAGGCGGGCCAAATCTCCCCAACACTTATCAGTTCAAGTATTATAGCCAGTAAAGAAAATAATTTGTTAAAATTCCCTAATAATTATGAGTCAAATATTTGGGATAAAATAGGTCTCAGAGTTCTTAATGTGAACGAAATTGCTCCCAACGGAGATAAAATATCACAAAAGCTTAAAACCAAAACGGACAAAACATATAGCTATCGGTGTATCATTCAAACCATAAAAGAGGCAACTGGAACTTTTGAATTTTCAGTTTGGTTAAAAGGGCAAGGTAAAATATCCTTAAAACTTCAAGAAGCAGGTGGAGATTACTCCAACTATGTGAGCTCGGAAGTCACTCTGACTAAATACTGGAAAAAACATACCGTAACCTCCCAAAAAGACCAAGACAACAATAACCTAAGAGCTGTACTAATAGGTATAGACGAAAACGATGATTTTTTACTTTGGTCTCCTGCATTGATAAAATTGATTGATTAAGATGCAACAAGAATTCCTAAAATACCAAGCACAAACCTCGCCCCATCCCTTGGCCATGGAAATCTCGCATGCCAAAGGTTCATTTATTTACGATACCAACAATAAAGCGTATTTAGATTTTGTTGCAGGAGTTTCAGCTACGCCCTTGGGGCACAACCACCCCAAAGTGATTGATGCCATAAAAAAGCAATTGGACCAATACATGCATGTAATGGTTTATGGAGAATACATCCAAAAACCAGCAGTTGAACTCACCAAACTTTTGTACAAAAATTTGCCCGAACCTTTAGAAAAAACCTATTTGACCAATTCGGGCACTGAGGCTATCGAGGGCGCCTTAAAACTAGCCAAACGAGCTACGGGGCGAACCGAAATAATCGCGGCCAAAAATGCTTACCATGGAAACACCATGGGCTCGATGAGTATTATGGGCTACGAAGATCGTAAACAAGCCTTCCGACCATTATTGCCCGATGTAAAATTCATCCAGTTCAATGATGAGGAAGACCTTAATCAAATAACCACCAAAACCGCATGTGTTATTTTGGAAACCATTCAAGGTGGCGCTGGTTTTATTGAACCTGAAAACAATTATCTTAAAAAAGTACAGGAGCAATGCCACAAAGTCGGTGCGCTTTTTATTTTAGACGAAATTCAACCTGGCATTGGCCGCACTGGAAAACTCTTCGGTTTTGAAAACTACAACTGCCAACCCGATATTTTAGTTACCGGAAAAGCTTTGGGCGGCGGCATGCCCATTGGCGCTTTTACAGCCTCCAAAGAATTAATGGATTTACTGCGAGACAACCCAAAATTGGGCCATATTACTACATTTGGAGGTCACCCGGTTATTGCTGCTTCAGCTTTGGCGACATTAAAAGAAGTTACCGAAAGTAACTTAATGCAGCTAGTTCTTGAAAAAGAACAACTATTCAGGTCGCTTTTGGTTCATCCATTAATCAAAGAAATAAGGGGAAAAGGCTTAATGCTCGCCCTCATCCTTCCTTCATCAGAAATTACAAACCAACTCATTTTAGACTGCCAAGATGCCGGATTAATTCTTTTTTGGCTCCTTTTCGAAACAAAAGCAGTAAGAATTACGCCACCACTAACCATCTCAAATGAAGAAATAA
The DNA here is from genome assembly GCF_012037625.1 of Tamlana crocina. Classification (NCBI taxonomy): domain Bacteria; kingdom Pseudomonadati; phylum Bacteroidota; class Flavobacteriia; order Flavobacteriales; family Flavobacteriaceae; genus Tamlana; species Tamlana crocina. The sequence continues at coordinate 200,498 of NZ_JAAVJS010000004.1, forward strand.
AACATGGATGTAAGGTCATTTTGGAAATTCTGACTAAAATACAGGAGCAACAAACAAAACAATAAAACACTGAAAATCAACAAACAAACATCAAAAACCAATTAAGTGTTGATTATTTTGTTAAAAACATTTGACCAAATCATCAAAAAAGAACAAATAGAGCCTTAAATTTATTCAAGTAGAACCTCACAAATGTGCGTATGGAGTTTAGTCATAACGACAACAACAATTTGCCGCTTACCAAGTTTGAATCAATGTTGAAAACAAATCATGTTTTATTTTTTGATTCGGAAGAGTTTGAAAACATTATTCACCATTACCTTAACCAAGGAAAAATCGCTTTAGCCAAAAAGGCCATTAAGTTAGGATTGGGGCAACACCCTACTTCCGTTAACTTAAGGCTATTTAAAGTGGAGGTTTATGTTTTTGAGGATAAAATAGAGGAAGCGGATGCCTTACTGAACGAACTTTATAACATCGACTCTACAAACGAGGAAATCTACATCCAAAAAGCCAATATTTTTTCAAAACAAGATAATCACGAAAAAGCTATCGAGGTCTTGAAAAAAGCCTTAACGCTCACTGATGATACTGTAGACCTCTATTCTTTAATCGGCATGGAATACCTGTTTCTTGATGAGTACGAGAACGCCAAGAAATATTTTATGAAATGTCTTGAGGCCGATATCGATGACTATTCGGCGCTTTATAACATTATTTATTGCTTCGAGTTTCTGAATCAATACGAAGACGCCATTTCATACTTAAACTTGTTTTTAGATAAAAACCCGTATTGCGAAGTAGCTTGGCTCCAACTGGGCAAGCAATACCTTATGCTTGAGGACTATGATAAAGCACTCGCTGCCTTCGATTTTGCAATTATTTCAGACGACACTTTTGTTGGAGCTTATTTGGAGCGCGGCAAAGTTTTGGAAAAATTGAAACGCTACGAAGAAGCCATTGAAAACTATTCCGTTACCTTAAAATTGGACGACCCCACCTCGTTCGCCTTACTCCGTATTGGCCATTGTCACGAAAGATTGAAAAACAATGAATTGGCTTTGCAGTACTTCGACAGAACGGTTCACGAAGACCCGCTTTTAGATAAAGGTTGGATTGCCATCACCAAATACTACAAGAAAAGACACAATTTTCAGAAAGCACTATACTACATAAATAAAGCCATTAATATCGATTCTGAAAATGTGCAGTATTGGAAACTCTACTCACAAATAAACCAGCGATTGAATTTATTCGAGGAAGCCGAACGTGGTTTCAAAAAAACCCTCGAATTGGGCAACTACGAATTGAATACGTGGTTATCTCGTGCCGACTTATTGGTTAAATTAGGTGAATTGGAAGGTGCCATTTTTAATTTGGAACAAGCCCAGGATTTTTATCCAGAGAATGCCGAAATAGAATATCGCCTAGCTGGAGCCCATTTTTCCCTAAACCAAAACAACAAAGGCTTATTTTATTTGAAAAACGCGTTAAAGCTCAATGAAGATTTTAGTTTTATTCTCGACGAACTTTTTCCAGACGTTATCAATAAAATAGCTGTAAAAAAATTGCTTAAAGCCAATCTTTAATCCACCTTTTAAAGTAAAATACATACCTTTGGTTTTTGCTTAAAAAACCGAGTATGCAAAGACGATTAATTGACTATCTTGTTATTTCATTAAAAGGGCTGGCCATGGGAGCCGCCGATGCCGTTCCTGGGGTTTCAGGTGGCACCATCGCATTTATTTCAGGCATTTACGAAGAGTTGATAGACACCATAAGCAATGTCAATGCCTCTCTATTTAAAACCCTGTTTAAAGAAGGGATTAAGCCTTTTTGGCAGCAATTAAATGGTAACTTTTTGGTAGCTCTTCTTTCGGGAATCGTCATCAGTTTTGTATCGTTTATGCGCTTGGCAAAATATCTTTTGGAATATCATCCCATTTTAATTTGGTCGTTCTTTTTTGGGCTCATCATCGCCAGTATTTATTTTGTGGGCAAACAAGTTACTAAATGGAATATCGGTAGCATTTTCAGTTTTGTAATTGGCGCCGCCGTGGCATTTTATATTAGCAAATTACCAACCTTGGCCACAAACGAAAACATGTGGTTTTTATTTTTAGCCGGTGCTATTGCCATCTGCGCCATGATTTTGCCGGGCATTTCGGGTTCTTTCATTTTAATTATTCTAGGTGCTTACAAAACTTTGAGCAACGCCATACATGACGTTGATATTAAAAAACTACTCATTTTTATCTCTGGTGCTGTTATCGGCCTACTTAGCTTTAGTCATGTTTTAAAATGGCTCTTTAAAAATTACCATAACGCTACTTTAGCGGTATTAACAGGGTTTATTTTTGGATCATTAAACCGGGTGTGGCCTTGGAAAAATACGTTAACATGGCATACCAATTCTAAAGGTGTAAAAACACCATTGATCCAAGAAAGCATCTCCCCGTTGGCTTTTGAAGGCAATAATCAACTCGTTTTTGCTATATTTTTAATGATTTTAGGCTTTTTAACTATTTTTATTCTTGAACGGCTAGGCTCTAAAAAATAAACATGCAAAGCACCAGAACATTTAGCGACAGATTGTTTTTAGTCCTGAAAGGATTGGGCATGGGGACGGCTAATAAAGTGCCCGGTGTTTCTGGTGGCGTCGTCGCTTTTGTCGCTGGCTTTTACGAAGAGTTTATTTACTCCTTGAAAAAAGTAAACGGCAAAGCGTTTAGGCTACTCATCAACGGGCGTTTCAAAAGTTTTTACAGATACATTAATGGACGCTTTTTGGGGCTCCTTTTCTTAGGAATGGTGATTAGTTATTTTAGTGTTTCGAAATTATTGGACTATTTGATTGAACATTACGAACTCTACGTTTGGAGTGTTTTCTTCGGAATGATTATCGGTTCCATTTATTACATCAACAAAGACTTTAAGGACTGGAATTACAGAACCTACACCGCCATGGCTATTGGCATTATTTTGGGTGCCGGCATCAGTTTTTTGAATCCCGCCAAGGAAAACGACAATTTATGGTTTGTTTTTTTCTGCGGAATCATTAGCGTTTCGGGCATGACACTTCCTGGCTTTTCAGGATCTTTCATCCTCATTCTTATAGGAAATTATGTACTGCTTTTGGTCGATTCGGTAAACGCTTTGTACGATACCTTTTCCGATATTTTTAAAGGCGATTTCAGTTTTACCGAAAACACCGAACGCATCAGGATGCTCACCGTTCTCGCCGTTTTTACCTTAGGTTCGGTTACGGGTTTGGTCACCTTTTCACATGTGCTCAGTTATATACTAAAGCACTACAAAAGCATTACATTGGCTTCTATTATTGGTTTTATTATAGGCTCGCTGGGTGTGGTATGGCCATGGAAAAAAACCATTTATAAAACGGCCACCGATGGCAGTTTTATACTCGATTCCGCCGGACAAAAAGTAACACAAAACTACCAACGTTATATCCCCGAAGCCCAAACCGAAACTTATTATGCCATTGGTTTCATCCTTTTGGGCGTGGCCATTGTTTTGGCTTTGGAATGGTACGGACAAAAAACAAGAAAGATAAAATGAACAAACTAGGACTTTTAGGCAGAAACATTTCATATTCATTTTCAAGATCATATTTCAAAAAAAAATTTGAAAACGAAGGCATTGAAAACACCACTTATGATAATTTCGACATTGAAAACATTGACCGTTTTCCTTCAATCATTAAGAATACCAAAGGCTTAAAAGGCCTTAATGTTACCATTCCGTACAAACAAGAAGTAATGCCTTTTTTGGATAAAATCAATAAAAAAGCCAAAGAAATCGGAGCGGTAAACACCATAAAAATCACAAAAAAAGGAAAACTTGTCGGCTATAACACGGATTGCTACGGTTTTAAAAACTCACTGAAACCACTACTGAAACCGCAGCACAAAAGCGCATTAATTTTAGGTACGGGCGGTGCCAGCAAGGCCGTTGCTTACAGCTTGAAGGAGTTGGGCATTTCGTATCATTATGTTTCGCGAAAGCTTTCCGAAAACGTAAGCTTCAGTTACGATACGCTAACCGAAAACGATATAAAAAACCACCAAATCATCATCAACTGCTCGCCAGTGGGCACATTTCCAAATATTGAGGACTGTCCCAACATTCCTTATAACGGTATTTCCAAACATCATATTTTATACGATTTAATCTATAACCCGGAAGAAACTTCATTCCTTAAAAAAGGGAAAGAAAACCAAGCAACAACTATTAACGGACTGAAAATGCTAGAGTTACAAGCCGAAAAAGCCTGGAAAATCTGGAACCTCGAATAAAATCAGTATAATTCCATTAAATCTTTTTCAACAACTTTGTAAATACTTTACTTGTTAGTATCTTTAAGGTTCTTATAAACAAAGCGAACCTTAACATTTTTAAAAATGTCTGATATTAATAAACCACAGGATGCCGACGGTGTTGAAAACACTAATCCTAACGAAAACCCATCTGGATTAGACCACAACAAGGCCAACAGCGAAAACTCGAATGCCGATCAAGAATCTGCTAAGGAAGCCTCTGCCGTTTCTGAAGAAAATACTGCTGAAACTGCGAATGTTTCAAATGAATCTGCTTCAAATGAGGACGACGAGGTTTTGAATGAAATTGAGGAATCGAACGCTGAAGATGCCGAAGACGAAGGCAACAAAGACCGGCATACCATTGAGGTGAAAGCCTACGATACCATGTCGTTGGAAGCCCTGGCCATCGAGTTGGAAAAACTGCTTAAAAATGAAAAGGTTCAGGCTATTAGAAATCACGTGAGCCAAATCAATGCCGAATTTAAAACCAAATTTCAGGCACTGGTTGATGAGAAGAAAGAAGATTTCATTAATGATGGTGGCAATGAAATAGACTTTTATTACTCATCGCCCGTTCAAAAACGATACAAAACAGCGTACCGTGATTACCGAAAAAAGTTAAACGAGCACTATCAAAATTTAGAAAAAAACCTAAAACAAAATCTTAACGATAAGCTTGAAATTATTGAAGAATTAAAAGGGCTTATTGATGTTGAAGAAAACATTAATTCCACTTACAAACACTTTAAAGAGCTTCAGGAACGTTGGAGAAATACGGGGCCTATTCCACGTGATAAATATAACAATGCTTGGAACAGCTACCACCACCATGTAGAAATGTTTTACGACTTTTTACATTTAAACCGTGATTTGCGTGATTTGGACTTTAAGCACAATCTTGAAAAGAAACTTTTAATTATCGAACGCGCTGAAGAATTGGACAAAGACGACAATGTGATGCGGGCGTTTAGGGAGTTGCAGGAACTCCATAAAATGTGGAAAGAGGAATTAGGGCCAGTAGCACGAGAGCACCGCGAAGAGATTTGGAACCGTTTTAAAGCGGCCACAAAAATCATCAACGATAAACGTCAACTTTATTACAAGGAAATCGATAAGGTCCACGAAAAAAACCTTGAAAAAAAGCTGGATATTATTGCCAAAATTGATGCCGTAACAGCTCAAGATGGCAATACACACGGCGCATGGCAAAAGAAAATAAAAACTATTGAAGCCTTGCGCGAAGCGTTTTTCAATGCCGGTAAAGTACCCATTAAAGTGAACGAAGACACTTGGGCAAAATTTAAAGATGCCGTTAGGACTTTTAACAGAAATAAGAACGCCTTTTATAAAAGCTTAAAGAAAGAACAGTACAAAAACTTACAGCTTAAGCTCGATTTAATCAAAGTTGCGGAAGACAATAAGGATAGCGAAGATTTCGAAACCGTTACGCCTTTGATGAAAAAAATTCAGAGTGATTGGAAAAAAATCGGGCATGTGCCCAGAAAGGACAGCGATAAAATTTGGAAACGTTTCAAAGCGGCCTGTAACCATTATTTTGACCGCATTCACGCCAAACGAAATGCAGCCAGCAAAGAACAATTTGAAGCATTCAATAAAAAGAACGATTTCTTAAATTCACTTAAAGATCTTAAGCTACCTAAAGACAAAGAAAAAAGTCTAGAGCTGATAAAAGAACAGATTGCCCAATGGCAAACTTTCGGAAAAGTAGCCAACGACAAGCGCTTTATCGAAAGTAAGTTCCAAAAAATGGTTGATGATTTATTGGGCGGATTGGATATACCGAAGAACGATATCGAAATGATTAAGTTCGAAAACAAAATTGAAACACTCAATGCTTCGGATAACAACCGAGATTTAGACAACGAGCGTACCTTCATTAGAAAGAAAATTGACGAGGTAAAAAGCCAAATCAATCAATTGGAAAACAACCTTCAATTTTTCACCAATGTGGAAGACGACAACCCTGTGGTAAAAGAAGTTAAAGACAATATAAAAGCCCAAAAGGAATCGCTAACCCTTTGGGAGGAAAAACTGAGTAAAATTAAGGAGCTTTTCTAAAACCTAGTTTATTATCTTCAAATTAAAATTGGACTTACTATATTTGACTGGACATTAAGTTGAGGGAATAACAGTTACATAGTTTACCTTTGAATTATATCAAAACACAAAAGAAATTACACAACAGACTTTAAGAAAAAAGCTGTAGAATTAAGTTATGCTAGAGGCAGTATAGCCCAAGTATGTAGAGAATTGGATATTCCTTCCTCAGTACTGAGCCGTTGGCGAAGAGAATTTAGTGAATATGGTAAAAACAGTTTTCCAGGGCGCGGTAAGCCAAAATTAACAGAAGAACAACGGGAGATTGCCAACTTGAAGAAACAATTAAAAGATATGCAATTAGAACGTGATATCTTAAAAAAGGCGATCAGCAAAATACCCAAAAACAGTGTTTTCTCCTCTTAATATCAAATCTCCGAGAGCGACAGGAAAAATTTAGGTTCATAAAACACCATAAGTTTAAGTTTCCAGTTGAGAAGATGTGCAGTACATTAGGGGTTAGCAAAAGCGGGTATTATAATTGGTTGAAACCAGGCCCAGCCAAGCGATGGTTAGAGAACGAAGCTGTATCCCTAGAAATACATGATATTTTTCAAGATAGTTTTGAGAGTTACGGAGCTCCAAGAATTAGGATTGAATTGTTAAAACGAGGTTATCGTATTTCCGGATCTAGAGTCGCTAGACTGATGAGGGCCAATAAATTATTTGCCAGAAGAAGACGTAAATTTATAGTCACTACAGATGCTGACCACAACTATCCTATAGCCCCTAATATCTTGGATCAAAATTTTTTAGTTGATAGAGAAAATCAAGTTTGGGTCTCGGACATTACTTAGTATACAAACTGGTCAAGGCTGGATGTATTTGACTGTCATTATAGACCTGTTTCATAGAAAAGTTGTAGGATGGTCAATGAGCCAAACATTAAGTACTAGTGACACTATCATTCCTGCTTTCAATATGGCTGTAGCATCAAATACTATTACTGAAGAACTTATATTCCATTCTGATAGAGGAACTCAATACGCTAGTTATAAATTTACCAATATCTTAAAAAGCTATAAGGGACTTATAAAACAATCTATGAGCAGGAAAGGAAACTGCTGGGATAATGCAGTAGCTGAAAGTTTCTTTAAAAGCTTAAAGGTAGAATGGGTGTATAAACACAATTACTGGCTTAGGTCAGATGCTGAGCTATCTATATTTCAATGGATAGAAACTTGGTATAACAGAAGAAGAATAAACTCTTCTTTAGGGTATAAATCTATAGAAGTGTTTAAAACAGAAATGTTTAATCAAAAAGTAGCTGCATGACTCTTATCTAATTGTCCACTTTTTTATTGGCAGTATCTCACTAAGTGTGTAAAGTTTAAATATCGAGGGTTGCAACCCTCGATATTTTTTTTTGTTTAATTTTAAATTTTATACACTTATGAAGAAAGAAGATTTTCTGAACGATGATTTTTTA
>NZ_JAAVJS010000040.1:0-2234 GCF_012037625.1 Tamlana crocina
CAATCCCTGGGCAATAAATCACCCAGGGAATATAAACCTCGATTCGGGGAAGAATTCTTCCCCGAATCGAATGATATTAATGAAAATTTATTGAATTTAGCTGTGTCTTAAATTGGGTAAGGCTACATTTTTAGGGAAGGTTACATTTTTAGGGAAGGTTACATAAGCTGTTGACAGAAACAAACAAAATTCTAAAGAAGAATGAGTAGGGTTTTAATAATTTTCATTTTTTATTTTGTTGGGAATAACCTCTATTCTCAGTGTCTTACGCTTCAAAGCAGTAAAAAATTAGATGTATTTTTTGAGGATATTGAGCTCAAAAAGGCACCTGAAAAAGTTGAAAATTTAGTTACGGCAATTACTTCTAAAATATTTCCAAGTCCCAAAGATACAGTTAAAGTTGTTGGCTATATTAACAAGTATGATGAGCATCCTTCAGCTTATGCAACCAGTGATAATCTTTCAGATGATTTTATTAATTCAGAGAAAGTTGTTGGTAAAGTAGAAACTGGCTTTATTTGGCTTGACTACAAATGGATGACAAGTACTTGGAAAAAAAGAAATTACAATCTTCAACCAGATGTTGTCTTTTTAATAGGACACGAAATAGCTCATATTGTTCACGAAAAGGATACTCAATGGCAGAGAAAGGTAGAGCTTGATTCTCTTGGGAAACCAAAATTTGATAAAAGAGGGCAACCAATTTTCCAAATAGATGCTGATGGAAATTATATTGGTTTTTTTAGTTATATACCAGATGAACTAGTGTCAAATGCAAAGGAAATTCACGCTGACTATGCTGGAGGCATCATTTTGTACGATTTAATGTTATTCAAACACGACTCTTGGCTCAAATCAGAAGATAAAGGCATAAGAAAGGCTCACCAAGCACGATATGATAAAATAGTTAATTCAGTAGTTAAAATGATACGAAAAGACTTAGCACCTAACTGTTCGGTTAGTCACGGTAGTGCTGAAGATAGAGTCAAATTTTTCTTAAAAGGCATAAATGATAGGAGAAATGATTTAAACCAATTTAAAAAACTAAGGCAAAGAATTACTGTAATGAACTCACCAATTGGAATACAGGACTTACTAAAAAAAGAAGGGCAATTTATAAAGGACTACGTTACATCTGATGAATATAAAGTCTGTCCGAAATAAAAAACGTGTTACAACACCGTGTATAGCTCATTGCTAATGAGTTGCTTAAACCGAAGTTAAGGCGTATTTGGAAAGTCGCCAAATTTTTAAATTTGACGATTTCCAAAAAGTAAGATAAATAGTAAAATTTAAAAATTTGGCTTGTGGCTAAACCGAAAAATAATCGCTAATTTGGACGCAACGAGCCATACACAAAACCGTTGTAACACATTTGACCAATGAACTTTCCTGAAATAGGTTGACTAAAAATTAAGCAATTAATTACAGTCACTTATGAAAATACAAAATGAACACTGGCGAAAAAAAAAGCTACCAGAAAGTAACTTTAGAAACTAAGCTTTTAGTCGTTGACCAAATTCTAACCGGGCACATCTCAAACAACCAAGCTTCAAAAAAATACGACGTTCCCAGGACAACCATTGCCTATTGGCTGAGAAAATACAGTACCTTAGTGCAACAAAACAATGGTATGAGCAAGAACGACGAGATTAAAAGGTTAAGGGAGAAGATTGAAGAACTGGAGTTCCAGAAAGATTTCCAACAGGACATTATCGCTGATATGGAACTTATTACAGGCGTGGATATGTCAAAAAAGTCGTTGCCCAAAACATTAGCAAAAGAGATAGAGCTAAAGAAAAAAGCCCGTATAAAAGAAAATGGCTCTATGGATGTTTTGGGATATCCAAACAAGCCTTCTACAAAAGACTCAAAGCACAAAAGAAAAAAGAAATAGACCATCAGAAGCTAATAAAAATGGTCAAGGACTACCGTAAAAAAGTAGGCTCTAAAACGGGTGGAACCAAACTCTATACTGAACTAAAACAAGACTTTATAGACGCTGATATTAAGATTGGCAGGGATAAGTTCTATCGATTTCTCAGGCTAAACAATCTTTTGATTCCCAAAACCAAAAATTACATCACAACCACAAACTCAAACCATATGGAGTTGCTACCTTTACTCGGACATAAAATTTAAGACCGTTTGTTACAAAACAAATATCTTAGAAACATGAAAAAACGATATTACAGCCCCGAATTAAAGGAACAGGCGGTTCGCTTAAGCTACCA
>NZ_JAAVJS010000397.1:0-388 GCF_012037625.1 Tamlana crocina
TGTTGCTGTGGTTGGCCGACAAAGCAAAACATACCGGAAAGCCCGTTAGCTACAAAGATAGTATCGTAATCGGGGTGGCACAGGCTATAGCCATCCTCCCCGGAATTTCGCGCAGTGGAGCTACTATTTCTACTTCAGTTTTACTCGGAAATGACAAAGGAAAGGCAGCCCGTTTCTCATTTTTAATGGTTGTGCCTCTTATCTTAGGTAAGATCGCTAAAGACCTGCTTAGCGGGGATATTACCAATAGCACCATGGAACCAATGCCGCTAATTGCCGGGTTTATAGCCGCTTTCATTGCAGGGTTTGCTGCATGTACCTGGATGATTACCCTGGTGAAAAAGAGCAAATTATCCTACTTCGCCATCTATTGTTTTATTGTAGGGGT
>NZ_JAAVJS010000398.1:0-388 GCF_012037625.1 Tamlana crocina
TATCGATAAATGACACACTTTCATCGATTAAAGGATATTAAATGTTAAAAAACTATTAAAATATATTTCCTCAATTTAAATTTGTAGCCGATTTCAAGGAAGTATGAAAAATGAAAAAAACTATGATTAAATTTTTACAAAGAATGATGTTGGGTGGAGTAGGAGTGAGCATGCTCATCGCCTGTTCTGCGGAAAGTGTGAATGACGAAGGGAAAATCTTAAATGCTACCGGCACAACCTCTGCCACCCAGGAGCTTACAATGAATGATCTTGTAGGAAGATGGAACATGTATGCAATGACTTCTGTTCCTTTAGAAGAGGGTGTCGAAGCTACAGCCGTTGATTTTGATCAGAATGGGGTTTTTACCTATGACCTTTTAGAAGAAAC
>NZ_JAAVJS010000399.1:0-388 GCF_012037625.1 Tamlana crocina
CTAGACCACTATTCTCATTTCCTGTAACACAAAAATGAATAGAATCCCGAAGGTACCATTTCGGGGTTTTTTATTTTTAAGGGATTAAGGGTTTGATTCTGAAGTTAATTCTTTCTGTGAAAATTGCGGAAAGCGGCTAACTTTATTCAAATCTACATCTTTGAAGTCAAGTCGGCTTTAAATCCTACTTCAGGAGGGTAAGCCGTTTTCATAAGCCGGTCAGCACATTGCCGCTCTATTTCGCGAAAAGCTGCATTTCGGGCAAAGAGCTTTCCTAAATTGATCTTGGACACCATCCCCAATTTTTCTTTTCCATTTCGCTAATCGTTCTGCTACGCCAAAACGAAATGCTACATTCTCACTACAAAATCGGAAATGGAGTCCGCTT
>NZ_JAAVJS010000400.1:0-388 GCF_012037625.1 Tamlana crocina
CTTTCTGCATTTCATTCATTCCTTTGTAAGCTTCGGCTAATTGCCGGTAAAATTGTTTTTCGGTTTCAGGATCATCTATTAAATAATCGAGACCTTCCTGCAAACTTGTCTCAGCTTTTTTGAATTCCTTCAGCCGCATTTCGGCAGTTCCTCTCATCAGGAAAAGCCATGCCTGAGTGGGAAAAATTTCCAAAGCCTGTTGACTCAGGGATTTTACCTGCTCATAATTTCCGGCCTCTGCCATTAGACTAATTACTTCCCTAAAAAGACCAAAATCATCCTTTTCATTTTCCAGTGCTGTAGTAAAATAATCTAAAGCCAGTTCTTTATTTCCTTTTTCAAGAAAGAAAGTACCCAGCTGTTTATATACTTTCCGGTTATTTTCTTT
>NZ_JAAVJS010000401.1:0-387 GCF_012037625.1 Tamlana crocina
ACATTTGCAGGATCACCTCATCGCTAATTGCCAAAGTATCTCCCTCAAAAGGCGCATTATTGATGACGCTTATATTTTCGATCCCCAGAGTAGCATCGGGGAAATTCCTGAAGATGCTAAGATCAATATCAGCAAAAGCCACCTGTGCATTTAAATTTTTATTGATAGTGTCCTGCACCAGCTCTTTCAACTGTTTTTCAAAAATGAAAGGAGTAAGGAATAGCAACAGGAGGATCACTCCCAGTATAATTCCGAATATTTTTAAAAACTTTTTCATTACAGATATTTTTTAAGTTTCATCCCCTTTAAAATAAGGATTTGGCCCTAGGTTTTGAGGAGGAGTACATTGTTGAAACTCTTTCCTTCAAAGTTAAGAGTATGTTATTT
>NZ_JAAVJS010000402.1:0-387 GCF_012037625.1 Tamlana crocina
TTTGATTTTTTCTAAGTTCGAAATAGATCTTCCGGTCAATAGCAGTAGGGAGTACAAATCCTTGATTGTAATCAGTATGCTCTCCAATAAGGTTGATTCTGCCAGGAGAAGCAACTTGGATTTCGCTGGAAAAATTTTCAATGAATTGAGGAGGATAGTGGCTGTTTTCTTTCTTCAAAATTCAGGTTTTATTCTGGTAAAGATAATAAACGTAAATTATACCTTAATTTTAAATTCTTAAAAATAAGCTGTTTTTATATATTTGATCGAAATTCAAAACCACAGATGACAAATTTTACGAAGGACTTTTATATTCAGAAGGACAGGATGTATGTAGCTACAGATTGTATCATCTTTGGTTTTGATTCCGGAAAGTTGAAACTCCTG
>NZ_JAAVJS010000403.1:0-387 GCF_012037625.1 Tamlana crocina
TCGGGCAACGGTGATCTCTATGATTACTGTAATTGTCGGTGTAATGTGGGCTTTCGGGGTGCTCGGCCTATTACACTACGAGATCACTGTACTCACCGCGATCATTCCGCCGTTGATCATTGTGATTGGAATACCTAACTGCATTTTCCTTATCAATAAATATCAGCAGGAGATCAAGAAGCACGGGAATCAGGCGAAGTCGCTGCAGCGGGTGATCACCAAAGTGGGGAATGCTACCCTGCTCACCAATCTCACCACCGCTTCAGGATTTGCCACTTTTATACTTACTGAAAGCACCCTGCTTACTGAGTTCGGGATCGTTGCCTCTATCAACATCATCCTCATCTTTATTCTCAGTTTGCTCATCATTCCTATCATTTACAGCTA
>NZ_JAAVJS010000404.1:0-387 GCF_012037625.1 Tamlana crocina
TTAAGTTCCATACTCAAAATTTAGCCTGCAAAAGTACTTCGAATTGACCATTAATAATTTTAATATGAAAATTTTAACAGAATGTAAATTGGTTTTTGGCTAAAGAAAACCTGCTGAAAAAAGGTATATTTACCACATGTTTCAGCTTGGAAAAACTATTGTTTCTGAAGAGATCCTGAAAAAGGATTTTGTTTGTAACCTTTCGGCCTGTAAAGGAGCCTGTTGTATTGCGGGAGATGCCGGGGCACCCCTTGAAGAAGCCGAAACTGATATCCTGGAAGACCTTTATCCAAAGATCAAACCTTACCTGCGAAAAGAAGGGATAGAAGCCATTGAAAAACAGGGCCCTTCCATTATAGGAGAAGACGGAGAATACGAGACTCCTCT
>NZ_JAAVJS010000405.1:0-386 GCF_012037625.1 Tamlana crocina
CTTTGGCTACAGTTTTCCTGATGTTGTTGATGGTAGCGTTTTTAGAAGCTTTGATCACATTCCAGCACTCCTCACTCACATAGATCTGTTGTGCCATGTTGTGCTCAAACTCCTGTTCTATGTTCCTGAGGAGGTGATTTGCATAATCTTCTTTTCCGCTTTTATAGGGTTTTACCCGTACGAGCAGATTTCCGGGAGCGATCCTCTCAAGGAAAAGAGCCATACGTTCATAGGCCTGTAACCTGAGCGGCAAAGCATGTTTTTGTAATTCCTTGTGGAGGAGGAAACGCCGGCGACGCTCTTCATTGCGGGTATGGAGGTTAAAAAAATAGAAGGCGATGACGCCTACAACAACTGCCGGTAAAAGATAGAACAGCAACTGTAAA
>NZ_JAAVJS010000406.1:0-386 GCF_012037625.1 Tamlana crocina
GGTAATAGTAATATCACCTAAAGTTCTAAAACGAATTTTTTTCTTTTCGGCTTTCTCTCCCTCTTCAAGCTTCAGGAATTCAGAAACGGGTATCCAGGAATTGTTTCTCCACACCACTTCCCGCTCATGGGCGATGTATAGCGAAGGAATTTTTATATTTTCTCTTTTAATATAGTTCCACACGTCCATCTCGGTCCAGTTGCTTATGGGGAAAGCACGGAAATGTTCTCCTTCAAAGTGCTTTCCGTTGAGCAGATTCCATAACTCCGGTCGCTGATTTTTTGGGTCCCATTCCCCGAAATCATTGCGGTGAGAAAAGAAGCGTTCCTTTGCTCTTGCCTTTTCTTCATCTCTCCTTCCTCCGCCAATAGCGCAGTCAATCTTAT
>NZ_JAAVJS010000041.1:0-1703 GCF_012037625.1 Tamlana crocina
TCTAAAGCAATTTTTAAGTTGTATGTTTTCAGTAGTGTTATAGGAGTCATGGTGGGTTTGAGTGGAATTTTATTGATTCCATCTTCTAAAATCAAATCACTGGGATGAGTTTGCTCCAAAAACAATCTTGTCAAGTTTAGAACTTCTTTTTTTTCTTCTAAAGATAGATTTTCAAACCAATCAATTACTTTTTCAAAAGAAATTTTCTCCTGAGCAAAGTGGTTTATGATAACTTCATTATTTTTTTGTGTTTGATTTATCATATTCTGGCCTTTCGTTTTTTCTACACTTTATTTTTGCATTGCAGCCAACGTCTCGGTTAACGCAAGTGCGGAGTTTGGGACACGAATTGATCTTTTAATTACTGTTTTTAAAGGTACTCAAAAATGCCATTTTTGACAGGTCTTCCGCATTTGTGTTAACCGTTGTTGTGCAACGTTGTGTGTCCTGCGCTGTTCAGGGATACAATATAAGATTAAGTTCTTTGAAAATTAACAGCATAACTGTAATTGAGATGAGAGGCTCATTTTTTTTTCAGGAACGAGCTTGACAAAGAAAGTCAAGAGGTCTCACGTAAAGAAACATTAATGAGGATTGGTCTCTCGGCTGGGATGTACAGGCATATCAGTCAAACCGCCTTATGGGGCTTGCCTTTCAAGGGTTGGTCTTGAGCGATAAGGTCAAAGGCACTACCGCAGTTGTATTGTGAGGAGCGAGCTATGGTGGGAGTAAAGAAGCTGAACGAGATGCGAGTGAACCCTTGTAGAAGTGTCGTAAACAACTTTAGTATGGTCAAAACTGAGGGATGGGCGGTCTTGCAGGACAAAGCTTAACGGGTGTAACCTGATTTACTGGTTAAGCGACCATCGACATAAAGAGGGCAGGAGCTTTACTTACGGCTTAATTATGGAACAGGAGAAGCCAATCTGTAGTGTGAAAATGCCATAACCCCGAAGGGCAAGGCAGAAAGTAACGATACTACAGATTGGTGGCGGATTTGCCCGTAGTAGTGAAGATGTTCCCCGAAAGGGGAAAGGAGTGAAGGGGCAGACTTAACGGTTTTAAATTGTATTACAACTAAATGAAAATTTAGGATGATTTTCGAGGAGAAACAAAAGTCGCAACCGATAGAAAAGCGACAGGTATGGGAAGCCTTCAGGAAGGTGAAAAGTAATAGAGGAGCAGCCGGAGTGGATAAACTATCCATAGAAGCCGTATCCTCACAAACGAGGAAGTATCTGTATCCGGTATGGAACCGTTTGGCCAGTGGAAGTTACTTTCCCATGCCTGTACGCGAAGTAGAAATACCCAAAGATGAAAATAGGGTAAGAAAGTTGGGCATACCAACGGTACAAGATCGTACGGCTCAAATGGTCATCAGGGAAGAACTGGAAGCTAAGGTGGACAAGCACTTCAGTGCAAGTTCGTTTGGCTATAGACCAAAGAAATCAGCGCACCAGGCTATCAGGCAATGCAGGGAAAACTGCATGAAATTGGACTGGGCGATAGATCTGGACATCAAAAGTTTCTTTGATGAAATAGATCATGAGCTAATGATGAAAGCTTTAAGTCATTTTACAGATAAGAAGCACATCCATCTGTACGTAAAACGCTGGTTGGAAGCCCCCATCCAAAAGAAGGATGGTACAATTCAGAAACGAACCAGAGGCACACCGCAGGGAGGAGTGATAAGTCCATTACTG
>NZ_JAAVJS010000407.1:0-385 GCF_012037625.1 Tamlana crocina
TTAAAGCCAAGTTTAGAAAAGGTATAAAAATAGTGACTATTAAAGAACTTGAAATTTAAGCACGAACAGCCAATATTGGCTATACGTAATGCGGGCGAAAGTGCTGATAAAAAAGTAAATACATCAAATATATTTTTAGGCAGGCGGATAATGAAGTACCTTAAAATCCTGCACTACGCATAGCCTTGCACAATGGACACAATTACACGAAGTTGTTAGAATGAAAAACGAAGACATTCGAAAATGAATTAAGTTCTGTCAAACCCAATATAAGCTATGTATAAACCTGTATTATATCGAAGTTTCGTACGAGTACTGTTTTTAAACGAGACGTTCTGCATAAGCACATTTAATTCACATCAATTTTTATTAAATTCCAATTTTT
>NZ_JAAVJS010000408.1:0-385 GCF_012037625.1 Tamlana crocina
AGCAGGGGCTTAACGGTTCCCGTGCTTTTGTGGAAGACCATCCCGAAATTGTGAAGAACATTCAGGCGGTTTTCAACCAGGATAACGGAACCGGAAGAGTGGTAAATATCTCCGGGAATGGATTTTTACACGCCTATGATTATCTTGGAGACTGGTTGGCAAAAGTACCCGATACTGTCTCTCAGCATATAGAAACCATTTTTCCCGGTAGCCCCGGGCGAGGAGGTTCAGATTATGCTTCCTTTGTTGCCGCAGGAGCTCCCGCTTTTAACCTTAGCTCTTTGAACTGGGCATACTGGAACTACACCTGGCACACCAACCGTGATACTTATGACAAGATCGTTTTTGACGACGTGAGAAATAATGTGATCCTTACTGCTGTTCT
>NZ_JAAVJS010000409.1:0-385 GCF_012037625.1 Tamlana crocina
TGAACCTTATTGGAAATGCAGTAAAATTTACTGAGAAAGGTAGGGTCTGGATCAAGGCTGAAAATATTGATTGCAGCGAAGGTAAATGTAAGATAAGGTTTGAGGTAGGGGATACCGGGATTGGAATTCCGCAGAATAAGCAGGAAGAGATCTTTGAAGAATTTTCTCAGTTAAAGATCCAAAATCTTAATTATCAGGGCACCGGACTCGGTTTACCAATAGTTAAAAAACTTTTGATGCTGTATAATTCTCAGATAAGTGTAAGCAGTGTGGAAGGGGAAGGATCTGTCTTTGTTTTCGAAATAGAATTTGAGCAGGGTGCAGAAGGAGAAAGCATTAAACATCTGGTTAAAAATACTGCCCCGGACGAAACTGAGAAGCACGT
>NZ_JAAVJS010000410.1:0-385 GCF_012037625.1 Tamlana crocina
TGATAGGTTTCCAGCCGAACTGCTTCAGCATTTCTTCTGAAGGTACAATTTTGCCGTCGAGATAGACCTCGCCTTTTCCAATGAGCGGAAGCGATAAATGTGCAAGTGGCGCAAGATCTCCCGAAGCTCCCAACGAACCCTGTTCGTAAACCACCGGCAGAATATCATTATTATAAAATTCTACCAGCCTGTCAACAGTTTCTCTTGAAACTCCCGAATGCCCGTAACTTAATGACTGGATCTTCAGCAAAAGCATAAGACGAATAATTGGTTTCGATATTTTTTCCCCCGTACCGCAGGCATGGGACATCACCAGGTTTTCCTGGAGTTTGGTAAGGTTTTCCGAAGAGATCTTCACATTGCAGAGGGAACCAAAACCGGTATT
>NZ_JAAVJS010000411.1:0-385 GCF_012037625.1 Tamlana crocina
CTGTGCAATACCACATACTACAATTACTTTCGACAGCCGGAGATGCCGTTGATATACGGACAAATCTTACATTTTTTTGAACCTCACTATTGTTGTAATTTCTCCTGTTTTTCATTTATTGCCTCAAAATTTTAACCGTAATTCTGTTCAAAAAAAGTAAAAATGGGGGATTTCCCCTATATGTTTTTGCTAATCATCATTTTACATTTGAATAACATTTCCCTCCTTTCTACTCTACAGGAGTAGATAAATAACCCTACACTTTTAAAATTTAGAAGCAAACCCTAAGTGGGTCGCTATATATTTTTCTAACCATTCTAAATTTTTTAATTATGAAGAAATTCAATTTTTTTGCGACAATCGTCGCAGGGGTATTATTTATTTT
>NZ_JAAVJS010000412.1:0-384 GCF_012037625.1 Tamlana crocina
GATACTTTTCTTTAGCGTAGTACCTCTCACAATACTGTCATCAATAATCACCAGGTTATCTTCCGGCTTTACAACCCCGTAGGTTACATCATAAACGTGGGCTACAAGATCATCCCTGCTGCTGTCTTCGGTAATGAAAGTCCGCAGCTTGGCATCTTTAATGGCAATCTTTTCGGTTCTTAGCCTGTGGGCAAGGATCTCCTGCAAACGGGCATCGGTAAGCGTCTCTTTTTCGGCAAGAATGGTATCGTTCTTTTGCTTGTTTAGTTCATCCTGTGCAGCTTCCACCATTCCATAGAAAGAGGTTTCAGCAGTATTGGGAATGAAGGAGAAGACGGTATTGATGGTATCGTGGTTAATAGCTTTGAGCACTTCAGGCATCAG
>NZ_JAAVJS010000413.1:0-384 GCF_012037625.1 Tamlana crocina
AGCAGTTTCACACTGGGAAATACAGTTTTGATCATTTCTCCTTTGCGCGAAACAGCAAGGACATTCACGCCATAATTTTTTCTTACATCTACTTCTTCAATAGTTTTGCCCACCACGGGACCGGTTTCTGCCATTACTCGTACGCAGCTTATTTTAAAATCGGGGATCGTAGAGGAATTGAAGGTTTGAAGCCGCTTATGAGACTGGAAGACCTGATAATTATCGGCTCTCACCGAATCTATTAAACTTTCCAGTTCGTCTATGGGCACCAGGAAATTTGTGAGCACTCTGGAGAAAATTTCTATAGAAGTTTCAAATTCTTCCGGGATCACTTCATCTGCACCCAAAGCCAGCAACAATTCTATTTCTTTGACATACCTGGTT
>NZ_JAAVJS010000414.1:0-384 GCF_012037625.1 Tamlana crocina
GTTACTGGTCCCGAAGATTGGAACAAGAAAATGACGGATAAAAAAGTGGTTGCTAGAATTTTCACATTACAAAGATAAAAAATTTAAATGCAACAGAAGTGCAAAAGTAGAACTTCTAATATTTAGCGAATTGAAATGAAAATTTAAAACCGATGCCTGCGGCCATTTGAGCGGAAGAAATCAGATATTAAACCAGTTTTTAGAATGGATTAAACTGAGGTAATTCCTGGAAGAAATTTGGCGGGATGAATATCAACATAATACACTATTTCTCTATCATATTTAATAAGTTGCTTAAATAATAAATAATTTATATCTTAGCAGCTTTAAAATTTTTTATGAAACTTGAAATAATCTGTACACGTGCTGAAGCTAACCATACAC
>NZ_JAAVJS010000415.1:0-384 GCF_012037625.1 Tamlana crocina
GCTGCAGGCCGGTGCTGCTATGGCTTTGAGGCTTCCGCAGGAGTGGTTCAGTGAGCAGAACAAGGTATATCTGCGCAGAAAAGAGGAGATCCTGAAACTGGCTACGGCCCTGAAATGCAGTTTTACAGAAGATCAAACTGGCTTGTTCTTATGGTGCAGAGTTCCAAAAGGCACTACTTCGGAAGGATTTGTGGATCACCTGTTAAAGCAATATCATATTTTTGTGGCCCCGGGATTCATTTTTGGGAGTCAGGGGGAAGGCTTCATCAGGTTCTCTCTTTGTTCTCCCGAAGAGATTATTATTGAGGCCTGTAAAAGATTAGCGGTATGAAGGTTCATATTATAGGTTTAGGTTTAATAGGCGGGTCGTTCGCCCTTGGGTTG
>NZ_JAAVJS010000416.1:0-384 GCF_012037625.1 Tamlana crocina
TTCATCTAATAGGTTTTCTATGTCGTCCAGTAAAGACCTATGGTAGGCATCATATATCAGTTCAGAGAGTTTTATCTGAAGAAACTTTACAACTTCCGGATAAGGCGAACGTCTTAATGGAAGAACTATTGGAAGTAATTTGTCAAAAGTATGTGGAAACAAGGTAATAGCTTCAATCGCCTTTGCCTGCTCCTGTTTTGTGTCCAATTTCAGCAAATCTATTGGAAGTGCCCCAAAACTTCCAGTCATTATAATTTCTACCGGAAGCAAACCAAACTTGTCCTCAGGCTTAAAAAGTTCAAGGATATGTTTTTCTGTTTCTTGTATATTATTACTCCAAAAATGGAAAATGGAACTTTCAAATCGGTTGATGGAACCTCTTTG
>NZ_JAAVJS010000042.1:0-1502 GCF_012037625.1 Tamlana crocina
ATATTTTCCTTCTCGGATATTATAATTTCGAAAGTGTTATCGCCAGACGATTTCAAGTTTAAAGGCACTACTTTTTCATCGGTAATTTCGCCATAGGCCTGCATAATCATATTTTTTCCTTCCAATGATAAATTCAGGTCGTTGTTGTTGGTCTCCGTACTCTTGGCATCGTAGCCATAGTCGAAGCCATCAGTGGTATAATCGCTGAAGCCCATCAACAGTTCCCTTCTCGTTTTGGGCCCTGTTACCGAATTGAATTCCAATCGGATTTTTTGCATCGTATCGTTCGAAGCTTTTTCTTTTGAATTTTTACTACTAGTAGACTTTGAAAACGTAGAACCATTATCGTAAGTACCATCGGCATCGGCTTCCTTAATGAAAACACGCTGCCCGTTGTTGAATTCCACTTGCCCATCGGCCACAATTTCGGCCAAGAAGCCCTGACCGACAGAAAGGTAGCGCGAAGGCACGATAGTACCATCCTGAGAGCCGTTATGGTCTCCATAAAACCCAACAAACTGATAGGCACGGCAAGAACCCAATTTGTTCACTTGGGCGTAACCGCCCTGGTATTCGTTTAGGTAATGCGAATTGCCAGCCCAATGTTGCCAAAGCTGTAGCGTGCCGTCTATCACGCCCGCATTGTCATCAATAAACTTATGGATATCCATCGCAGAGGCATACGGATTGCCCAACAAATACTCCGTTTTGGTTTTATTGGGCACAGAGCCAGCACCGCCCTTATCGGTAACGTTTAACAAAATAGTACCGTTATTAGGTTTACCTTCAAAAATATATTGTTGCTCGGTGCCCGCATTGCCCATCCCTTTTTGGGTATAGCCCACGCCCGGGCTCAATGATGTGGACGGCGATATGTTCGCCCAGTCCCAGTACGTCAGCCCATTGATGTACGTGTAGAGCCATTGCGTGCTGATCTTTCCATTGCCTGTTTGGCCTGAAGTAAACAAACAGTTTGAACCAGCTTCATCTTTAAGCATATTTAAACTAAAAGTTGTATTGTTGGCATTGTTACCCGTATTATTGTCTGATAGGGTTGAAACACTCGTAAAACCAACCGGAGAGCCCCAATAGTTGTACCTATACGGATTGGATTGGCCTTCTTGTCGTCTTAAAATTTTTCCATCGGCCGATGTTACCAAATCACTGTTCTCGGTCTGCAGCAGTTGGGAATCGTCCATTAAATCCAAAGTACCGTTCAGTTCAAAATACCAACTGTTTTCAATCAAATTATCTCCGTTTACCGTTAGGGTTTTGTCCGCATCTATTATCAAGCCCAAATGGCTGTGCGAATTAGTAGTACTGACATTATTAGAGATTTGGACAATGCTCCATTCTTTATTATCTGAAGCATTTTCGATATCCCATACATCGCCATGCAACCAAGTGGATTCGGTGCACCAGCACCCATCAGCTACCGTTTTATAGGGCATAGGTGCCGTTTGTGGCTGTACCGTGGTGATGTTGTGCAGACGAGCAGACAG
>NZ_JAAVJS010000417.1:0-384 GCF_012037625.1 Tamlana crocina
TCCTGCCACTTCTTCGGTGTGAGCTTTTGCTCTTAGCACTACTCTACCGCGACCGGTTTTAAAAGCTTCCCTTACCCCGTCATAACCGTAAATGGTTCCTCCGGTAGGGAAATCGGGCGCCTTGACGTGCTCGATCAATTCATCTATAGTCACATCGTGATTGTCGATATAAGCCACTACCCCGTCCACAACTTCAGAAAGGTTGTGAGGCGGCATGTTTGTTGCCATCCCGACTGCAATACCGCTGGCACCATTGACTAGAAGGTTTGGGATACGCGTAGGAAGAACCACCGGTTCATGTAGCGTATCATCAAAGTTTAACTGGGTATCTACGGTTTCCTTATCGATATCGGCAAGCATGTCCTCGCTGATCTTCCGCATCCT
>NZ_JAAVJS010000418.1:0-384 GCF_012037625.1 Tamlana crocina
CTGTCCTGGCGGACATCTCCCCTGAAGGGGAGAAAACTTCCGACTCTCCAGAAGGCTTCTTGTTGTTGAAATAAAAGGAGTTGAACCTTTTCTACCTGTGCCCTACCCGGGATTTCTTTTTCTATATACACCGTAGCTTTAGCGCAGGTGTACAATATGTTTTATGAACTTGTCGGCCTTTAGGCCTGACCTACCGCTCTTGTTCTAAGCGGCTGCAAATGTAAAGCCTTTTTCCAATCTGGCAAGAAAAAAAATAATTTTTTTTCTAAAGCTTTAAAAATCACCCGGAAATCACTTCGTCGATCTTCCTTCGCTAAAGCTTCGGGAGATGATGAAAAATCGGGAGGCAAACTTACAACCTTTAATCCCAATTTTAAAAACTTT
>NZ_JAAVJS010000419.1:0-383 GCF_012037625.1 Tamlana crocina
TTTATTACTTCATGTACGGCCAGGACCTGAAGGAAGTGATCAAAAGCTATACAAAATTGACAGGAAAGCCCATCATGCCACCCAACTGGGCGCTTGGCTGGTCCCAAAGCCGCGGAATGCTCGTAAACGAAGAGCTCACTAGAGAGATCGCCGCAGAGTATCGAAAAAGGGACATTCCCATAGACATAATTTACCAGGATATTGGTTGGGTTGAAGGGCTTCAGAATTTCGAGTGGAGAAAAGACAGGTATGACAATCCAAAAAAGATGCTTTCAGATCTTGCTGAAGATGGATTTAAAGTAATAATTTCTCAGGACCCAGTGATATCTCCGGCTGTGGAAGATCAGTGGCAAGAGGCGGCAAAAAAGGGATTTTTAGCTACC
>NZ_JAAVJS010000420.1:0-383 GCF_012037625.1 Tamlana crocina
TCTGACATCACGTGCAGGAAGTTCACTATGTTGAAGTAATCCGCATGGATCTTCAGTTTTTGCAGGAGATCCTTCTGATTGGTTTCTACAAACCGATAAAAATTATCCAGGGAATGCTTTTCAGGAACATTCGAATAGTAGTGGAGCAATATTTTTCTGATCGAAACTGATTGTGCTTTGGTGACTTTTAAATCTGAGCCGAAGAGTTCAAACAGGAACATTGACAAATCCTCCAGCCGTTCTGGCGTGACATCTTCTGAATTACTGATGTAAAACGGATTAATACCCAAATTTTTCCCGCTTTCATATCTCAGAACAGTATACTTTTCAGGATATAATTTTGCGAATTTTGTATAGGAGCCACCAAGATCAATGATCACCAG
>NZ_JAAVJS010000421.1:0-382 GCF_012037625.1 Tamlana crocina
GCGATTACATTGCCATTAGGTTACACTAGTTCCAAAGAATACGCCGAGCTGGAATGGCCTTTTGATATTCTCATTGCGGTAATTTGGGTGGTTTTTGGCTGGAACCTCATCGCTACAATTTTCAAAAGAAGACAACGACACTTGTATGTTGCTATCTGGTTTTACATAGCAACCTTTGTAACTGTTGCGGTTCTTCACATTTTTAACAGCCTTGCCATTCCTGTCGGTCTCTTCAAAAGTTATTCGGTTTATGCCGGAGTGCAGGATGCTCTTGTTCAATGGTGGTACGGCCACAATGCGGTTGCATTCTTCCTTACCACTCCGTTCCTGGGGCTTATGTACTACTTTGTACCTAAGGCTGCTAACAGGCCGGTTTACTCCT
>NZ_JAAVJS010000422.1:0-382 GCF_012037625.1 Tamlana crocina
CCTTCTTCAATATTCAGGGCATCTACCAAAGTCTCTTTCTTGTCATTATATTTTGACTGATAAAGACGATCGGTTTCTCCTGATTTAAGATCCAGTTTGTCAACAAATGGAAATTGACCCTCCGGCGTAAATCCATCTCCCATTAAAAAGGTATTATTTTTTGACAGTTTAAGCACATACTGTCCGTAGTCATTCTTTTCTGTTACGAAGCTTCCGGGGTCGCTGTAACGATCCTGATAGTTTCTATCAAAAAGGATCTTAGGTGCTTTTTTGCTGTTTGAGGGATCAAAGACATAAGTGCGGGTATTTCGGGTATTCCACCAGTAATCCATTGCAATTGCTGTATTTTTGTCTCCCCAAATGATCCCGCTGTAACGGTCTT
>NZ_JAAVJS010000423.1:0-381 GCF_012037625.1 Tamlana crocina
CAGTAGGAAAATTCCGTTTTAAAAAGGCTTTTTTTGAGCAGCTTCTTCTGAAACTTATCTATACCTTAAAACTATTACTTTTTTAGGTCAAGAAGGTCATTCACTTTTGATACACCTTCTGCACTTTCTTTTAATTTCGATTGTTCAGCATCATCGAGTTCCAGCTCAACGATCTTTTCAATTCCGTTTTTACCAAGGATCACCGGCACCCCTATACAAAGATCATTAAGCCCGTATTCCCCTTCTAAAAGGGCAGAACAAGGGAACATTTTCTTCTGGTCACAAGCGATCGCCTGCACCAAAGAAGAAACTGCTGCTCCCGGTGCATACCAGGCGCTGGTTCCCAACATTTTTGTAAGGGTCGCACCTCCTACTTTAGTG
>NZ_JAAVJS010000424.1:0-381 GCF_012037625.1 Tamlana crocina
CTTGTTGGACTTATAGTTCTATATATTGCAATACATTTTCTGCTAAAAAAATTAGGAAAGGACCCCCGGAATATACTCCCTCACAATATTGCAAACCGTGTAATGGTTCCGTTGATCACCATTTTTATTGCTGTTGCCATACAGGCGGGGCTAATCAACAGGGAGATCATTACAGATGAGGGGCAGGTAGAATTCTTCCAGCAGGCACGTTCGTTACTTCTTATCTTTAGCTTTACCTGGTTTATCATTGTAGCCATTAGAATCGCAAAAAATCAGTTTTTAAAACAATTTGATGTCACCACAGCCGATAATTTAAGGGCTCGAAAATTTTACACCCAATTCAACATTATCGAAAGGATATCAATATTTGTGGTTATCCTT
>NZ_JAAVJS010000425.1:0-381 GCF_012037625.1 Tamlana crocina
TTTCTCCTTTTTATGTTCTATTCTGGAGGCAGCATTCCTGAGTTTTACTCCTTCCTTTCTTCGCATAAAAGCCCGCGAGGGAAAGGCTTATGCCACCACCCTGACAAAATTCAAGCAGGATGTTGACAAACCTCTTATAGCAATTCTCACTATCAACACCATTGCTCACACGGTGGGCGCGATCCTGGTGGGGGTGCAGGCCGAAAAAGTCTATGGAGATGGTGGCAACGCAGTGGGAATAGTGTCGGCAGTAATGACTTTGGCCATTCTCATTCTTTCTGAAATTATTCCGAAGACCATAGGTGCCACTTACTGGAAATCCCTGGGGAATTTTACTGCTAAAACACTCACCATCTTTGTGCTGCCACTTAAATATACCGG
>NZ_JAAVJS010000426.1:0-381 GCF_012037625.1 Tamlana crocina
TTTCATAGTCTTTTGGTTTATCAGAATTGTAAAGATAAGATTTATCTGCTTATTCCCGCAAATAAAATGGCAATCCACCGGTTCGCCTTTTATAATCCTGAAGTTATAATTACTTTTGCCCAGATATTCCAAAAACCGCACCAAAGTATGTCTGAAGCATCAAAATACATAGCCCGGGAAGTCGAAAACAAGTGGTATGACTACTGGATGAAGAACGGCTATTTTCATTCTGAAGTTGATGAAAGAGAGCCGTATACCATAGTTATTCCGCCGCCGAATGTTACCGGGGTGCTGCACATGGGACACATGCTCAATAATACCATTCAGGATGTATTGATTCGTCGTGCCAGGTTGCAGGGCTACAATGCTTGTTGGGTACCA
>NZ_JAAVJS010000043.1:0-1455 GCF_012037625.1 Tamlana crocina
TCAACTCGACGGCTTTTTGTTTAAATTCTAAGGTGTAATGTTTAGATTTTCTTCTCATAATTGCTAAAATAAAAACTAGCAAACATATGCTCTCATCTTTATGTCCAGTCTAATGTAGTAATTCCAATTTCTGGATTTTCAACTGAAATGAATAAAACTAATGATAGTTATGGAGTAAAACCTGTGCTAATATTACCGATAGATATAGATGATAACTTTGAAAATTATATAAAATTCTATTTTAGAAAAAAAGAACTTCAAAATGGTTTTAAAAGTTGTTCAACAGCTTCTTTCAAAAAAATGATAGAAGAAAATAAAAAACATAACAAGGAACTAAATATTAAAATACCACCTGAACTTGTTACTAGTTATAATCAATTTTTAGAATATTTTTCAGATTACGTTAAACACGCCAAAGGGGAAAATATAGAATTTAATATTGTCAAATTAAAAGATGGACTTGATATTTCTTTATCAGTTCCTGATGATAGCGATATAGAGACAATAGGGAATTATCTTAATGAATATTTAAATTTCACTAAACAAAATATTGAGAAATTAAAAGTTAACGTTGAAACAGATATTAGTGAAACAGACTTCAATCTACTTGTATTAGATTTAAAGCATCAAGTAACTAGCTTAAAACATAGTTTAGAACTAGCTAGTTTAAGAAATAATCTTCTTTCTGGGCAAGTTGACCATTTAAAAGAATTGAGCTCTGATTTTGCAAAAAAGGAAAACGTTATACACACACAAATAATAAACGGAGGAGACCAGCAATTTGCAGATAAAATAAAAAATAAAGGATGAAAATAAATAATCAAAATATTTACGGAGGTAATCAACAGTTCGCTGATTTAATTATTAATTCAAAGGATAATAAGATTGACGAACTTGATAGAAAATTCTTAAAGTTAGTTTATGAAAATACAAGTTCACCAGAAGAGAGAGAAGAGTTAATAAAAAGCTTAAGTGATATCAAAGAAAATGGCACTAACAAAGAATCAATTCAAAAATCAAGAAATATTTTATCCAATTTTTTAAAAGTAATTCCTGGAGAAGCTGGAAAACAAATAGTAAAAGAGCTAATTGAAAATGGTTCTGAATATTTAACTGGATTAATATAAAATACGGTTGCCAACAATGGCTATAAGTAATTGCTTGTTCTCGCCTACCTCTGAAAATCCTCGCGGATTTTCAGTTTGGTGTGTACTTGCAAAGTTAAGTGCTAAACCACGCAACTACTCATAGCCGAGACCGTTGTACACAATATAAGAACAGAACGTGAAACAACTGACAGAGGAAGAAATATGTAACCTTCCCTAAAAATGTAACCTTCCCTAAAAATAAGACAGTTTAAAATTCGAAATTATTAATTTTAAACCAATAAACTGTCAGATGAAAAAAAGTAGATTTACCGAAAGTCAGATCATCAAGATCTTAAAAGAAAACGAA
>NZ_JAAVJS010000427.1:0-380 GCF_012037625.1 Tamlana crocina
GGATGTGATGAATTTGTCAATGCAGATGAAATTGCTAAAGGGTTATCCCCTTTCCGACCTGAAAGAGCAGGAATACAAGCCGGCAGATTAATGTTGGAAAGCAATAAAAACACTTTTAAAATCTGACCAGGATTTTGCATTTGAGACGACTTTAGCAACAAAAAGCTATAAGAATTTCGTTATCGATGCTCAAGAAAAAGGCTACTCTGTCACATTGCTTTTCTTCTGGCTGAGTTCCCCCAATCTGGCAGTAAAACGGGTGGAAACACGGGTTAAAGAAGGCGGACATAACATTCCCGAAAAAGTAATTCGTAGAAGGTATGACAACGGACTGAAAAACTTTTTCGCTATCTTTAAAGAGCTGGTTGATGACTGGATGT
>NZ_JAAVJS010000428.1:0-380 GCF_012037625.1 Tamlana crocina
GATCTTTTCAAGTTCAATCGGATTATCCTTAAGTAACACCTTTGAAGCTAAAGTACGGGATTCAGTTGGTGCAGAACCACGGAAAGTAACCCTGCTGAACAACCTTAACGTGAGTACCTCTTACAACGTGGCGGGAGATTCTCTTAAGCTCTCCCCTATCAGTATCCGCGGAAGTATTCCGGTGATACAGAATAAGCTTAGCATTAACTTCGGGACCAACCTGGATATCTATGCCCTGAACAACAGTAACAGGCGTATTAATAAATTAAACATAGATAACGGTGGAAGCCTTTTCAGAATGACAAATGCCAATGTGAGCTTTGGATATTCCTTTTCCAGCAGGGATTTCTCTGGAGGGACAGAAAATGTGAATCGCCTGG
>NZ_JAAVJS010000429.1:0-379 GCF_012037625.1 Tamlana crocina
TTTCTGAAAAGGTTGCAAGGATCACATAACCTCCCGGTTTCACAGCTTTTTTAAGGGTTTTCAGGTAATTTTCCTTTTCCCCGGCATCGGTAAAAAAATGAAATGTGGCGCGATCGTGCCAAAGGTCGTACTGTTTTTGGGGCTTGAATTCTGAAGCATCGGCAACGATCCAGTTAATACTGTCTGCCTTTTCACACATTCTTTCCTTTGCACGTTCAATTGCCTTTGAAGAAATGTCGACCACCGTAATATCTGTATAGCCTTCTGAGACAAGAAATTCTGCTAAAAAACTGTCTCCCCCGCCAATATCGATGATCGCTGCACCCTTGTCCAGCTGAAATCCTTTAATGAGGCTAAGAGAAACTTCGGGCATTGGTTC
>NZ_JAAVJS010000430.1:0-378 GCF_012037625.1 Tamlana crocina
TTAAACAAAAGGCAAAATACTAAAATTAGAACAGGAGACATTGATCTGTCTCCTGTTGCTTTTGTGATCGTTTAAAAACTGATCTAGGCAATTTTTCTTGAACGCTTCGGTTTCTCAGTTGGATCCAAATATTTTTGCAGCTAATGGAGCGGCTGTACGAGATATCCTCTAATAGGGCTGGTATCAGTAACTTTTTGTCCGTTCTCACTGTAACTTTTGATTTGGACAGGCAAGCCTTCTCCTTCGTTGTATGCCTTTCCTGTTTGTAAGTGGTAATGCAAATGCGGTACATCACTTCTGCCGCTGTTTCCGGCCAGTCCAAGGAAATCTCCCGCTTCTACTTCATCACCTTCCTGTACCTCAATGCTGCCTTCTTTA
>NZ_JAAVJS010000431.1:0-378 GCF_012037625.1 Tamlana crocina
TCTCATCCCAGCTTAAAACTTTAAAGCCCATTTTTTCGCCTACTTCCCCATAGATCTTTTTTACTGCAGCATCATAAGCGTTGTGCTTTTTTGTATTCACATAAGAGCTAAAAGCTACCGTTTGAACTACTCCGTTGCTTTCTTTGATCCATTCCAATTGCTCATCATCAAGATTACGGCTGTGGTTGCACAAGGCCCTTGCAGAGGAATGGGAAGCGATGAGTGGGGCTTTGGAAAGCTCGAACATATCTTTGATGGCTTTTTTGGATGGATGTGAAACATCGATCATTATTCCCAGCCGGTTCATTTCTTTAACCACTTCTTTGCCCAGGTCGCTAAGGCCGTTGTGGAGCCATTGATCATCCTCTTCCCCTGTAT
>NZ_JAAVJS010000432.1:0-378 GCF_012037625.1 Tamlana crocina
GCAATATAGATGGGTTTCCGCACCTATCCGCGGGCTATCATCGGCCTAAAGAGGTTGCACAAGATCAAAGAAACACAACTAGTCCATGGGAAGAAAAGTATTGGGACGAAAATAAAAACTGAGTCTGGGCATCTCCGAGCGGTTCTTGTGGGAGAAAACTTTCATATTACTCAGAGTGAGGCCTCCTAGTAGTTATCTGTGAATTTTCGGGACGTTTCTCACATGGTTAAAAATCGGCCGATTTTTCGTATGGTAAAGCCTTGGCCATTTTTGGACCGTTTTTGGCGCAACCGTTGTGCACCCCGAACGAGCCCCACCCGACCCCTAGGCCCTGGGCTTTTTTTCTGTGTCATACTGGGTGCAATATAATTGGGTTTC
>NZ_JAAVJS010000433.1:0-376 GCF_012037625.1 Tamlana crocina
TTCTGTATGTAATTCTTCAAAACCAATGCTGGTAAGGTCCTCACGCATGGGCTTAACTAATTCCGGTGGATACATATATTTAAATTTTGTAATTAGAACTAAAGTGCAAAGATACCAAATAATTACAAGTGCATAAATTTTAGGTATATAAACCCCGACTTTGTTGAACCGGAGTATTACTGAAGCATAAATACTATCTTTGCACCGCAAAAAATTATAGAATGATCAAATGGTTTGCCGCCTTTGTCGGTTTAATGTTTTATGGATACCGGGGCGCTATTCTTGGATTTATCATAGGTAGTCTCATCGACATGCTCACCCGGTCCGGGGGTGGCGGATTCCGTGTTTTTACACAGGAACAGCAAGTGACCCCGGG
>NZ_JAAVJS010000434.1:0-376 GCF_012037625.1 Tamlana crocina
GCAGTAATTGCATTATCACCTCCGGTTTTGATCACCGGGTTGCCCGGTAAAAATGGTACAAGCTGCTCTGCCACACAAATTGGTCCTACTCCCGGACCACCACCACCGTGAGGGATGGCAAATGTCTTGTGCAGGTTGAGGTGACACACGTCGGCACCAATAGCTCCGGGACTTGTAAGACCTACCTGAGCGTTCATGTTTGCACCATCCATGTACACCTGTCCGCCGTTTTCGTGAATGATATTGATGACCTCAATAATTGCTGATTCAAAAACACCATGAGTAGAAGGGTAGGTCACCATTAAAGCTGCAAGATTGTCCTTGTGCTTCAAAGCTTTTTCTCTCAGGTCATCAACATCAATATTTCCGGATTCGG
>NZ_JAAVJS010000435.1:0-376 GCF_012037625.1 Tamlana crocina
TAATATCTTTAAAGTAGCCTTTGCCATCATTTAAAAATATTCGTGGCCGTTCGAAAGTCTGGTAAAATAAATCAAGATCGCCGTCATTATCAATATCTACAAAATCGGCATCCAGGACAGAATGTAAATCTGTAAAGCCCAGGCGGTCTAATGTTTCATCAACAAATTTTCCATTAATATTTATAAGTAAGCTTTGTACTGGCTCATATTTTTGGAAAAGATTGACATTGGCAAAATATAAATCCACCTCTCCATCTCCATTTATATCGGCAAAGTCGGCTTCCCTTGTCTCTCCATTCCGGTATTCTTTATTGATATATTTAGTAGTAGCATCTTCAAATTTCCCGGTCCCATCATTGATCAAAAGATAATTTTC
>NZ_JAAVJS010000436.1:0-375 GCF_012037625.1 Tamlana crocina
TACGATCTCTTCTTTAGAGGGTTCAAAAATGTAATCAAGAACAACATTTTCATCCTTTTCCACAGGAACGATCGGCAAAAATTGCTCAGTCTTTACATCCTGGGTAGCAGCGTTTACAAACTGGTTGTACACAATGACGATCTTATCGAATTTCTTCTCTACAAACAGCTGCATTAGCTCTTCGGCGATAGCTGAGGCATTTTCAAAGCTTAGATCATCATAGATAGCAGTTTCATTCTTAAAGATCTTGTGAGTCTTCTTAAGAATGTCATTAGCTTTCTTTCCAATGGTCAAAAATTCAACATTCTTCCCGCTGTAATCACGATCGGCTATGTATTTGGAAGCCTTGACAATATTGGAGTTAAAAGCTCCGGC
>NZ_JAAVJS010000044.1:0-1245 GCF_012037625.1 Tamlana crocina
GACATTTTTTTTAAGACCTATGCCACATTTTTAAATTGATAAAATTCTTGCTCTACTTCGCTAGGGGTCTTGTATCCCAAATACGAGTGTAATCGTTTCCTGTTGTACCATATTTCTATGTACTCAAAAACGGCCGTCTTGGCCTGTTCTATAGTTTTAAAATCACCATCATAAATAAGTTCAACCTTTAATGTTTTAAAGAAGGATTCAGCAACTGAATTATCCCAACAATTTCCCTTTCTGCTCATGGATTGGGTCACCAACGGGTTGGGTTTGATAAATGCCCTAAATGTTTTTGAGGCGTACTGTATCCCTCGGTCTGAATGAAAGATTAAACCGTTGCTTATATTTCGTTTGCCAGTGGCCATTTTCCATGCCGGCACAACAGTTTGGGCCGTATGCAGGCTCGTGCTCAATGACCAACCTATTACCTGTCTGTCGAACAGGTCAATAATAGTGGTCAGGTACAACCAACCTTGGTTGGTCTAGATGTATGTAATGTCGCTGACCCAAGCTTCATTCAACCTACTGGGATTAAAGTTTCTGTTCAGCAGGTTTCTGCAAACAGGATAACTGTGGTTGGAATCTGTGGTGGCCTTAAACTTCCTTTTGTGTTTGCTCACCCAATTGTTCGCCCTCATAATTTTAGCCACTCTGCACCTGGATATACGGTGGCCTTTGCGCTTTAGTTGCTCTGCTATTCTTGTTGAGCCATAACGCCGTTGGCTCAGGTAAAATTCCTTTTTTATCAAATCCGTAAACAGGCTATGTTCCAGTGCCCGTTTTGACGGGCCGGCAGTGTACCACCTATAGAAACTGCTCCTGCTTACCTTAAAAACCTTGCACATCCTCTCAATCGGATATAAATGTTTATAGCTGGCTATAAATCCATAGATTTCCCATCGCTCTTGGAGAAGATGTGCACGGCCTTTTTTAATATTTCAAGTTCAAGCTCCTTTTCTTTAAGGGCTTTGCGCAGTCTTTTAAGCTCCAAGGCATCATCGGGTATTGGTTTTTCTGGCTTAGGGGATGTGGTTGTTTTGGCTGCCCTGCGCCATTTGTAGATCCTTTGGACCTCTATGCCCATTTCGTCCGCTAACTCTTTTATGTTCTCTCGCTGGTAGCTTAAGCGAACCGCCTGTTCCTTTAATTCGGGGCTGTAATATCGTTTTTTCATGTTTCTAAGATATTTGTTTTGTAACAAACGGTCTTAAATTTTATGTCCGAGTAAAGGTAGCAACTCCA
>NZ_JAAVJS010000437.1:0-375 GCF_012037625.1 Tamlana crocina
GATCAAGTAAGCAAAGGTAAGGTACTGGCATATCTATCCCATCCTAACCTCACCAGGTTACAAACCGATTATATGACAGCTTACAGCCGTTTGCAGAACCTGGAGCAAGAATTTAATCGTCAACAAAGGCTTTATGAACAAGAAGTAGGTTCAGGCAAACTTTTTCAACAGGCACAGGCCGATTATCGTGTTGTGCAGGCAGAGGTTCAAGGGTTTGAATCACAGCTCAGGCAGTTAAACCTTAATGTTGCTGGCATACGAGAAGGAAATATTGTCGAGAATGTTCCTGTAGTCAGTCCAATAAAAGGGAGCATTGAAGATGTAAGTGTGCAGGTAGGACAATATGTTGATCCCCAAACCGAGCTATTCGAAGTG
>NZ_JAAVJS010000438.1:0-375 GCF_012037625.1 Tamlana crocina
GAACTTCAACTCTAACAAAAACAGATCATGAAAAAACTCATTTTATTAACAGCAATAACAGTTTCCCTGGCTTCCTGCGGAAATAACAAAAAAGAGAGTAGTACTGCGATCACAATTGATGGCTCCAGTACAGTTTACCCAATTACTGAAGCAATCGCAGAAGAATACAGGGCAGAAGATCCGGATGTTGACGTGACCATAGGTGTTTCAGGTACCGGAGGCGGATTTCAGAAGTTTGGAAGGGGAGAAGTAGCGATCACAAATGCTTCCAGGCCTATTAAAGAAGATGAAAGAGCCATTGCCGAATCCAACGGAATTTCTTTCGTTGAACTGGAAGTAGCCTACGATGGACTTGCTGTAGTGGTGCATCCTGAT
>NZ_JAAVJS010000439.1:0-375 GCF_012037625.1 Tamlana crocina
GGTTAGGCCATCTTACGAGTGTCAAAAAAGGGAAACCAGCCATAGCTTAAGCTGAAACAAATTTTAATCCAACGATCGAAGCGATAAGGGTAAAGAGGAAGAACAACCGCCAAAAATGCACTGGTTCCTTAAAAAGGAAGATCCCGATCAATACTGTTCCGCAAGCGCCAATTCCCGTCCACACGGCATAGGCAGTTCCAATAGGTAAACTTTGAGTCGCCTTGTATAGCAGAGACATACTTATGGAGAGACAAACAAAAAATCCAACCATCCACCAAAAAGCGATACTTCCCGAGGTTTCTTTAGCTTTTCCAAGGCAGGTGGCAAAACCTACTTCAAATAATCCTGCGATGATGAGATAGAGCCAATTCATTT
>NZ_JAAVJS010000440.1:0-375 GCF_012037625.1 Tamlana crocina
TGCTTCTACCGCTTAACACCATTAATCGTCTGAACTTATGCAGCCAAGTCCACGCAGTCTGATAACTTCCTAATCCAAGCACCTTTTGCAATCCCTTTGCACTGACACCATTCTTTTGGGCAACCATCCACCAAATGGCATGAAACCAAATCAGCAAGGACTTGGTACTTTTATGAAACATTGTATTATTTGTCACTGTAGTTTCTTTATGGCAATCAGAACACTCATACCGTCCTTTGTTCTTTTTCCAGAATCGAATTGAGCCACATTGGGGGCATTCAAAACCATTTGGCCATCTCAATGATACCAAGTAATCAATGCATGCTTGCTCCGATTTAAACATTTCTTCAAATTCCATTTGGTCTGCTGGATATT
>NZ_JAAVJS010000441.1:0-375 GCF_012037625.1 Tamlana crocina
GTCAATGAACAACCTGGTGATGAAGATCGCAGTGAATAAGGAAGTCGCGATACCAATTAATAAGGTAGTTGCAAATCCTTTTATAGGACCTGTACCAAGAACCAAAAGGATCAAACCGGTTAATGCCGTTGTTATGTTCGCATCAAGAATAGAAGAAAGCGCATTGCTAAATCCATCCCTGGTAGCATCCTTATGATTTTTACCCAATCTTAGTTCTTCCCGTATCCTTTCAAAGATAAGTACGTTAGCATCCACCGACATACCAATTGTTAGTACGATACCAGCAATACCCGGCAGGGTAAGCACGGCACCAAGTCCTGCCAGTACTCCAAAAATAAACAGGATGTTTACTATAAGAGCGATATCTGCATAAAT
>NZ_JAAVJS010000442.1:0-375 GCF_012037625.1 Tamlana crocina
GATAAAGGCATGCACTTCATGTTCATTGGCGCCCGCCCAAACTTTTATAAAGTGATTGTCTTTGTAGAAAGAATATTCTTCGCTCCGGCCTTTATAGATCTTTAGTTTGTAAAAAGGAATTACCAGCGAATAGGATTCCCCTGCTGCCCTAAAACTTATCATAACACCCTTAGGACGAATTTCTATAGTACAATGACTGTTTCCCTCATTGAGTACAAGTAAATTATAGATCTCAATACTTGCGGCGGTGATTGGAATATTTTGCAGACTCGTGCCTTCCAGTTCTTTTCTTTCTTCAAGGGGAAATGCTTTGCCTATCAAGTGATTGATTTCCTCTCTTTTCTCATTAAAATCCTTCGAAATATTAACTAGCAT
>NZ_JAAVJS010000443.1:0-374 GCF_012037625.1 Tamlana crocina
TGTGCGTAAATTCTCTATATAGGCGATACCTTTTTGCCGCCAAGCTTCCAGCTCCTCTCCCCGAGGAAACCTGTCTCCGAAATCACTGACAGCGGCAAGAGTGATCAATTTTTGCACCCGTTCATCTTCAGCAGCCTTTACGACTACAACTCCGCCGCCACGGGAATGTCCCATTAAGCTGAAGCGGGAAAGATCCACCATATCGGCATACGGAAAATCCTCACTAAAGATCCAGTTGATAAGCACGTGCAGGTCATCGAGTTCTTTAGTATAGGTGTTCTCTCCAAAAGCATCCAGATCGGGAAAATCAATAGGTTCTTCCAATGTACCCCCATTAAAGGCAAAATTGAACTTGATGAACAAAAAGCCTTTTT
>NZ_JAAVJS010000444.1:0-374 GCF_012037625.1 Tamlana crocina
CTATCACCAAGAAACCTCTTGAAGTACGTATGGGTAAAGGTAAAGGTGCCGTTGAATACTGGGCTGCAGTTGTAAAACCCGGAAGAATACTT
Organism: Tamlana crocina; assembly: GCF_012037625.1. Lineage (NCBI taxonomy): Bacteria > Pseudomonadati > Bacteroidota > Flavobacteriia > Flavobacteriales > Flavobacteriaceae > Tamlana > Tamlana crocina. The sequence continues at coordinate 93 of NZ_JAAVJS010000444.1, forward strand.
TTTGAAGTAGGAGGTGTACCTTTTGATGTTGCAAAAGAGGCTTTACGCCTGGCAGCTCAAAAACTTCCTGTGAAAACTAAGTTCATTGTAGCTAGAGATTATCAAGCTTAATAAGATACGTTATGAAACAATCAGAAGTTAGAGAATTGTCTGTAGCAGAATTACAGGAAGAACTTGGTAAGTCAAGGAAAGCATATTCCGATCTTAAAATGGCTCACGCAGTATCGCCATTAGAGAACCCGATACAGTTAAGAACTGTAAGAAGATCTATAGCGCGTATTG
>NZ_JAAVJS010000445.1:0-374 GCF_012037625.1 Tamlana crocina
TCAAATTCGAGGCTTACTGCCTGCTCAGTTTCCCTGATGATATTTTTGATCTTTAACGGAAAGAATTTGCTCATTTTTTGGTATTTGGTGCAAAAGTACGAAGTATAGAAATTTTTTTCTGTAACAAAATTGTAAATTTCCCTACTTGTAGTATAAAGCAAAAGCATGTATAGACGATTCATTTCCCTTCAGTGGAAAGCCTTTTTCCGGTCTGCCAGTCTTGGCAGAAGTTTGGGGCTAAAGATCTTTATGGCCTTTATTGCCATCTATTTTGCCATAGTATTTCTCTTGCTTGGAGTTGGTCTTTACCCTTTACTGAAGGAGGCCTTACCGGAGCAGGAGCCTTTAAATATTGTCAATAGGTGGCTGCTCAT
>NZ_JAAVJS010000446.1:0-373 GCF_012037625.1 Tamlana crocina
TTCGTTTCGGGTACTTCGTGAAATTTAAAAAACCACGTCCTTCGGAACGTGGTTTTGTGCGTGTAGTGATCGCGAGAGGATTCGAACCTCTGACCGTCCCGCTCGACGAGCGGGATGCTCTATTCAACTGAGCGGATCAGCTCTTCAATATATTTTCTCGATTTTCTCTTTTTGATATAAAGCTCTCTTTGGTAAGCCTCACTTTTACTTTCAAAAGCTTCAGTAAACACTATCTGCCAATCCTTAGCAAAAGATGTAAATCCTTTGTGATCGGAAAGGTGCTTTTGAAGCCTTTCACTAACAGAAGAACCAGTATGTCCTACATAGTATTTGTCTAGTTGTTGTGAATATAAAATATAAACGAAAAAATGCA
>NZ_JAAVJS010000045.1:0-1224 GCF_012037625.1 Tamlana crocina
TGTAACCTTCCCTAAAAATAAGACAGTTTAAAATTCGAAATTATTAATTTTAAACCAATAAACTGTCAGATGAAAAAAAGTAGATTTACCGAAAGTCAGATCATCAAGATCTTAAAAGAAAACGAACAAGGCCGGGCTGTTGGGGACATCGCCCGAGAATTGGGTATCGATAAGAGCACTATCTATTATTGGCGCAAGAAATATGGCGGAATGGAAACTAGTGAGTTAAAACGGCTTAAGGAGTTGGAAGAGGAAAACCGCAAGCTCAAGCAGATGTATGCAGATGCGAGTCTTGACAACCAGATGCTGAAAGATATATTGTCAAAAAAGTTCTAAGGCCTTCCGACAAGAAGCATAGAGCGGTTTATTTGACCAAGGAGTACCAGGTCTCCATAAAACGAGCCTGTAACGTAGTAGGTTTGACCCGTTCCATGTGGTATTATCAGACTAAACGTGATGATCGCGAGGTAATCGATAAACTTTCTGAATTGGCCACTGAGTTGCCCACCAGAGGTTTTGACGAATACTATAAACGCATACGTCGCGAAGGCCATAAGTGGAACCGAAAACGGGTATTACGAGTATACCGGCAGATGAAACTTAAATTAAGGCGCAAACATAAAAAGCGCATTACGGGCAGGGTAAAACACCCTTTGGAAACCCCTGAACAATTGAATCAAGTTTGGAGCATGGATTTTATGTCGGATGTCCTTTCTGATGGCAGAAAGGTACGTGTTTTAAATATAATTGATGATTGCAACCGCGAAGTACTGGTTGTAGATCCAGGATTGAACTATCCTGCCAGAAAGCTAGTGGAGACTTTAGAACAATTAGAAGAAGAGATTGGGTTGCCACAAACTGTCCGTTGTGATAATGGCCCTGAGTTTATCTCTAAAACATTCAGTGAATGGTGTAATAGGAAGCGCGTGGAAATACGGTATACCCAACCGGGCAAGCCAATGCAAAACGGGTATATAGAACGTTTAAATAGATTTTACAGAGAAGATATATTAGATGCTTACTGGTTTAATGATCTGCATCAATTACGTTCTTTAAGCAATAAATGGATGGAAGATTACAACAATAACCATCCACACCAATCCCTGGGCAATAAATCACCCAGGGAATATAAACCTCGATTCGGGGAAGAATTCTTCCCCGAATCGAATGATATTAATGAAAATTTATTGAATTTAGCTGTGTCTTAAATTGGGTAAGGCTACA
>NZ_JAAVJS010000447.1:0-373 GCF_012037625.1 Tamlana crocina
GCGCAGGATGCCGAACTCGTATGTGTGCGTAGCTATCCCGAATATATTGGGGAGGTAAGCGGTTACAATTATATAGAAGCTAAAGGTAGAATTCCCGGAGCTATTTTTGCCGATTGTGGAAGTGATGCTTACCACATGGAAAACTACAGGAATGTTGATCACACCACCAGGGAATTTCATGAAGTCATTGAGAACTGGAAACAAAACGGAATTACTCCCGACAAACATCTCGCTTTCTATTGCGGTACCGGATGGCGCGGCAGTGAAGCCTGGTTCAATGCCTGGCTATTAGGCTGGCCAAAAGTTTCAGTTTATGATGGCGGCTGGTTCGAGTGGAGCAATGATCCTAATAATCCTTTTGAAACCGGCGTTC
>NZ_JAAVJS010000448.1:0-373 GCF_012037625.1 Tamlana crocina
GCGTTGTTGATAAAGATGGTGTTGGCATTCGGTACGTCGAGTCCGCTTTCCACGATAGTGGTGGAAACCAGCACGTCGAATTCCCCGTTCATAAACCTTAGCATGAGTTGCTCCAGCTTCTTCCCTTCCATCTGCCCATGCCCTATCCCGATCTTGGCATCGGGCACCAGCCGCTGGATCATTCCGGCGACTTCCTTGATGTTTTCCACCCTGTTATGGATAAAGAATATCTGTCCGCCCCGCTGAATCTCATAAGAGATCGCATCGCGAATAGTCTCTTCGGAAAATCTTATCACGTGCGACTCTATGGGATACCGGTTTGGCGGCGGAGTAGTAATCGTAGAAAGATCCCTCGCGGCCATCAAACTGAACT
>NZ_JAAVJS010000449.1:0-373 GCF_012037625.1 Tamlana crocina
TGGCAGTAAAGTTCTGGATGGCCCCTTTTGTTGCTGCATAAGCCAGTAACTGTGGATGCGGCTTGTAAGCATTGATGGATGTAGTATTGATGATGGTGCTCCCGGGTTTCATGTGCGGCTCTGCAGCTTTGATAAGGTAGAACATGGAGTAAATGTTCGTTTTGAAGGTCCTGTCCCATTCATTGCTTGAAATATCCTGAATGTTTTCCCTGGCCATCTGAAAAGCTGCATTGTTTACAAGAATATCTATCTGCCCAAATTCTTCCACAGCTTTTTGGACGATACTTTTACAATGTTCCTCATCACTCACATCTCCAGGAACCAATACAGCCTTTTTTCCGGCTTTTCTCACCCATTTTGCTGTTTCCTCGGC
>NZ_JAAVJS010000450.1:0-373 GCF_012037625.1 Tamlana crocina
CGAGATCCAAGGTAATAAAAGTTACCTCCTTGAGATCATAAGCCAGCCCATAATTTCTTCTCAGATCATAGATGATCCATTTTTGATCTGCGTACCTGCTTTTAAAATGGGTTTTGATCAGTGGCAACACATTGAAATCGGGTTCTATGGCAGCAAAATAAACGGCATCACGGTTAAGCCTGAAACGTATAAATGCCTCCATCCTGTGCTTCTCCCGCCCGACTTTTTTTGCGACCTGTGCCACCTTCAAGACCGCCGGATGTGAAAAATCCCTGTCTACCGCTGCATCTTCAGCAATAATATATCTTATCATCGCGAGCAGCTGCCTTTCAATACCGTTGGTCTCGCTTAGAAAGGCATATTTAATGTCCCT
>NZ_JAAVJS010000451.1:0-373 GCF_012037625.1 Tamlana crocina
CACATGCTGAGAACCGGATCGGGTCACCTGGTGGTCATCAGTAGCATTACCGGCAAGTTTGGGTTTCCAATGCGTACTGCCTATAGTGCGTCCAAGCATGCGCTCCAGGGATATTTCGAAGCATTGCGGGCTGAACTGGTTAATGACAATATCCCGGTAACAATTATTTTACCGGGAAGGATAAATACAAATATTTCGAAAAATGCGCGAACTGCAGACGGACAATCCTACAATAGGATGGATGAAGGACAATCTCGTGGGATGCACGTTGATAAATGTGCAGCCCTGATCGTGAAGGACATCAAAAAAAACAAAAAAGAATTGCTGGTTGGCCAAAAAGAATTGCTTATGTTTTAAATCCGACGATTCTTCC
>NZ_JAAVJS010000452.1:0-372 GCF_012037625.1 Tamlana crocina
GTGCATCAAAAACATCTGCACTGTTTTCCACGCACATTTGGCAATGTTGCTCCATGGAACGCTCCAGGACGGTTTTAGATTTTAACCCTCTCTTGATCACATTGTCATACTCTTCATCTACATCAAAAGAAACATCTTTGGTATTTGAAAATTTCTTTCGCAGTTCGCGTGGCATTTCATATCGGAAATTTTGCTCGATCTCCTCATCGCTTACCAGGTTCTCCAGGAAATAATCGGGCGATCTAAATATTTGTTTCCAATCTACAGGTGCACTCCATAATCCAAAACGGGCAGCATTATTACCAAGATCGATCACTGTGAATTCATCCTTACCCGGAAGCACGCGGGATCCACGGCCAATCATTTGATAAT
>NZ_JAAVJS010000453.1:0-372 GCF_012037625.1 Tamlana crocina
CAGACCTGTTGGGAAAAGAGCTGCCACCAAGCTCATCGTTAACATGGAAGTTATCGAAAAAGAGATGGAAATGAGCGACGGCGTAACTTACGTGTACTGGACATTTGATGGCACAGTTCCCGGAAGTTTCATCCGTACCAGAGTTGGGGATGAGGTTGAATTCCACTTCAAGAACCACCCCGACTCAAAATCACCTCACAACATTGACCTTCACGCAGTGACCGGTCCCGGGGGTGGAGCCGAATCTTCTTTCGTAGCTCCTGGGCATGAAGCAGTATTTACCTTTAAGACAATGAATCCCGGTTTATATGTTTACCACTGTGCTACTGCACCGGTTGGAATGCATATCGCGAACGGAATGTACGGTCTTAT
>NZ_JAAVJS010000454.1:0-372 GCF_012037625.1 Tamlana crocina
TTCGCCTAAGTAACAATCACACGACAAAACTTTTTATGTTGGCTAAAAAACAATTTACGAAAACGATTGCGCTGGAACAGTATGGTATTCAAAATGCGGAAATTCATTACCAGCTTTCTCCGGAGGAACTACATGAGATCACGATCGAAAAAGGACAAGGAGTAGAATCTTCCTCGGGAGCTTTGGCTGTGAACACCGGAGAATTTACCGGAAGATCCCCTAAGGACCGTTTTATAGTTAAGGATGACATCACCAAAGATAAAGTATGGTGGGGTGATATCAATATTCCTTTTGATCCTGAAAAATTTGATGCTCTTTACAACAAAGTGACCGACTATCTTTCCGGGAAGGAAATTTTTGCACGGGATTCTT
>NZ_JAAVJS010000455.1:0-371 GCF_012037625.1 Tamlana crocina
ACCAGACGGGACAAATCTGGGTTATTGAGAACGGAGTCAGAAATCCACAGCCGTTCCTGGATGTGAGCGACAGGATAATAGCCTTGAGTGAGGGATATGACGAAAGAGGCCTCTTAGGGCTGGCCTTTCATCCTCAATTTAGTAGTAATAGCCGTTTTTATGTGTACTATACTGCTCCTCCGGGTGCCGGCGGCCCCATGGAAGGAGAAATGTGGGACAACAGGAGCCGTATTTCAGAATTTACAGCCTCAAGTCCCACGAGTGCCGATGCAGGATCAGAAAGGATCGTGCTTGAAGTAGATCAGCCTCAAAGCAACCACGAGGGCGGAACCATAGCTTTTGGACCTGACGGTTATCTTTATATCTCTATT
>NZ_JAAVJS010000456.1:0-371 GCF_012037625.1 Tamlana crocina
TTTCCGGAAAAACTTCTTCACTATTATAGGAGCGCATTCGAGTTCAAATCTCGTTTAAGGCTAAAAGATCAAAAAAGTTACTAAAGAAAAATATGATACAACAAGTAATCCTCTCCCGAAGTGAACTTTATAACCTTGTATGGAAGCATCCACTCTCCTATTTTACAAACAGGTATATGGTTTCATACCCAAGCTTTAAGAATATCTGCAAAGAAAATGATATTCCTTTACCTCCAGGAGGATACTGGTCAAAAAAGAAATTTGGAAAAGAAGGTTTACAGCCTGAATATTTTAAAATAAAAAACGAGAAAGAAATCGTTCTTTACCTCCGCCCCGAGGGAGACAATCGTGATTTCGGCTACCTTACCAAG
>NZ_JAAVJS010000046.1:0-815 GCF_012037625.1 Tamlana crocina
AATATTGAAAGCACTGTACCTTTAACCCTTACAGTAAAGGGACTTGAAGGCTGTTCCGAAATTTCATCAACTAAAAACCTTGTTATTATTCCACAACCTGAACTTTCGGTTTTCACCTATACATCCACAATAACAGATACTTCCGCCGAATTCTGCGAAACAGATACCGGCAAAAAAACTCCAGTCATTGATGGTTCGAATCTAACCAATGGATCCGGAATATTTTCCGTTCAACCTGAAGGATTGGTTGTCGATCCAAGCACCGGTGAATTTACCCCTAATGGAACTGAGCCTGGAAATTACGTTATCACATATACTTTTGTAGCAAGCTCGAATACTGCAGTTTGCACTGAGGTGGAGAAAGATTTTGAAGTAAAAATCGGAGCAAATCCTGTTGCTGCCTTTGAATATGACAGTACAATCTATTGCAAAGATACCCGGGACAACACTTTGAATTCCATTCCGGAAATGTCATTTGCGGAAGAGGGTCACGAAAGTGTCGATAATTATACTGCTGATGGTGCCGGACTTGCTTTAGACGCATCAACAGGAGCAATAGATATTTCTGCCAGTACTGCGGGCACCTATAGGATTACAAGAACGGTTGATTATACAGGCGAAGGAGAAGACGGTTGTCAGCCGGTTACAGCTGAATTCACAATAACAATTAGCGACAAGCCAATTCCGGATTTCACTTACTCTTCTACAGAATTTTGTTCAGATCCCCAAATAGAAGAAACTCTTAATCCTGTCATGGCTACAAATGCAACTAAGGGCGCATTTAGCTTTACTGCAACTCCGGCTGATGCTGTTTT
>NZ_JAAVJS010000046.1:825-1165 GCF_012037625.1 Tamlana crocina
GGATCTAGATCCTATTACAGGGGAAATAGATTTAAAAGAAAGCGCAGAAGGAACTTTTGTTATTCGAAATACAGTAGACACCGCGGACGATGGCTGCGAATCCGTTTTTGCAGAATTTACAATAACAGTTGACAAATTGCCTTTGGCCCTTTTCAGTTATGCAGGTATAAGTGCCGACAAAAGTTTCTGTATCTCAAGTCTTGGAGCAAATCTTGATTCTTTTCCTGATACCGGTGGTACTTTCTCTATTACAGGTCCAAGTACAGCGGTTACAATTGATTCTTCAACCGGTAAACTTTCTTGGACTATGGCAGAAGGCGTGGCCGGGAATTATTTAATC
>NZ_JAAVJS010000457.1:0-371 GCF_012037625.1 Tamlana crocina
AGGCGATATAATATGCCTTTACAATGGTAAGAATGATAAAGATCCAGTTAAGCAGTTTTAAACTTATAAAATAGGTATCTGTAAGGAATTCCGGTTTGACGATCCCAAGAAATACCTCTACCAGGGTCACCACAGACATGATGATGAATACCGTCCAGATCCTTTTAGTGTTCGATTTATGTACGTGTGTAGTATCGTGTGCCATTTTGTTCCTGATTTATACCAAATAGAAGAATGTGAAAACAAATACCCATACAAGATCCACAAAGTGCCAGTATAGTCCTACTTTCTCAACCATTTCGTAATGTCCTCTTCTTTCGTAAGTTCCAATTAGAACATTGAAGAAGATGATGATATTGATAAATACTCCT
>NZ_JAAVJS010000458.1:0-370 GCF_012037625.1 Tamlana crocina
GTTTCCTCCTTATTGATCTCCTTAGTGATCTGTTTGCCAAGGTAAACCAGTTTAGAACCTTCTGTAATCTGCATTTCGGCACTATGGGAAGGAATGATCCTCAAATTACCATCGGGCGTTTTGACAAACAGAGGAATGATCTCCGGATCTGTCTTGGAGATCTCCAGTAAGCCCTGGTAATGTTCCTTACTGTTGAGCTTAGATTCATGAATTTCGGCATATTTCCTGGCCACTTCAGTAAGTTTAATATAATCATCTGTATGGGAGAATAAACCTTCTTCGGGATTGACTTCAGGATCGTTCATCTCATCTGAAGAGATTAGCCTAAAAGCACCTTTTTCCCCAAACTGGCTCTGGAATTTTGTAATTG
>NZ_JAAVJS010000459.1:0-370 GCF_012037625.1 Tamlana crocina
AATACGTGCTATGCAATAACACCAATGCCGAAAACAATACCGGGAGAGAAGCCTGCAACCTCAAAATGAACAAACTGTCACACCCAGACCTGCATTTTGCTTATCCTGTCGCCAATAATGACAAGGTAAAGAAAGCTGCGGTTTCTTCGCATTTTAGCGAGGAGTGGCGGCAGTTCGTGCAGCAGGAGCCATACGGTAGCCTCTTTGACTGGTACCAAAAGCTGGGAATTGAGAATAAGCAGGGAAAAATTGGAGTGGATGAAGCCATGGAGGTTGTGAAATCCCTCTCGCTCAAATCTTATGAAGGTGGGTATAAGGTGATGATCATCTGGATGGCAGAGAAAATGAACGATTCGGCTGCAAATAAGCT
>NZ_JAAVJS010000460.1:0-370 GCF_012037625.1 Tamlana crocina
TGTACAGGGACTTATCGATCGCATGGGCGGGAATGAAGAATTCGTAGCTCAACTTGATAAAGTCTTTTCCCTTCCTCCAAAGTTCGACGAAAGTTACTACGGGCAGGTAATTCATGAAATAAGAGAGATGCAAATTGCCAATATGGGCCAATATGCTCACGGGAATCAGCCGATCCAGCATATGATCTATTTGTACAACTATGCAGGAGAGCCATGGAAAGCTCAATATTGGGTGCGGGAAACCCTTAGCAGGATGTACTCTCCAACTCCCGATGGATATATAGGAGACGAAGATAACGGACAAACCTCTGCGTGGTATGTTTTTTCGGCACTTGGATTTTATCCGGTGACTCCGGCTTCAGATCAATAC
>NZ_JAAVJS010000461.1:0-370 GCF_012037625.1 Tamlana crocina
ATATAAGAGATCTCCTGATGATTGCTGGATTCCTTACTAATGGCTTTTGGATCATGCTTACCTTTTCCTTAGCAATTTTGATTCTCTATATTTTTTCCTTTACCTCGTTCAAAAGCGCAAGGGTGCTATCTGTGGAAATACTTTCACTTATCATCATGTATGGATTCCTGGGGTTCCTGTTTTTTACCATTGCAGATCTCGTACCCCAAGTGATCCCTTCATATAAAACGGTGACCTACATTTATCTCGCGTTGTTGATCTTTCTCCTTGCCTTTACTTTTACCCAATATCTTTTGAAGTCGCATTATGCCTCCCTTTGTTTAATGTTGGGTGCAGCTTCAATGCTGGTGTCGGAACTTTCACTGTTCTT
>NZ_JAAVJS010000462.1:0-369 GCF_012037625.1 Tamlana crocina
GGCGTCCTTTTTTACTATAGAAGAATAAAGTTATTCTACGTGTTTTACTCTTTCATCGATGAGTTTAAGAGCAATACCGTCTGTGCCCATAAGGTCAAACATTTCGAGGATCCTTCTAAACTGGTTCTCTTCTTCCATTTGCTCCTGAATAAACCACTGGAGGAAATTTTCGGTCCCATAATCCATCACCTTTCGGCATTTGGTGACGATGTTATGTATGGATTTCGAGATCTGTATCTCCTGGTCTAATGCAGTTTCAAATATTTCCTGAAGAGAATTAAAGTCGTGGTTAATGTTACTTACTTCGGGAGAATAAGCGGTACCGCCGTTTTCATTGATGAACTTGAAGATCTTAAGCATATGCTCCCT
>NZ_JAAVJS010000463.1:0-369 GCF_012037625.1 Tamlana crocina
TCTTGATGCATTCTTGATTTTTAAAATTATTTTTGCTGAAACACCGCTTTAATGACCAACTTTTTTTCTTCAGATTTCACCCTCGGGATTCTTGGCGGCGGCCAGCTTGGTAAAATGCTGCTATACGAAACCCGCAAATTTGATATACGCACCCTGGTGCTTGATCCCAGTGCAGAGGCTCCCTGCCGCATCGCCTGTAACGAATTCAACCGGGGCGATCTTATGGATTATGAAACGGTGCTTAACTTCGGAAGAAAAGCAGATGTGCTTACTTTTGAAATTGAAAGCGTGAATGTGGAGGCGCTTGAAACCCTTGAATCTGAAGGAATAAAAGTCTATCCCTCCTCAACAACCCTGAAGAGGATCCAG
>NZ_JAAVJS010000464.1:0-369 GCF_012037625.1 Tamlana crocina
CAACTCCGTTCCAGGTGTAAGAATCACAGGCTGTTGCAGATTCCTCAGAAGTTGTGCTGTTGTTGATGGTCAGGTTAAGGGTTGCAACATTGGTGCATCCCGCTTCATTCTCACTTGCAAAAGTGTAAACACCACTTTCAGTATACACAGTTCCGTTCCAGGTGTAAGAATCACAAGCTGTTGCAGATTCTTCAGAAGTTGTGCTGTTGTTGATAGTCAAATTTAGGGTTGCTACATTGGTACATCCCGCCTCATTCTGACTTTCAAAAGTGTAAACACCGCTTTCTGTATATTCAGTTCCGTTCCAGGTGTAAGAATCACAAGCTGTTGCGGATTCCTCAGAAGTTGTGCTGTTGTTGATAGTCAGGT
>NZ_JAAVJS010000465.1:0-369 GCF_012037625.1 Tamlana crocina
GGAGTGATCCATGCGTTCATTGTCAACTAGAGCAACTTAAAACTGTCTAAAATATAAATCCCCTCTACGACCAACATGAAAATTGGTCTAACAACCTTCCCAGGAAGGTTTCCAAAAGTTTGAATTAGCCTTTAAGCTTATATTTTAGACAGTTTATTTTTTATATCTCCTCATCTTCTTTTTCCTGAAGCTGTTGCTGCCATTTCCAGGCACTCTGCATAGCATCTTCTATTCCATACTCTGCTTTCCAGTTAAGAACTTCGTTTGCTTTTGTAGTATCGGCGTAAGCTGATGTAATATCCCCCTCTCTTCTTGGAGCAAAATCATAAGGCAATTTTTGTCCCGACACCTTTTCAAAAGCCTGTATGG
>NZ_JAAVJS010000466.1:0-369 GCF_012037625.1 Tamlana crocina
TGTTTTTCGGCATACAGTACTGTTGGGCTGAGCATTGGAATAACCCCTCAATTAAGCTCTGCTTCAAAAGTGGTCATCATTGGTACCATGTTTATTGGAAGGGTTAGCATGCTCACAATTTTAATTGCACTATTGAGAAGGGTAAAATACCTTAACTACAGATATCCACAGGAAGAAATACTAATGAATTAATTATGAAATATATCATCATAGGACTTGGAAATTTTGGCGCCTCTCTTGCTGAAAAATTAACTAAAATGGGCAATGAAGTAATTGGTGTTGATGTGAATATGAGCAAGGTGGAAGCCATAAAGGATAAGATCACCCATGCCGTAAACCTCGATTCTACAGATATTACAGCAGTCAACA
>NZ_JAAVJS010000047.1:0-1063 GCF_012037625.1 Tamlana crocina
TTTCCCGCATACGGCTTTCCTTATAATTTTCATCGGCGGGCATTCACAGGTCGTATGCCTGAAGTCTTATACGGCTTAATTAAACCATATTCTTTTACTAAAATAGCAAAGGCTTGTGTGCCATACAAGCTCGACTTACGTTGACTTTTACGATTATAGAAACGGGTGAGCCGTATACGGAGATATTCTTCCAATTTTCTAGAAGAAATCTGTGTGTAGCTCACTTTTTCTATCTTGTAATAATTCATCCATCCTCTTATTATAGGATTTAGCTCTCTTACCACGTCATTAGCTGGAAAATGCCCAATCTGTTTCAGTTTTTCGTTGATTTTCTGCCGTATCTTTTGCTGGGACTTTGCTTTGGGAACAATATTCCAAAAGCGTTTCCCTTTATCAAATGGACTTCGATCGTAACGAAAAGTAAAACCTAAAAAGTCAAATGATGATTCCCGGGCGTTAACTCGCTTGCTTTTATCAGCGTTGAGTGTCAAACCCATTCTTTCAAGTAGGCGCACCAGTTTTGACAGGGATTCTTCGTTGATCTGTTTTGCCATTAATATAAAATCATCAGCATAGCGTATCATCCTGATTCCTTGTTTGTGAAAATAGCTTCCTACCCTATTGACTATCCTATCTAACAAATTCATGTAGATATTTGCCAGTAATGGTGAGATTACTCCTCCTTGTGGTGTGCCTTTTTTACTCCTCTTCCCTCCGGTATACCTGCCATTTTCTTCTACAACTGGCACTTTCAGCCATTGTTTGATCAAGTATAGTACCCGGGGGTCTACAATCCGTTCCTTCAAAGCTATTTCCAGTTTGTCGTGAGGTATTGTATCGAAGTATTTACTCAAATCGGCATCGTAAACTTCCTGCTTTCCTTGTTTAAGGTTGTTGCGGATCTCGGTAACCGCACCTTTTGCAGCACGTTTGGGTCGAAATCCGTGTGATGAATCATCGAAGTCTGCTTCCCATATAGGCTCGATAACAATCTTACAGGCTTGCTGTGCAATCCTGTCTTTTATTGTCGGTATGCCTATGGGGCTCTTTCCACCGTTTTCTT
>NZ_JAAVJS010000467.1:0-368 GCF_012037625.1 Tamlana crocina
ATATGTTTGCTAGTTTTTATTTTAGCAATTATGAGAAGAAAATCTAAACATTACACCTTAGAATTTAAACAAAAAGCCGTCGAGTTGAGTTATGCCAGAGGCAATGTAAAACAAGTATGTGAAGACCTGGATATATTTCCATCAGTACTTTACCGCTGGCGTAAGGAGCTAAAGGATTATGGCAAGAACAGTTTTCCCGGTCGAGGTAACCCTAAAATGACCGATGAAGAAAAAGAGATAGCGGATCAGTCCTAAAAGTTGGGGAGTTAAATAGTTTTATCTTTGGGGAAAATTAAATTTGTGGAAATTTCTAAAGAATTACTATCCTTATTGCTACCTGATTTTTTGGTAGACCATTTTAGTTTTAT
>NZ_JAAVJS010000468.1:0-368 GCF_012037625.1 Tamlana crocina
TGAACATTTCGATGATCTCAAAAGGAAATTTAGCACGATTCCAGTGATCATTGATCAATGGCCGCACCTCGTCTTCCATAAGATTGCGCACCTTGAGTTGCAACTCCCGCTGCTCTTCTGTAAGCTTGAGGTCCAGGTTATAAAAATCGCCGTCGATAGGCGGAAGGTCATGCTGACCTTTACGGCGCTTGGTTTTGAGCATTTTCATGAGGCCTTTTAGCTGATGCTCATCGAGATTCCCCAGGGTTTTCATAGCTTCCGAAAGGTCGATCTGCTGATTGATCTTCGCCAGCTGGTCCAGGTCTATGTTTTTTAAGAGGTTGATGGTATTTCTAACTTTTCCGAAGAAGGCCATATTTTTTAGGTTT
>NZ_JAAVJS010000469.1:0-368 GCF_012037625.1 Tamlana crocina
TGGTTCCTATTGGAGCAGTGGAAAAAGCAAGGGAAGATCAACGGAAAAGAATTTGTGGGCTCTACCATAGTTTCCACTCCTATGATCCGGGTGGTCACTGAAGCTTATGGAGTAGAATATAAAGAAGGTCTTACCGGTTTCAAATGGATTGCAAAAATGATAAAAGATCACCCGCAACTGGATTTCGTTGGTGGTGGTGAAGAAAGTTTTGGCTTCATGGTAGGAGAGTTTGTGCGGGATAAAGATGCAGTCACCTCTACCCTGCTTGCCTGTGAAATAGCCGCTCAAATGAAGGCTAACGGCTGTTCGGTTTATGAAAAGCTCATTGAACTTTATAGCGAATTTGGATTGTATAGGGAAGAGTTGAT
>NZ_JAAVJS010000470.1:0-368 GCF_012037625.1 Tamlana crocina
CGGTGAAGTTTTAGGTCTTTGCGGTAACTAAAAAAGATAACCGCTACAAAAACCACAAAAAACAATCCGGCGAAAATTAGCTGTCCGGTGCTAAACATTTTTTAATGTTAGGCAAATTTACAGGTTTAAAATGAGAAAAAGCTTACAGGCAGTACAGGAGTTTCATGAAGCTTTCGGTCTTGGTATAGCCCCGAAACCCACAGTCGATCTTCCTTTGGAAAAAGTGCAGTTGCGCTACGAATTGATGAAGGAAGAAAATGAAGAATATTTGCAGGCAGCAAAAGACGGAGATCTTGTAGAAGTTGCAGATGCCCTTGGCGATATGCTGTACATCTTATGCGGCACCATCATAGAACACGGGATGCAGG
>NZ_JAAVJS010000471.1:0-368 GCF_012037625.1 Tamlana crocina
TTTCTTGGAGATAAACCGGATCAAGAACAAAAGTTGTGGACTAGCTAAATATTGCAGTTAATCTGTAAAGGAAAAATTCTACATTTTTTACACCTCTGAATTGGCTTCTAAAGGCTTTAATCTTGGCATTAAAAGATTCTGCTGACGTTTTGATTTTGTATTCACCCTGAATGAATCGAGTAGTGGAGGTTGTACCTTTACTAAGATAACAGAATTAGAAATTGCAGGAGCCGCTTATGAAACGAAGGAATCATGAGATCACAACCATATTTGTCAGCGGGGATGGTAATCATTTATTATTTCCAATGATATTGAGACTAATCTAAAGAAGTCGGTCGAAAAACTGAATTCATTTTGATCTCTGAGTA
>NZ_JAAVJS010000472.1:0-366 GCF_012037625.1 Tamlana crocina
GACGTTTTGATCTTTGCTTCCTTTTCGGGTTCGGTCATTTTGTTGTTGAAGACAAGCCGAATGAAGATCTCATTCATATGTCCCCACATGATCACCGACGGGTGGTTAAAGAACTGCAGGATCTGCTCCCGCTGCATTTTGAGGGAAACCTCGTGATAAGCCTCAGAAGCTGTCACATCATTGATCACCGGTACTTCGCTCCAAACCAAAAGGCCGAGTTCATCGCAGATCCTGTAAACCTCAGGATCCTGCGGGTAATGGGCGGTACGAATAAAATTTGCACCCATGTCCCTGATCATTTCATAATCCTTATGATGCAGCGCATTGGGCAAGGCATTTCCCAAACCAAAAAAATCCTGGTGCCGG
>NZ_JAAVJS010000473.1:0-366 GCF_012037625.1 Tamlana crocina
TCGCTTCTCCATCTTTCCACCCCATGATAACAGCTCCAGGAAGTATTTTCAATGATCTGTGCCTCATACTGCGGCGGAAATTTCTCAAGGTATTCCCCATAGATCGTTAGGTTGATATCCTCATCCTGTTCAAGGGAATTAAGACAATAGGAAAGGGCCATTTCTCCCAACCTGTGGTGGTGTCCATAACTTTCACCGTCTGTGGCAATGTTTACCAGTTCTCGATCTTCGGTATCCGAAAACTGACCCCGCAGGCGGTCGGCAAATGCCTCTCCATTGTTAAGCAAACCTTCAAAAGCTACTGCCTGTGAGGCAGGGCCGTCATAAAAGAAAAGACTTATTTCATTTCCAGAAGGTAATTTACAG
>NZ_JAAVJS010000474.1:0-365 GCF_012037625.1 Tamlana crocina
CGGGAATATCTGATTCCTTGTAGGTCTGGCCTCCCTGTTCAAATTTAGTTTGGAAATAATATGCATATGCCGGTCTTAAACCTGCATAGATCCTCCAGAATTTGTAGCTTTCTACGGTAGAGGTTCGCCATCTGAACTGAATAGGAAGGTCTATTGACTGTGTGGTAAATCTATTAGTATCGAAGTCGATCCTCCCCCTATCCATGATCTGAAAAAGACTGTTGTCTGTATCCAGTTCCTTACCTATAAAAACATTGTGGCCATAGGTATCTATAGACCAGCCTAAGCCTACCCCTATCGAGATATTCCTTTGTTCATTGATGGGCCTGTCGCGAATGAAGCCTGCATGAAAACCACCTGAAAAT
>NZ_JAAVJS010000475.1:0-365 GCF_012037625.1 Tamlana crocina
TCTCGTCATCGATGTAAGCCTGTCCTTTGTTGGATACATTTTCGGTCGCAACAGGGGAGCTAGCTTCATTTGACGGACTTTCAGCAGAAGTTTCCTGCTTACAGCCGGTAATGGCCAGGGTGAAAACACCCAGGGCAAAGAATAATAAAATTGGTTTGGTGGTCATAATTAGAGGGTTTGATTAAACTTAAGCGGTAATTAAGCAGGTAAAGTAGGGCAGGGGATTAGTACTAGTTCTCCTGGTCAAATTGCCTGAAATACTCAAGGATCGCTCTGGCTTCTTCTTCAGAAAGTCCCTGGTTAGCCATAACAGCCATGTTGGATTCGATCAAAAGTTTTTTAGCAATAGGATCTTCTTTGATCAT
>NZ_JAAVJS010000476.1:0-365 GCF_012037625.1 Tamlana crocina
GCAGGAAAGAGCTTTTAAGAAATCCCCTTTTGTTATGCGGGAATTTCGCGCTGCATGGATCGCGACTGTTGCAAATATCAACTGGCCCAGCAAATCGGGTTTATCAACTGCCGAACAACAAAGAGAGGCAATCGCTCTCCTGGATTTTCTTAAGGCTCACAATTATAATGCTGTGATCTTCCAGGCCCGGCCGCAGGCAGATGCACTTTACGAGAGTGAACTCGAGCCCTGGTCTTTTTTCCTATCGGGGGTGCAGGGACAGGCGCCGGAACCATATTATGATCCCCTGCAGTTCTGGCTGGATGCCGCCCATGAACGCGGACTTGAATTGCATGTGTGGCTGAATCCCTACCGGGCCCATCATT
>NZ_JAAVJS010000048.1:0-1062 GCF_012037625.1 Tamlana crocina
GCTATGCTTCCAAAAAGATAAAAACAGCATTGGGAGAGACCAATATTAAAGTTCCCAGGGACCGCGAATCCTCTTTTAATCCTATGCTGGTCCCTAAACGCACCAACATGGTCGATGGCATAGAAAACGTTATTATCAGCCTTTATGCCAAGGGCATGAGCAATTCCGATATAGAAGAACAGATTCGTGAAGTCTACGGTTTTGATGTATCCACGTCCACCATATCCCGCATCACGGATAAAGTCACCAACGATATTGTAGCTTGGCAAAACAGGCCTCTAGAGCCTGTATACTTAATTACTTGGATGGACGGCATTGTATTTAAGGTTCGGGAGAACTCCAAGGTCATCAACAAAACCATGTACATTGCCGTGGGACTGCGCAGGGACGGCAAAAAGGAAGTGTTGGGACTTTGGCTTGGCAAGAATGAATCGGCAGCCTTTTGGATGAGCGTGCTTACTGATATTAAAGCCAGGGGCGTTCAGGACCTGCTTATAACCGCCACGGACAATCTCAACGGTTTTACAGATACCATAAAAAACGTTTTTCCTGAATCCAAGACCCAAATCTGTGTGGTGCACCAAATCAGGAATGCTTGCCGCTATGTGGTTTGGAAGGACAAAAAGGAGTTTACAAAGGATATGAAGAACATCTACGATGCACCCACCAAAAGCGCAGCAAAAGCGGCTCTGGAGGACTTTGCCCAGAAATGGGAACACAAGTACTCTTACGCTATTAAAAGCTGGAGGGACAATTGGGAAGAACTTACCGCTTTTTACGAATTCCCTGTCGAAATCAGAAAAATCATTTACACTACCAACCTTATTGAAAACCTTAATGGAAAAATCAGGAAATATACTAAAAACAAGCTCTCGTTCCCAACAGATGAGGCCGTTATGAAGTCCACTTTTTTGGCTCTTAGAGAGGCAACTAAGAAATGGTCGATGCCCATTAGGAACTGGGGCATTATTTTAAACCAGTTTTTGACTATATTTGAAAAAAGGGTCCGGCTTTAATCAAGCCAAACCCTCGATTTATAACTTACACACTTCTCGGGATAGT
>NZ_JAAVJS010000477.1:0-364 GCF_012037625.1 Tamlana crocina
TTTGCGTTTCTAATTCCGGAGATCCTCATTCGGTTGAATCAGCCGTATTTCAATCCGGTGAACATCTGGCCCCTTAATTATGATCTTTTTGCAGGTTATAAATTATCGGAGTTTTTTTCTGCCGGAAATATTGGCCTGCTCATGCTCTTCTTCGGAATAGCTTCTATTTTTGTCATCACTCCCATCCTCACCTACTTCTACGGAAAAAGATGGTACTGCTCCTGGGTTTGCGGCTGCGGCGGACTCGCAGAAACGGCGGGAGATCCATACCGGCACCTATCGGATAAGAGCAGGTCGGCCTGGAAATTTGAACGCTACATTATTCATACTGTTCTTGTCCTGGTGGTGGTAATGACTATAGCTG
>NZ_JAAVJS010000478.1:0-364 GCF_012037625.1 Tamlana crocina
AGGTGGAGCATAAGGTTCTGGAGAACAATAGCTCAGAACCTGAAGTGCTGCAGCCTTTAGCTTCGGAAGAGAAGGTGAAAGAGAAAAAATCTTCCGCAGAAAGAGGTGTCAAAAAAGACATTTTTGAGACCCCTTCCAGGAACGCTGCTGAAGAACAAGGTCAGCTAGCATTCAGAACTCCTTCCGAAGAGCCAGAAGCTGACGAGCCAAAGGAAAATTCGCTTCTGGCAGAAAGCAGTTCTCCAGTATCGGAATCATTTCGAACTGCTGAGGTAAGCGATACCGAAGTGGAAGCCCTATTACTACTAGCTTCAGCCGAGCTACAGGCCGATTCTGTTTACACTGTGAATTCCAGGGATCTTTT
>NZ_JAAVJS010000479.1:0-363 GCF_012037625.1 Tamlana crocina
AATTAATTTTGAAACTTTATGAGTGGCTTCGCACTTCTGTTTTTATAGATTTGAAGTTTTGAAAATTTCGGGAAGACCTATGAGTGCATTTGTGATAAGTAAAAGAGACAACGGAAATTTTAAATTCAGCTTCGCTTCCAGGAAAGGGAAAACCATCTTCACCAGCATCGCCTGCAGGGAGAAATCTGACTGTGAAAAGATCATAGAGACCATTCAGCATGACCTGGAATCTTTCACTTTTCGTAAAGCCAGAACGGGTTCGGGAAAATACTTTTTCAGGATCACCCGCGGCGGATTCGTACTTGCCACCAGCCGAAAATTTTCTACAGAACTTATGCTTCAGAGGGGCATTGATCAATTCCT
>NZ_JAAVJS010000480.1:0-363 GCF_012037625.1 Tamlana crocina
TCCCTACATCTTTACAAAAGGCAGCCCGGGAAAAATGCGGGTGAAGATCAAAGAGTTCATTCCCACTGCAGGCATGACGCAGGAAGATAAGAAGAAATTACGGGAACATACCCGGGAAGTAATCTTAAACGAACTTTTAAGTAAAGAACCGGCTGTTAAAACTTATAGCTAAAACCTGAATAGATTCCAAAGTAGTAAGGACGCGTATCTGGCGACGCATTTTCAAAGGTGTTAATCTGGTACTTGAGCATTGGCTCCAGATTAAGCTTGAACTTCTCTGAAAGATTGTAGTCAAGCCCCAAACCAATGTTGGTACTAAAGCTAACATTGTTCAAATTATTGGCTTTGCCTTCTAAAGAAACG
>NZ_JAAVJS010000481.1:0-363 GCF_012037625.1 Tamlana crocina
GGTCACCTGATCTGTTCCGGGTGCCCTGCCGAGGCCAAGATCTATTCTATGGGGGTAAAGGGAGCCAAGGGTTCCAAATTGCTCAGAAACAATAAGAGGGGAATGATTAGGTAACATGATGCCGCCGCTACCAACTCTTATGCTGTTGGTGCCGCCGGCAATGTATCCGATCAGGACCGCAGTGGCCGAGCTGGCAATGCTTTTCATATTGTGATGTTCGGCAAGCCAAAAGCGTTTATACCCAAAATCTTCGGCTTTTTTAGCGAGGTCCAGACTGTTTTCAAATGTTTGTTGGACTGAGGAACCGGCTCCTACGCCCGCCAGTTCTAATATGGAATAAGGGGTGGATTTTTTCTCTTTTTG
>NZ_JAAVJS010000482.1:0-362 GCF_012037625.1 Tamlana crocina
GTTGCCCTTAACGAAGAAGGTGTAGACCAGTCTGTGATCGAAAAAGAGATCGAGATCGCGAAAGATCAACTAAGACAGGAAGGTAAGCCGGAAGAAATGCTTGACAATATCGCAAAAGGTAAGATCAAACGTTTCTTTAAAGACAACACTCTTGTGAACCAGGATTACATTAAAGACAGCAAAATGTCTGTTTCTGAATATGTGAAGTCACAGGATGCTAACCTTAAGGTTGTAGCTTTTGAAAGAGTTGCTTTGGGATAAGCAATTCGCTTTACAAATTTTAGAAACCCGCTTCTGCAAAGGAGCGGGTTTTTTGTTTCCGGTTGTAAGAATTGGCCTAAAGCCCGGAGAGGTCGGCCTTT
>NZ_JAAVJS010000483.1:0-362 GCF_012037625.1 Tamlana crocina
TCTTGATACGGGAATTCTCCATGACCATTTTTTGTGCTTCGCGGGTAGCATCAACAGACAACACGTTTAGCAGAGAACCTACGAGCCCCTTTTTTAACTGTTCCTCTCTATATTGATTTCTGTCGCCGGTAGCAGGACCGGTAAGATCCCAGGTGCCACTGTATTGTACCATTTGACCTACTTTTTCTTCAAGGGTCATAAGAGAAAGTACAGAGTCTATTTTTGTTTCTACGTTCTCCACCGAACTTTTAATTTCAGCAACCTGTGCCGTAGCTGAAAAGGCCGGGAAAATGCAGGCCAGGAGTAATATTCGCTTTTTCATTTTACTTGTTTATTTAGAAATATGGTTGGTCAATTTTAAT
>NZ_JAAVJS010000484.1:0-362 GCF_012037625.1 Tamlana crocina
CTCGAGATCACACTACAGGGGCCGGTGCTGAAGTTTCAGGAAGCTGCCGAAATTGTGATTACCGGAGCAGATTTATCGCCTGTGCTTGATGGGGAAAAGCTTTTTAATAACCACGTTGTTCATGTCAAGGCGGGGCGGGTACTAAAGTTTGGTAGCAGGATATCAGGATTTAGAGCGTATGTGGCGATAAAAAATGGTTTTCAAACCCCCGAAATCTTGAAGAGCCGATCCTGGTGCAAAAGTGTGACTCCGCATCACAGGCTGGAAAAGGGAATGGAAATCCCATTTTTGAGGAGTGGCATTTCAGCTTCAGAAAAATTTTCAGCAGTGAGATCTAATACTTATTTAGTTTCAGAAATCAT
>NZ_JAAVJS010000485.1:0-362 GCF_012037625.1 Tamlana crocina
TGAATCTCTTTTTGTATAACTCATAAATAAATGTTTAAAATTCAGCCTGAACGCCTTAAGCCGAAATTTTTATTACATTTAAAAAAAGAATTTTTTAATGCTGGTAAAAGTATACGGAAGTGCTGTCTTTGGCGTGGAAGCCACCACAATCACCGTGGAAGTGAACGTAGATACCGGCATTGCATACCATCTCGTGGGACTTCCTGATAGTGCAGTCAAAGAGAGTAGTTTTAGAATCGCTGCGGCCCTTAAAAATGTCGGCTTCCATCTTCCGGGAAAAAAGATCACAATAAATATGGCACCCGCCGATCTCCGGAAAGAAGGTTCTGCTTACGATCTCACTTTTGCCATGGGAATCCTGA
>NZ_JAAVJS010000486.1:0-362 GCF_012037625.1 Tamlana crocina
TCATATCTTTTCCAAGCTTCCGAAGCATAAGACCAGCATCTTTTCTGTGATGTCAAAAATGGCATTTGAGCACGACGCTGTAAATCTTTCTCAGGGTTATCCCAATTTTGAGACAGACCAACGGCTAAAAGATTTGGTGGCAAAAGCGATGAATGAAGGCTATAATCAATATGCTCCCCTGGCGGGTATTGCTCCCCTGCGGGAACAAATCGTAAAAAAGATTGAATCGCTGCACGGGGAAAAATATGATAAAGACTCAGAGATCACAGTGACCAATGGTGCTACGCAGGCGCTATTCCTTGCCATCACAGCTTTTGTAAATCCGGGAGATGAGGTGATTGTTCTTAAACCCGCCTATGACT
>NZ_JAAVJS010000049.1:0-950 GCF_012037625.1 Tamlana crocina
TGCCAACGGTTTGTGTAAGGATAGTTGCGTGTAAAAGCAACTAACTTACTAAAAATGGAACGAACCAGAGGAAAATCCGCAGGATTTTCCGAGTAGGCAAGAACCAAGCAATTATTTTTACACGTTGTTACAAATAGTTTTTTAAAAATCAATTTCAAATGTTTCTACTGTAACGTTATCAATGTCATCATGATTAACAATCTTTTCAGGAAGTCCATTGCTATTATATTCATACTGAAAGCTATTTGAGTTTCCTGCATTAATATCCATTGCTTTAACTAAATTATTTTTTCCTAAAAAAAGTTCCCTCAAGTTAATATGTGGTCTATTTGCTCCATGAAAAGTTGTAAGAACAATTTGAATATCATTAAAAGAATCTATATTTTTAAAAGGAGAGAATTTTTCTCCATATTGGTATTCTAAAATAATTGAGTTAGTTAAATCTTCTATTTTAGTAATATTGCCATTTTCAATTGTTAGTTTTTCGGAAAAAGCAAATTCATAAACATCACTATTATTTTTGAAAAAATGATTTCTAGTTATTGAATTTCCCTGATACTCCAAATCAGTTCTGACATATTCATTGGCATTTTCTCCATACCAAAAGTAATAACGAGTTAATCTATTTTGGGAGTCATATTCCAAGTCATATTGTCCATCTATATTTTCAAAATCAATTTTTATTAAATTCGAATTTTCGTAATAAAATCTATCTATTATTGTAGAATGAGAACCTGTCAAAGAACTAATTTGATTGTTCATATATTCCAAATTATAATTAGCTGTATTTTGTTGGTTTACTATTCTAACAGTATTTGGTAAATTATTCTGTGGTTCCGAAGTTTCCTCATTATCGTTTTCAGAACAAGAGAAGGTCAAAATGATTAGTGCAAAGTATAATATCTGAAATTTATTATTCATGGTATTGTTGTTAAATTATTTGTAACGGT
>NZ_JAAVJS010000487.1:0-362 GCF_012037625.1 Tamlana crocina
TCTCACTGCCGTCTTTTCTAATACAGATTTTTCTGAATACTCAAATGCTAAGAGGAACTATAGCATCTTAAAATTAGTAAATGAAGTTTAAAAATATCCGACATATCTTTTTTGATCTTGATCATACTTTATGGGATTTCGATAAAAATTCCAGTCTGGCTTTTGGTGCCATCTTTACAAAGCATGAGATCAATGTTGAGCTTAATGAGTTTTTAAAAATTTATTCCCCAATAAATGAAAACTACTGGGCACTTTACCGGCAAGACAAGGTAACAAAAGAAGATCTTCGAATAGGAAGATTGAAGGAATCCTTCGATGCCTTGAAGATAGAGGTGTCCAATACCACGATCGAGGCTTTAAGT
>NZ_JAAVJS010000488.1:0-362 GCF_012037625.1 Tamlana crocina
GAGATAATATTTTTGGTTATAGTTATAAGCCACCTGTGAGAAATAGGAGAGTAAAGAGTAATTTTCTGCATAACCAGTATGCGACCATAGAGCACCAATACTACTTGCCGACAGTAATTCACTGTCGAGAACGTCATAACCATATACATTGATAGAATTCATCTCAGAAACCTGCGACTCCTGACCGAGCAGAACGTCCAACCCATGGTTCCCATACATTTTATTATAGTTTAGAATGTTCGAAATAGTGTATTGGAAAACTTCACTTTTTACACGATTAAGAACTCCAGTCCAGATGCCACCCCCTGCACCAAACTCTTTATTGTCATACAGGGTTTCATCTATTGCTTGCTGGTCTATTC
>NZ_JAAVJS010000489.1:0-362 GCF_012037625.1 Tamlana crocina
GCTGGAGGCCGTAAAAAAGCTGAAGCCCGAAATTCCCATGGTGATGATCTCCGGTCACGGCGACCTTGACACTGCTGTAAATACAATGAGACTGGGAGCATGTGATTACATCTCAAAACCGCCAGATCTTAACCGGCTGCTCAATACCGTTAGAAATGCTTTAGACCGAAAGGAGCTGGTAGTTGAAAATTCCCGACTCAAGAACACGGTTGGGAAAAATATTGAAATGGTTGGAGAATCTGAAGCCATTTCCAGGATCAAAGATATTATTGAAAAAGTCGCACCTACAGATGCGCGGGTGCTTATTACCGGACCTAATGGTACCGGAAAAGAACTTGTAGCGCACTGGCTGCACCAAAAAA
>NZ_JAAVJS010000490.1:0-361 GCF_012037625.1 Tamlana crocina
GATCTTATTCCGCTGGAAAGTGGAGATGTTTCAGGAAATCCCGAAGCGGTACAAATGAGCGAATATGCCATGAAACTTGCGAATATTCAAACGCAAACTGTAGGCAACGGCTCAGGAGAGAGAGAATTGAGGTTGAACGGGAAAGTAACCGTAGATGAGAGGATCGCATATACGCAATCCACGCACGTTCCGGGAAGGATCGAAAGATTAATGGTGAATTTTACCGGGGAGGAAGTAAAGCGCGGGCAGGCATTAGCCGTGGTTTATTCTCCCGAACTTATCACCGCCCAGGAAGAATTGTTGCAGGCCTATGCGATAAGAAGTTCACAGCCGGAGCTTTTTGAAGCTGCCACACAAAAAT
>NZ_JAAVJS010000491.1:0-361 GCF_012037625.1 Tamlana crocina
AACCGTGGTAGCCGTCTCCCACGCGAAAATGGATATTATCATACCCCATTTCGGTTAAGGTCTCCCGGGCACGTTCTGCCAATGGTTCTACGGTTTCGATGGTGTAGACCTCATCCACGATCTCCGCCAGAACAGCTGCCTGGTACCCCGATCCGGTCCCAATCTCCAGCACTTTCATTCCCGGCTTCGGCTTTATCGCCTGCGTCATGAAGGCGACAATGAAAGGTTGTGAGATCGTTTGTCCCTTGCCAATGGGCAAGGGCCTGTCTTCATATGCATATCGGTGCACGTCTTTAGGTACCATAAGGTGCCTTTCCACTTTTCTCATGGCTTCCAGTACTGCCTTATCTTTTATTCCCTG
>NZ_JAAVJS010000492.1:0-360 GCF_012037625.1 Tamlana crocina
GTAGTTTTTAAGACTTACAATCAAGACCAGCTAAGTCTTTTACCTCCCAGTTATGATGATCTAGTTCCCGTCAATCATCCCGTTCGTATTGTAAATACAATTATTGACCATGTCGATATAAGTGCTTTGGAAAAAAGCTATAAAGGTGGCGGAACCTCAAGCTATCATCCGCGCATGTTGCTCAAGGTTGTTGTCTATGCTTACTTGCGTAATTTGTATTCTTCACGTAAAATAGAACAAGCTCTAAATGAGAACATCCATTTTATGTGGCCCAGCGGGCAGAACAAACCGGACCACAACACGGTCAATAACTTTAGGGGAAAGCGTTTACAAGGCCATTTAAAGAAATTTTTTCATCAA
>NZ_JAAVJS010000493.1:0-360 GCF_012037625.1 Tamlana crocina
TCTTTTTGGCAGGATCTCCGTGAAGAATAGCGATCTCACATCCATTCGGCATAAAATCAGGACAAGGTCCCCATTGCAGATCTTTATCATCAATGGTCTTAACAACAGAATTTGTTGTTTCCTGGGCCATGTTTTCGGCAAAAAAGAACAGCATACTTACCAGCATGCACATTCTAAAAAATTCCCTGCTTTTCATATCAATTTGTTTTAATCGTTAGCGCGATGTAAAAAAAGGGGAATTTTAAAAAAATATTTTCGAATAAGGAGCTGATAACTATAAAGGTACGGCGTTTTTTTAATCTATTTCTTAATTGGAATGAGGTATAAAGGAGTCTTTGTCTTTTCAAGGATCTTTCCTGC
>NZ_JAAVJS010000494.1:0-360 GCF_012037625.1 Tamlana crocina
TCCCGGTTGGTTCCGGACACAATAATTCCTTCACTTTCCATCGGAAAACCCTCATCGATATGTTTATCGATCACTTCAAATTCGCTGTTGGTGATCACCCAAAAAGATCTGGTTTCACCATCTGAAGTTTTTCTGGCTATAATATACTGGTGCCATTCCTCTTTTCCGGAGTTAAAGGTGAGCTCAATTAAAATCTCCTTTTGAAAATTTTCAATTTCGAAGTTCACCGGATTATGGGCATTTAATGTACCGATAGAAACTGTTCTAACCTTTGGAGTTGAATTCCCTGTTTCATCGGGATCGTTAATTGTGAGTTTCCTTTTTATTTCCAGATTTTCTATTTCCTCTCTGCCATTCAAG
>NZ_JAAVJS010000495.1:0-360 GCF_012037625.1 Tamlana crocina
CTGATTCAACGGATTTCACCTCACCTTTTAAATTCATTTCGGTGCGGTCATTATTTGCGGTTGTCAAGGTTTGTCCACTCAGGCAACCAAGAGTCCAGAATATTGCACTTAATTTGTAGAAATGTCTTTTCATATGTTGCCTAACGTCCCGTATAAAAACAGTGCGAGCTGGCACGCGTGATTGTCCGCAGGACAATCCGCTTAGCAAGCGAGCACGGACTTTCGATTCGAGACTGAATTAAGCATTGTTTTTATACGTTGTTGGCAAACGTATTTATTGAGTAATGACTTTATCAATTGCCATATTTATTTCCATTAACTCTCCAAGAGATATATCCTTTTTATTGTAAATCGGGTTTT
>NZ_JAAVJS010000496.1:0-360 GCF_012037625.1 Tamlana crocina
CTGGTGAACGGAAAGGAATTCTTCGGAAATGATCCTAAGATCGCAACAAAAAATCTTCCGAAGGAGATCATTGACAAGATCCAGGTGGTAGACACCAAAACAAAGTCTGAAGAATTTACCGGAAAAGCAGGAAATCCCGATGATAAAACTATTAACGTCACGATCAAGGAGGATAAGAACAAGGGTTACTTTGCCCGTGCAACTGCCGGTGGCGGTACAGAGGGGCGTTATGAACTAAGCGGAATAGGTAATTATTTTAAGGATGATCTCAGGCTAAGTGTGCTTGCGAGTTCCAACAACATCAATAGTTCCGGCTTTAGTATGGATGAGGTATTCGATATGATGGGCGGCCGCGGCAGG
>NZ_JAAVJS010000005.1:0-200571 GCF_012037625.1 Tamlana crocina
ATAGACTTTTTCTACATAAGACCAAAGTTCTTTCAGCTGTTTTTTTAATGCGCTCTTTACTTGTTTTTATGGACTTGCCCCATACAAAGGTATAACGATTGGCGTTGGCTTCGATCTTAGTGCCATCGACATAAATATCCTTTAAACTAATAACACCTTGTTCAACTAAAAGCAGAACGACTTGATGAAAAAATTTCTTTAAATGGCCTTGTAAACGCTTTCCCCTAAAGTTATTGACCGTGTTGTGGTCCGGTTTGTTCTGCCCGCTGGGCCACATAAAATGGATGTTCTCATTTAGAGCTTGTTCTGTTTTACGTGAAGAATACAAATTACGCAAGTAAGCATAGACAATAACCTTGGGCAACATGCGCGGATGATAGCTTGAGGTTCCGCCACCTTTATAGCTTTTTTCCTAAGCACTTATATCGACATGGTCAATAATTGTATTTACAGTACGAACGGGATGATTGACGGGAACTAGATCATCATAACTGGGAGGTAAAAGACTTAGCTGGTCTTGATTGTAAGTCTTAAAAACTACTTTTCTGCTCATTCTTAAATTTAAGAATTTACTAGAAATTAGAGTATAAAAAAGAGACTGCCTTTTCAGACAGCCTCTTTTTTATGCATTTTATTTTTAATAAAAGTTATGCGTCGATATTAGCGTAAACGGCATTTTTCTCAATAAAATCTCTACGTGGTGGCACTTCATCACCCATTAACATAGAGAAAATTCTATCGGCTTCAGTACCGTTATCAATTTGTACCAAACGTAGGGTTCTAAACTCTGGATTCATAGTAGTATCCCAAAGCTGCTCGGCGTTCATCTCACCCAAACCTTTGTATCGTTGGATGTTGGCCGTTCCTCCGTACTCTTCAACCAGCGCATCGCGTTCCTTATCATTCCAAGCATATCGCTTCTTCGCTCCTTTTTTAATTAAATAAAGTGGCGGCGTAGCAATATAAACGTGTCCGTTTTCAATCAGTTCCTTCATATATCTGAAGAAGAACGTTAAAATCAATGTTGCAATGTGGCTACCGTCAATATCGGCATCACACATAATCACGATTTTGTGGTAACGTAGTTTTGAAAGATTCAAAGCTTTGCTGTCTTCTTCCGTACCTATGGTTACCCCAAGTGCGGTAAAAATATTTTTAATCTCTTCATTTTCAAAAACCTTGTGCTGCATGGCTTTTTCAACGTTTAGGATTTTACCTCTTAACGGAAGAATAGCCTGAAAGTTTCTGTCACGACCTTGTTTCGCCGTTCCACCTGCCGAATCTCCCTCTACCAAGAACACTTCACATTTTGTTGGGTCTTGTTCTGAGCAATCGGATAATTTCCCAGGTAAACCACCAATACTCATGGCCGTTTTACGCTGTACCATTTCACGGGCCTTTTGTGCTGCATGACGAGCTTGCGCTGCCAAAATTACTTTTTGCACAATGGTTTTGGCATCGTCTGGGTGCTCTTCCAAATAATCAGATAGCATTTCTGATACCGCTTGACTTACCGAGGCCGACACTTCTCTGTTACCCAATTTGGTTTTGGTTTGCCCCTCAAATTGTGGCTCGGCTACTTTTACAGAAACGATAGCCGTTAAACCTTCACGGAAATCATCACCGGCAATATCAAATTTCAGCTTATCCAACATACCCGATTCATCGGCATATTTTTTAAGCGTATGCGTTAAACCACGGCGGAAGCCCGATAAATGGGTGCCTCCTTCGTGGGTATTGATATTGTTTACGTAAGAGTGTAAGTTTTCTGCATACGACGTGTTGTAAACCATAGCTACCTCAACTGGAATACCATTTTTCTCTCCCTCAAAAGCAATAACATCCTGCATTAAAGGTTCGCGTGTCGCATCCAGATATTTTACAAACTCGGTCAACCCAGCTTCAGAATGGAATGTTTCCCCTTCAAAAGAACCATCTTCCTTTTTGCTTCTTCTATCAACCAAGTGCACTGTAATACCTTTATTCAAAAAGGCCAACTCGCGCATACGGTTTGCTAAAGTATCGTAACTATATTCTAGGGTTTGCTGAAAAATAGTAGGATCCGGCTTAAAGGTTACAATAGTACCACGCTTATCGGTTTCGCCTATAGATTTTACTGGATACAGTGGCTTTCCGCGCTCGTATTCCTGCTCCCAGATTTGTCCGTTACGATAAACAGTTGCTTTTAGGTGCTCTGACAACGCGTTAACGCAACTTACACCAACACCGTGCAGACCACCAGATACTTTATAAGAATCTTTATCGAATTTACCCCCAGCACCAATTTTGGTCATTACTACCTCAAGTGCCGAAACGCCTTCTTTTTTATGTAAATCTACCGGGATACCACGTCCATCATCTTCAGTAGTGATGGAATTGTCTTCGTTAATGGTAACGGTTATATTATTACAGTGTCCGGCTAGCGCCTCATCAATGGAGTTATCAACCACCTCGTAAACCAAATGGTGCAATCCGCGCACCCCAACATCTCCAATGTACATAGACGGACGCATACGTACGTGCTCCATCCCTTCGAGGGCCTGGATACTATCTGCCGAATAGCCCTGCTTGTTTAAATCTTCGTTTGCTTCGCTCATATCTTCTTTAATCTAAATTTTGTTAGGTGTTGTTCACAAAAAAAGATGCCTTTTGAGCATCCTTTTGAACACAAACAAATATACGAAATTTTCAGCTACAAAGGAAGCTTTTTATCGACCCAAACATAAAATTATCAACATTTGTTGATTACTCAAAAACGCCTTAAATCGTCTAAAAAGCACCTTAAAATGGATTTCAACCACCTTCACCCCGCTCCCTAAAACTCAAATTTTACAAAATTGCTCTCCGACGCTTATTTCACTTTGCTACACACATATCATATCAAAAGAAACAGACGAATTATGGCCAATTACCGCTCGAAATTAAGCGAAACAATCGCACGTAAAATCCCTAAACCTGATTTATATCAGAATTCAGCAGCAAAGTTCATACTAATTTTGCATTGAATCTTTAGAAACACTCATACATGACACCTAAAAGAGACGTTTTAAGCCTGTATATTTCTATTTTTGCGTTGATTATTACTACTCTCGCCAGCGGCCAGACAGAACCATTTAAGCCCACTCTAAAATGGAATATCACCTCTCAGTTTTGGATGAGGTATTCCGATTTAAATAACGGTTCGATTATTCACGGCGAGCCTACCTCTCAGTTTTTCGATATTTCCATTCGCCGATTGCGCATTCCGGTTTCTTCGCAAATCT
Organism: Tamlana crocina; assembly: GCF_012037625.1. NCBI lineage: Bacteria > Pseudomonadati > Bacteroidota > Flavobacteriia > Flavobacteriales > Flavobacteriaceae > Tamlana > Tamlana crocina. Next base: position 3,264 of record NZ_JAAVJS010000005.1, read on the forward strand.
CTCCTAAGGTTTTCGTCTATGCGATTTTTGGCGGCAACAATTATAATTTTAAAGGAGACGATTTCCCTATTGAGATTTTAGATCTTTACGCCGAATATTCCTTTGCCAAATTTTTAGAAATAGGCATTGGAAAATCCGGGTGGCAAGGCTTGAACCGTTGGAACATCCGCTCCAGCAGCACGCTCATGGGGCTAGATTCTCCTTTATTCACGCTTAACTCCGTTCAAATTAATGACGACGTGGGGCGTTTGTTCGGTTTTTGGCTTAAAGGCCAGACCGGGCAGTTCGATTACAGAATGGCGTTTAACCGCCCCTTTTACGTAAAAACTATTCCCAGCGGCGCCGTAAACTTTGCCAATAACAAACCACGTGTAAAAACTTCAGCCTATGTGAAATATCAATTTTTTGAACACGAATCGAACAAATCGGCCTACCAAATTGGCACCTATATGCAAAACAAAAAAGTATTCAATATTGGAGCTGGGTTTCAATACCAACCAGAAGCCATGAGTGATGGCGATACCAATCTTCCAGAAACCAATATTTATGATATCTCACATTTTGCTGCCGACTCCTTCATAAATCTTCCTCTAAAAAATGGCCATGCCATTACGGCTTATTTAGGCTATTACGACTACAATTTTGGAAAAGATTACATAAGGAACGTTGGAGCCAACAATCCCACTACGGGGGGCGATAGTGACTTTAATGGTTCGGGCGTGGCCTTCCCAATGATTGGAACGGGCACCTCGTGGTACGTACAGTTTGGTTATGCCTTTAAGCATACAAACATTTTTAACCACATGGCCGTTATCCAGCCGAATATTGCCGTACAGCATTCCGATTGGGACCTCCTGAACGACAACTTGACCGTTTTCGACTTTACCGTTAACTTTTTTGTGAACGGCTCACACAAAGATAAAATTAGCTTGGGCTACCAACACCGCCCTATTTTTGATGCCACAACACTGCAACAAAAAAACTATAAAGGTATGGCCGTTTTGCAGTATCAAATTTCGTTTAAATAATAAAACCAGCTCTTCAGCTTATCCATTTTCAGAAGTAAAAACCACCAACTTTTGTATTTACTTAAAAAACCTGCAATTATAATTGTAAATTTTTAACAATTTGACAATAGCATATAGGTTATCTGTAAAACATGGTGCGCAGTACATTATTTCTACATATATTTGAGGCGCAAAAAAATGATGAACACTAATAACAACAATAATAATTTCAATAATCCTAACATTTAGGACTGGAAGGTTGTTGTTTAAAAATATGTAAAGCCTTCCGAGTTCGGAAGGCTTTTTTTTAATCTAAATAGTTAAGACATGAGCAAAATTATGACAGTCGATGTATTGTCGAGCATTAAGGGAGCACAGCCCAGCGAGGCCGTAAACCAATTATTTGAGGTGATTAAAAACGCCAACGCATCAAACAACAATGCTATTAACCATAATACCAGCAGTGTGTCTTTAGATGATTTGCGCGACGATGTGGTGATAGACAGCCCCGAAACGGAAAAACAAATCATCATCGAAAACTTCCCAAAAGAAAAAAACGGCTATTTAGTAGTCTCTAAAGTTATAGAAGAATAATTATGGACTCGCAAATACGCAGCATACACCAACAATTGGTGAACAAAGAAATTACTTGCACCAGCTTGGTTCAGGAAAAATTGGATTTACTGGCCAAGAACAGCCATAACACCGTAAACAGCCTATTAATCGATACCGCATTAAAATTGGCTAAAAAAGTGGACGATAAAATTGCCAAGGACGAAAAGATTGGCCTATTAGAAGGTATTCCCTTTGGCATTAAAGACGTTTACATGGTTCAAGGCACGGTAACCACGGCCAGTTCTAAACTGCTTAAAGATTATAAATCGGCATACACGGCCACGGCTATCCAAAAACTGTTGGATGCCGGCGCCATTCCATTGGTAAAAGAAAACTGTGATAGTTTTGGGCACGGCTCATCGAGCGAAAACACCATATTTGGTGCCGTAAAAAACGCCAACAACCCCGATTTGGTCGGTGGTGGCTCTAGTGGCGGATCGGCAGTAAACGTGGCGTTGGATTACACGGTATTTTCCATTGGTGGCGACACCGGTGGCTCCATTCGCCAGCCAGCAGGTTACAACCACGTGTATGGTTTAAAACCCACATACGGACGCATTTCGCGCTACGGATTGATGGCTTATGCCTCGTCGACCGACTGTGTTGGCCCAATTGCCAAATCGGTGGAAGATATTCGCATTGTTTTGAACGCGATGAGCGGAAAAGACACCAAAGACCAAACCACTTACGCTTCCGAGCACATTTCAGAAGACAGTCTTTCTACTTCCGAAAACATAAAAACGGTAGGCTACTTTAAAAACTTTATTGAAAGTGAAGCCATCGACGATAAGGTAAAAACCGATTTTTTATCAGCCATTGAAAACATAAAAGCTAAAGGCATCGAGGTAAAAGCCTTAGATTTCTTTGAGTCGAATACTTTGGTATCCACTTATTATACTTTGGCCATGGCCGAAACCGCTTCCAACCTTTCGCGATTGGACGGCACCAATTACGGCAACCGCATTGAAGCCGAAAATTTAAAGGAAACTTATGCCGTTACCCGTTCGGAAAACTTTTCGGAAGAAACCAAACGCAGAATCGTTGGTGGAAACCAAGTGCTTTCTCAAGGGTTTTCAGATGAAATTTATTTAAAAGGTTTGGCGCTTCGCGATGCCATTTCGAATAATTTCGAGGAAGATTTTAAAGCCGTTGATGTGATTATTTCACCCGTAACCCCAAGCACACCGCCAAAAATTGGCGACAGCTTAAAAGACCCGCTGGCCATGTATTTAAGCGATGCATACACCGTTGGGTTCAGCTTAGGGCAATTACCTACGCTAACTATTCCGCAAGGCACCGAAACTGGGCTACAAATTACCGCTGCAAAAAATAACGACGAACTTGTTTTGAAGTTTGCTAACTTCTTAAAAGACACGATATAATGGAACTGGAACAATTAAACGATTTACTGAAAAAACACGAACTGGAGTTAGTCATTGGGTTGGAAACCCACGTTCGGTTAAACACCAAAACCAAACTGTTCTGTTCTTGCGCCAATCAGGAAACTGAAACCCCAAACACCAATATCTGTTCGGTATGTACCGGGCAAATGGGCGTGCTTCCTGCGGTGAACAAAGAAGCGGTAAAAAAGGCCATTTACTTTGGAAAAGCCGTAAAATCGACTTTTGAAAATGAGGTGATTTCGTGGGATCGTAAGCATTACGAGTACCCCGACAACCCGAAAAACATTCAGATTACCCAATTCCACAACCCCATTATTCCCGATGGGCAAGTGTCGTGTTTCAGAAATGACGGTTCGCAATTCACGGTAAACTTAACCCAAGTCCACATCGAGGAAGACGCCGCTAAATTGATGCACGAAAAGAAAATTTCGTTGGTCGATTTTAACAAAGCCGGTGTTCCGTTGATTGAAATTGTTACCGAGCCTTGCATCCGCCATATCGAAGATGCTTCAACCTATGCACAGTACATTCAGCGTATTGTCCAAAACCTAAAAATATCGGAAGCCAACCTTGAAAAAGGGGAATTCAAATCGGATGTTTCCGTTTCACTCAGAAAAAAACACACTTACAATTTAAATCCGCGTACCGAGATAAAAAACCTCAACTCGTTCAAATTTATGGTTGAGGCTTTAAAAGAGGAAGTTGAAAAACAGCTTAATTATTATTTGGAGCACAAGGAGTTTAGGCCAGACCAAACCACCGTGCTTTTTGATGCCGATTTAAAGCAGACCAAAACCATGCGTAAAAAGGAGTTTGAGGCCGATTACCGTTTTATTTCGGAGCCAGACCTTCCTTTTGTAAACATAAAAAATGCCGTCGAGTCGATCGATGTCGATATAAGCGCACTGCCCTTTGCCGTAGAGCGTATTTTGATAAAAGGCGGCGTTTTGCCACAAGACGCTAAGTTTTTTACGGCCGATGCGTTGCGTTCGGAAACCTTTGTTGCCATTAACAACCAACTGCACGACCCATCGTTTGTTGCCAAAACATTAACCAACAATATTAAGCCTGAAGACTACACAAAAATTGAAAATCTTGCCGATTTCATTGAAATTTTCAGCTTGTTTAAAGATGAAAAGGTAACGCCAGTATTGGCCCAACACGCCATAAAATCGTTGTTGGCCGATGCGCAATTCGACTACAAATCTTATTTTGAGGAAAACACCATTTCTGAAGAAAAAATAGAAGCGGCCATTGCCCAAGTGATTTCAGAAAACGAAGCCATCGCCAAAGACATTAAAGCTGGAAACCAAGGCAAAGCCGGTATTTTAGTCGGAAAGGTGATAAAAATAATTGGTAAGGGCGCATCAGGAAAAGTAATCCGTGAAGGCATTTTGAAGCAATTGGCTGGTGATGCTAACCTAAGCTCAAAGGCCGAAATCAGCAGCACCAATGATGTCAAGCTGAGCGGAGTCGAAGCTAGCAAAAGCAACAAACATCAAGAAGAAGTATTGCCGCAAATACCCATCGTGGTAAAAGATGAATACCGCACACATCTCATCACCGATATTACTGATGACAGCATTGACGAAACAGTGACTTTCTCGGGGTGGGTAGCCAGTGTCCGCGACCACGGCGAACTCATGTTTATTGATTTACGCGATTCGAGTACCGAAAAATTCCAAGTGCGACTAAGCCGCGAATCGTTCCCTAATTTGGATGAATTGGTGCGATTGAAACCCGAATCGGTGATTTCGGTGTCCGGGAAAATCGTTCAACGAAAAGAAGACGATTACAACCCGAGTTTGCGCACCGGAAAAATTGAAATGGAAGCCACCGAACTGGATATTTTAAACCTATCCAAAACGCTTCCGTTTGAAATTAAACGTGCTACAAAAACCAACGAAAACACCCGTTTTCAGTATAAATATTTAGACCACAGAAACGACGATGTGCGCCGCGTTATCGTCAACCGCCACAAAGTCATTAAGTTGATGCGCGACATTCTGGACGAAGAAAACTTCCTTGAAATAGAAACGCCTATTTTAAGCGCCGGAACCGACGAAGGTGCCCGAGAATTTATCGTACCATCTCGAAAGCAAGCCGGAGCATTTTATACGCTTCCGCAAGCACCGCAGCAGTTTAAGCAAATGCTTATGGTGAGCGGTTACGAAAAGTATTTTCAGTTGGCCCGCTGCTTTAGGGATGAAGATTCGCGTGGCGACCGCCAACCGGAATTCACCCAATTGGATATCGAAATGGCCTATGCCAGCATGCAACAAATTATCGATTTGAACACTAAAATGTTCAACGAAATTGTTGAAAAAATTTACGGCAAAAAATGGATTTTACGTCCGTTTGAAGTGCTGACTTATAAACAAGCGATGGACGATTATGGTTGCGACCGCCCCGATTTACGCTTCGGTTTAAAACTACAGGACATTACCGAAATTGTAAAGGACACCACGTTCCAAGTATTCAGTAAACCCATTGAAGAAGGCGGTATTGTAAAATGCATCAAGGTTTCAGCCGAAGAGCAGGGCAAAAAGCGCCTTTCAAAAGGACAAATTGAAAAACTTACGGGCATTGCCCAACAACATGGTTTAGGCGGATTGGCCTATATTATTGTAAACGAAAACGATTTGCAATCGCCCATCATTAAATTTTTGGGCGAAGAGATTGCTGCAGGAATCATAAAAGCCACCAACGCGCAGGTGGGCGATATTGTATTCTTTTCGGCTGCCGATTACGCCACGGCCAATAAGGCCCTCGATGCTGTTCGTCAGGAATTGGGCAGTATGTTGCGACTCATTAATCCGAAGGAATTACGCCCAGCTTGGGTAATTGATTTCCCGATGTTCGAAAAAACCGACGAAGGGCGCTGGACCTTTACCCATAACCCGTTCTCGATGCCAGCTGTTTACGATATTGAAAAGCACATGAACGGAAAAGAGGAAGAAATTGGAAGCATCATTGCCCAACAATACGACCTTATTTTGAATGGTTACGAAATTGGCGGCGGCTCGGTACGTGCGCACAAGCCTGAAATTTTAGAAGCTACCTACAAAAATATGGGCTACAACAAAGAGGAAATGATGAAAAGCGTGGGCACCATGTACAAAGCCTTCCATTACGGGGCACCACCACACGGTGGTATTGCTTGGGGCGTAGACCGATTGATGATGATTTTAGAGAAAAAAGCATCTATTCGAGAGGTTATGGCCTTCCCTAAAACCGGCACTAGTGATGATTTATTATTTGGAGCACCATCCTTACTTTCCGATAAAAAGGTAGAGGAAATGAATGTAAAAGTGATGAAGAAGTAGTTAATTTAAAGACAACTTATAAATGAAAAAATCCCGACATGAATTTGTCGGGATTTGTTTTATTAAATAGGTTTATTCATCAGAAATTAAAAATTTCATTTTCTTCCAAAACAACATTGCAGTAACACTTGTAGGCTTACTTAAATCTGCTAACATGATTAAATTGCTTTTAAATTGATTCAACTCCGATTGAGTAGAGTTGTCATTAGCTGTGTAATATGCCATACCCCAGTCAGGAAAATTACGTTCCGAAATGTTGTCTTCTGAAAAAAGAGAAACGTCGGTATGTCTTTTGTCGTTTTCAATTTGAGCGAACAATTCCTTTACTTTTTCTCGTGGCCCTTCAAGTATTTGAATAAATTGATTGGCATAAAAAATGAGGCAACCAGTTATACCATGAGATGTATTAAATGATCTTGCTGTCTCTAAAATATCATTTATCGCTGTTTCCTTTAAGCCATCAATTGCTTTAGACTCATAAGTGAGAGTATACATGTAGTTGTTTTTTTTTAAAGGATTAGATTACTTCGATACTAATTTACGTAATATAGTTATGCTTATTTCTTTTTCACAAACAATTAGTCACAAAGATTATAAAAACAAAAACTTTAACTTTACCTAATCATCCAAACTTTAACAAAAACTCCGCACTTTTATAAAAACTTTAAAGGTTTTTCGGCTTAACTTTAAAACATTAAAAACCACTAAGATTTTAAGCATGAAAAAAGTGACCACAATGATTATCTGTGTTTTTGCTTTGCTCCTTTCGGGCAATGTTATGGCACAGAAATTTGCAAAATTGGATAAAAGTCCGCTAGACATTAGCTACTACCGCACCAGCCGCAATGCCACACCTATGGCGAAAGTGATTTACAGTCGTCCACAATTAAACGGTCGTGATTTAAGTCAGTTAGCCCCGAACGGTAAAGTCTGGAGAACCGGTGCCAACGAAGCTGCCGAAATTAAATTTTACCAAGACACCCAATTTGGTGGCAAAAGCGTAAAAGCCGGCACGTATTCGTTGTACACCATTCCAGGAGAAAAAGAATGGACCGTTATTTTAAGCAACGACACCGATGTTTGGGGCGCCTACAACTACAATGAAAGCAACGATGCCTTGCGCGTTCAAGCGCCTGTAACTATTGGCGAACCTATCGAAGCCTTTTCAATAGCCTTTGATGACAACCAAATGTTTTTGGCTTGGGGCACGGTTAGGGTTGCTGTTCCTGTGAGTATTTAATCCAGTCTATATAATAAAGCACATTGTCATTTCGAGCGGAGTCGAGAAATCTCAATACTTTGTGAATCTGACTTTTTATTCATAAGATTCTTCGACTCGCTCTGAATGACATGCTAATTAAAACAACCGTTTTTATTTGTCGTCTCCATTATTAACCGATTCAGACATGTAATACAAACGCTTTAAACTCTTTTTTAGCAGGGTAAATCGGTACACCCCAATCACAAAAAATATAATACTGAAAAAGAGCGAGGCCAAGGCCAAATACTCAAAGTTGGGATATTTTTTTATCTGAAAAAGCGCAATGCTGCCCAACAGCAAATACAACGACGACCGAATGTAAGACAGTAAAGTACGTTCATTGGCCAAGCGGGTGCGCTCAATGGCTAAATAATCTCGTAGAATAACTTCTTGGTCGGGCTTAAAATCGCGCCCAAAACGCAGAAGTTTCATTTTTTTCAACTTTACTGGTGCTTTCATAAAAGGTCGCTCTTTTGGTTGAACACCTAAAAATAAACAAAAATTTAAGGAATATTCAAATACTTGTGGGTTTGTAGCGACACTTTCCACTTGGGGTTCTGCATCACGTAATCCACAATTTGCGGAATCATTTTATCACGTTTGCTCCATTCGGGCTGCAAATACAAAATACAATTGTCGTTTACCCTGGCAGCTTGTTCTTCAGCAAACCGAAAATCGTCCTTGTTGTAAATAATCATTTTAAGCTCGTGGGCTTTCACATAAACCTCATCGGTTGGCAGCTTCATTTTTTTTGGCGACAGGCAGATCCAATCCCATTGCCCTGTCAACTCATAAGCTCCAGAAGTTTCAATATGAACTTGAAGTCCTTCAGCCTTCAATTTTGAAGTGAGGAAAGTCATATCCCAAGTTAGGGGTTCACCTCCGGTTACCACAATCGTGTCACTGTACTTTTTGGCATTTTCAACAATTTTGGTCGTTAATGTAGGTGGGTGCAATTTAGCATTCCAACTTTCTTTCACATCACACCAATGGCAGCCCACATCGCAGCCACCAATCCTAACAAAATATGCCGCTGTGCCCTTGTGGAAGCCTTCACCTTGTATGGTGTAAAACTCTTCCATAAGCGGCAACATCTCTCCTTTGTTTACCAATAATTGTATCTCTTTCTCCATAATTAAGTGTGCAAAGATACATATTCCATCCTGATTTGGAATATTTTAAACTTCAATTCAACCTTAATACGCAAAACCCTATTTTTTTATTTTTTAATTTCTGTATTTTTATGCAAAATTTAGGCATGGGCACAAAACAGACTTTTCACGAATACATTACCAAAGGCTACGAAACTAAAGGCGAACACATCCCTGTTGGCGCAGCGATGTTAAATGGCGAAACCATTACTGGGGCGCATGTAAAAATCCCACTAAAAACCATGAACCGCCATGGGTTAATCGCAGGGGCGACCGGAACCGGAAAAACTAAATCGCTGCAAGTTTTGGCCGAAAATTTAAGTGAAAAAGGCGTACCGGTGTTGCTAATGGACATTAAAGGCGACCTTAGTGGTTTAGCGCAACCCAGCCCAGGGCATCCTAAAATTGACGAGCGTCACGAAAAAATAGGACTGCCTTTTGAAGCCAAAGCCTTTCCAGTGGAAATTTTAACCCTTTCCGAACAAGACGGTGTTAGACTGCGGGCCACCATCAGCGAGTTTGGCCCGGTTTTATTATCCCGGATTTTAGATTTAACGGAAACGCAAAGCGGTATTGTTTCTGTGATTTTTCAATATTGCGACGACAATAAATTACCGCTTCTCGATTTAAAGGATTTTAAAAAGATTTTACAGTACGCCACAGATGAAGGTAAAGCTGAATTCAATGAGGCCTACGGACGTATTTCTACGGCATCAACGGGCGCCATTCTTAGAAAAATAGTGGAATTGGAGCAACAGGGCGCCGATTTGTTTTTCGGGGAAACCTCGTTCGACACCCAAGATTTACTGAGGGTGGATGAGAACGGAAGAGGTTACATCAACATTTTAAGGCTTACTGATATTCAAGATCGGCCCAAATTATTTTCAACCTTTATGCTGAGTTTGTTGGCCGAAATTTATTCCACATTTCCAGAGCAAGGCGATAGCGGCCGACCAGAATTGGTAATGTTTATTGACGAGGCCCATTTAATTTTCGACCAAGCTTCGAAAGCGCTTTTAAACCAAATTGAAAGTATTGTCAAATTAATTCGCAGTAAAGGTGTCGGTTTATATTTTGTAACCCAAAACCCTACCGATGTTCCGGAGGAAATATTGGGTCAATTAGGCTTAAAAGTACAGCATGCGCTGCGAGCGTTCACGGCTAAAGACCGAAAAGCGATAAAGCTCACCGCGCAAAACTATCCCGATTCTGATTATTACGACACTACCGAAGTGCTTACCTCCTTGGGTATTGGCGAGGCCTTGGTTTCTGCCCTCGATGAAAAAGGTCGCCCCACACCATTGGCTGCCACTATGATGCGGGCACCCATGAGCCGAATGGACATACTTTCTGAAACTGAATTGACTCAGTTACTTTCGCAATCTAAATTAGCTAAAAAATACAACGAAACGGTAGATCGCGAAAGTGCCTACGAATTGCTGAACGATAAAATAGAACGCGCTGAAGCCGAAGAGGCCAAGGAAAAAGCCAGAAAGGAACGTGAAGCCATTAAAAAAGCGGAATCTAAAAAACGTACATCGTCCCGAAGCCGCAGCACCCGAATGAACCCCATTGTAAAAGTGCTTACCAGCGCGACCTTCATCCGCAGTGTTTTTGGCATTTTAACCAAAGTGATGAAAAAATAAATTGATTAACTTTTTACTAATTTAAAACCCGAACTATTTAATGCGCTTATCTCATTTAGGCTTGATTGCCACCATATTTTTTGCTGCTGCTTGCAGCAACCAACCTGGTCCTTTCGAAATTTCAAAACAGCATATTGGACACTTAACCGACTCCACTCAAGTAAAAGACCTTGAAGCCATTTATGCTAAAGATTCCATCGTTAGATCGGTTAGCGGCGAGGAGTTTTCAGGAAACCCAAACCAAATAGAAATTTTTGAAAAAGGCGGCAAAAAATTGCTCACGCTCACCGCAAAACGAGCGTTAGATTCTACCTCAACCATTTCCAGTATTCGTATTTACGACGAACGTTTTAAAACTGAAAAAGGAATAACTTCAGCCAGTACTTTTAAGGACATCAAAGACCATTACAAAATATCGAGAATCAGCAACTTAATCAACTCGATTGTAGTTGGGGTGGATGAAATAAATGCAGCCTTTACCATCGACAAAGAAGAACTTCCTGCCAACTTAAGGTTCGATAGAAACCTAAAATTCGAAGCAACACACATACCGGACGACGCCAAAATTAAATACTTTTTCATAAATTGGAGTAAGTATTAAAATTTATGAATCCGTTTCTGTCTAAACTTTTATTTGAGGCCGCCCGAAAACGGCTCGAAAAAAAACGGCTTGGAAAACCCGTAAGAAAAAGGGAAGTTTTACCCTTGGTAAGACGGTTGCAGGTTGAACTTACACATGCCATAAAAGAATATATTTTTATTGTAGTTGGGGTGTTTTCGGCAGGTTTTGGACTGAAAGGTTTTTTACTTCCCAATAAGTTTATTGACGGTGGTGCCACTGGTATTTCACTGTTGTTACAACACGTTACCTCAATACAACTGGGCATCCTTTTGGTGATGGTAAACTTGCCTTTTTTAATTTTAGCCTATAGAACCATTGGCCAAAAATTTGCATTAAAAAGTATTGCCGCCATTGCCTTTTTGGCCGTGGTAGTCCATTTTGTGGAATATCCCACTATTACAGACGACAAACTACTAATAGCCGTTTTTGGCGGATTCTTTCTCGGGCTGGGTATTGGCATGTCTATGCGAGGCGGAAGTGTTATTGACGGCACCGAAGTACTCGCCATATTTTTAAGTAGAAAACTATCGCTCACCATTGGTGATGTGCTGCTAATCATCAACATTATCATTTTCTCGGTGGGTGCTTATATTCTTTCTGTTGAAACGGCGCTTTACGCAATTTTAACCTATTTATCGGCTGCAAAAACCGTCGATTTTGTGGTTGATGGCGTTGAAGAATACGTGGGCGTCACCATCATTTCCAATAAACATGAAGAACTACGGCTTATGCTTACCGAAAAACTACAGCGGGCCTGTACCATTTATGCGGGAAAGGGCGGCTACGGCAAAAGCGGCGATAGCTACGATAAAGACATTATTTATACCATCGTTACCCGACTTGAACTCGCCAAGTTACAGACTGAAATTGATAAAATTGATAAAAGGGCATTCATTATAATGGGCATTGTAAAAGACCTAAAAGGCGGTATGATTAAAAAGAAACCGATGAAGGACCATTGACCAATGACTATTGACTAATGACTATTAACTATTGACTATTGACTATTGACTATCAAAATAAATGAAAAAGAAGTATACCATACAAAATGCGCCATTTGAAGTACCAACCACCGATGGCAAAATTATCCGCGAGCATTTCGGCTTGGCAAGCGATGGCAACTCCAAAATAAGTATTGCTCACATGAAAGCCCCAGCTGGTTGGAGCGAACCTTTCCAAACGCCAGAATTCGATGAGTACACCTTTATAATAAAAGGCAAAAAACAGTTTATTATTGAAGGCGAAACCGTAATTTTGCAAGCTGGACAATCCATAAAAATACAACGTAACACGAGGGTGCAGTATTCCAATCCGTTTACTGAAGTTTGCGAATATATCGCTATTTGCACCCCAGCGTTTTCAATGGATGCCGTAAATCGAGAAGATTAAATGAACAATATTAAAATAGTTGGTTTTTTAATAAACCTACTGAGCTACCTATCGCCTAGCTTATCGGCCAAAATTGCAGTAAAATTATTTTCAACGCCTCGAAAAGCAGCATTAACACACGAGGGAAGCAGTTACTTAAAAACGGCTAAACAACAAAACCTATCTTTCAACGACTTTGAAATACAAACCTATCAATGGGAAGGCCACGGAAAAACCGTCCTATTGGTACATGGCTGGGACAGTAATTCATTTCGATGGAAAGACCTCATTGAGCTTTTAAAACAGGACGGCTACAACATTATATCGATTGATGCCCCCGCACATGGTGCTTCTGGAAACAATATTTTTAATGCGCCACTGTATTCCGAGTGCATCAATATTGCTATAAAAACATTTAAGCCAGAAATTGTTATTGGCCACTCCATTGGTGGTACAGCAACGGCCATTGCCCTAAAAAATCACAATGCGCCTTCAGTAGAGCAAATCGTCCTATTGGGAGCGCCTTCCAATTTGGCTATTTCGGTGGGCAATTATGTAAACATGATGGACTATAACCAGCGTGTTGAGAAAGCCATCAACCAATACTATTTAAAACATTTTAACCAATTACCCGAATTCTATAACGTTGAAAATTTCTTCTCGAACATCACGCCCGAAGGCCTAATTATTCACGATAAAAAAGATCGCATCATTTCATTTAAAGAGGCATTGGACATCCATCGGGCCTACAAAAACTCCAAACTCATTAAAACCAAAGGTTTGGGGCACCGACTAAAATCTGAAACGGTTTACCAACATATTTTAGACTTTTTAAACGCATAAGTTTATCGTATTTTTGAAGCATGGCAGACACATCCTTAAAACGAATCAACAAATACCTTAGCGAAGTAGGCTATTGCTCACGCCGTGAGGCCGACAAGCTTATTGAAGCAGGACGTGTAACCATTAATGGCAGCATTCCTGAAAAGGGCACTAAAATAGGGCCAAAGGATGAAGTTGCCGTTGACGGAACTTTGGTTAAAAACACCAAAGAATCATTTGTGTATTTAGCCTTCAACAAGCCTGTGGGCATTGTGTGCACTACCGATACTTCGGTTGAAAAGGATAACATAATCGATTTTATCAACTACCACAAACGTATTTTTCCTATCGGAAGACTAGACAAACCCAGCGAAGGCTTGATCCTTTTGACGGATGATGGTGACATTGTGAATAAAATTCTAAGGGCCAGCAACAATCACGAAAAGGAATACATTGTAACCGTTGACAAGCCCATTTCGCAAACTTTTATTGAGCGCATGTCTGGTGGCATACACCTACCCGACCTCAACAAAACCACCAAAAAATGCAAGGTTGAAAAATTGGGCACTTATAAATTTAGGATTGTGCTGACCCAAGGATTAAACCGCCAAATCCGACGCATGTGCCAATATCTCAACTACGAGGTACAAACCTTAAAACGCGTTCGGATTATGAACATTAAGCTAGACGTTCCCTTTGGCCAATACCGCGAATTGACCAAAGAGGAATTCACCCAACTGAATCAACTTTTAAAAGATTCTTCTAAAACTTTTAAAAGTAAAACTCAAAAGTAGTCCATAAAAAAAGGATTTCAAGCCTATGCCTAAAATCCTTTTCTTATTATGTAGTACAAATTCTATCCGCGTCTTTCTCTAGCAAGAAGTGTGTTTTTTAGCAACATAGCAATCGTCATTGGTCCAACGCCACCTGGCACCGGTGTAATGTAACTCGCTTTTTGACTTACACTTGCAAAATCTACATCGCCAGCTAATCGGTAGCCATTTTTCTTTGTAGCATCTGGCACACGGGTAATACCTACATCAATAACCACAACATCTTCCTTAACCATGTCTCCTGTTAAAAATTCTGAAATCCCAATAGCTGCAACAATGATATCGGCCTGCTTCGTAATCTCTGCCAAGTTTTTAGTTCGGCTGTGAACAACTGTTACGGTAGCATCGCCAGCTTTTCTTTTTTGGCTCATTAAAATACTCATAGGTCGGCCTACAATATGGCTGCGCCCCATAACCACCACGTTTTTACCAGAAGTTTCTACTTGGTAACGCTCTAAAAGCTCTAGTATTCCGTATGGTGTTGCCGGTAAAAAGGTAGGCAAATCTAAAGCCATTCTGCCAACATTTACAGGATGGAATCCATCCACATCTTTATCAGGATCAATCGCCATCAATATCTTTTGCTCATCAATTTGTTCTGGTAGAGGCAACTGCACGATAAACCCATCGATGTCATCATTGGTATTCAGCTCGTTGATTTTTTCAAGCAATTCTTCTTCAGAAGTGTACTCTGGAAGCTCGATTAGCGTCGATTCAAAACCGATACGCTCACATGCTTTTACCTTGGCGTTAACGTAGGTCATACTCGCACCATCGCTACCTACTAAAACTGCTGCCAAGTGTGGCACTTTTTCACCTTTTGCCTTCATGCCACTTACGTGCTCGGCAATTTCTTCTTTAATGTCGTTACTTACTTTTTTACCGTCTAAGATTGTCATTTAATATAAGTTTTCAGTGGCAGTCGCAGTTGCAGTTTTAAAAAACTGCTACAGACAGCAAAGCTATTCCGTTTTAACTCCAAACTTCCCTGGGTTATTTATCATATAATTTATAAGTTTCCCAATGTTTTTTCCTTCTTCCGAACACTTTGTATGCTCTTCCTGTGAGATATAATTGCAAGCCAGTGCAAAATCCAACCAGGTGCTAGTTTCAGAGTTTTCACCATCCGCATCTGTTAATTTACTAACAAAATGTTTTGGATATATTCTTTTCCGGTAAGCTTCGAAAAGATTTACACAAACCGACCGAGAACTCCGTCGTATCTGATCTGTTAACGAGTATGTTTCCTCCTTTGGGAAGGATTTTGAGATTTCAAAAATATTCATAGCCAAATCAAATGCTTTTTGATAAGCCAATAATTTTTTGAAATCCATAAACTTTTATTTTCTACTAATTACTGAAACTGTGACCGAGACTGCAACCGCGACTTAAATTAGCGCATATTCTTCATCATTTGCATCATCTTTTTGCCGCCACCACCTTGCATCATTTTCATCATTTTGCTCATTTGGTTGAACTGCTTTAAAAGTTGATTCACTTCCTGAACCGAAGTTCCCGACCCTTTAGCCACTCGCTTCTTTCTGCTGGCATTTAATATTGAAGGGTTGGTTCGCTCTTTTGGCGTCATGGAGTGGATAATGGCCTCAATGCCTTTAAAGGCGTCATCATCTATGTCTACATCTTTCAGCATTTTACCAGCACCAGGAATCATGCCCATCAAATCTTTCATGTTACCCATTTTCTTGATTTGCTGGATTTGCTTCAAGAAATCGTCGAACCCAAACTGGTTTTTGGCTATTTTCTTTTGAAGTTTTCTAGCTTCTTGCTCATCAAATTGTTCTTGGGCACGCTCTACTAAAGACACCACATCACCCATGCCCAAAATACGGTCGGCCATACGAGACGGATAGAACACATCGATAGCTTCCATTTTTTCACCCGTACCAATAAATTTAATTGGTTTGTTCACCACCGATTTAATGGAAATAGCGGCACCACCACGGGTATCACCATCTAATTTGGTAAGGATAACCCCATCAAAATTCAACACATCGTTGAAGGCTTTTGCCGTGTTTACGGCATCTTGTCCCGTCATGGAATCAACCACGAAAAGGGTTTCCTGTGGTTGGATAGCCTTATGGATATTAGATATTTCGGTCATCATGGCCTCATCAACCGCCAAACGACCTGCGGTATCGATGATTACCACGTTGTGTCCGTTTGCCTTGGCATGAGCAATAGCCGCTTGTGAAATGGCTACCGGATCGTTATTGCCTTTATCACTAAACACCTCAACACCTATTTGCTCTCCAACTACGTGTAACTGGTCTATCGCTGCCGGACGGTAAACGTCGCAAGCTACCAATAAAGGTTTTTTAGTCTTTTTGTTTTTAAGATAGTTAGCCAGTTTACCAGAAAAAGTGGTTTTACCAGACCCCTGTAAACCCGACATTAAAATAACACTTGGTGTCGCAGATAAATTAATTCCTTCAGCATCACCTCCCATTAATTGGGTCAGTTCATCCTTAACGATTTTCACCATTAACTGCCCCGGCTGCAAGGTGGTCAATACATCTTGCCCCAATGCTTTTTCCTTTACCTTATTGGTAAATTCTTTAGCTATTTTAAAGTTAACATCGGCATCTAAAAGTGCACGTCTCACCTCTTTTAAAGTTTCAGCAACGTTCACTTCGGTGATGCTTCCGTGCCCTTTCAGGACGTGTAAGGCCTTATCTAATTTATCGCTTAAATTATTGAACATAATTCTTCTAAATTTTTAAGAGTTGCAAATTTAATGATTTGAAGCGTATTATGACAAGAATCGTTCATTAATGTGAACAAAAAAAGGCTGCCATTTTAAAATGACAGCCTTTATAAAGGAATCTGTAATAATTAACCTAACCAACCGAAAATGCAGGATTCCTTTTTGTTGCAAACATATTTTTTTATGCTTTCTTTTCCAGAACCAAAATTCTTTCTATGCCGCCATTGGCATTTAAATCCTTTAGCTCAATTCTATTAGGCGAAACTTCTCTAATTTTCCATCTATGGTTTAGTTTGCCGAAAGGCTCATTGTTTCCAAAGTACAACCCTAGGTTTAAACCTTCTTTTCGGTAAGCCAACCAAGCTCCGCTAAACGTACCATTGTTAGGATCGGTTACCACTACTCTTCCTGTTTCCTTAAAATCTAGAGTGTACATATAAAATGGCTCTGGGTTATTATTGTCTTCAACATGATAGGCTGCAACCTCCCATAGACCGTTAACCAACACTCTATCAATATAAGTTAAATCGTCGTCAACATCTGGGCAATGTCTTTCTAAAATCATTTTATTGTTGGCGTTTTCAAGTTTTATCAACCCTTCTTCCAAGAAGGTAATTAACCACTCGAGTTTTAAATTTGGTCGGCCTTCCAACATGATTTTAAGGGTAAAACCAGCATTTCTGAAGCCTATTTCGTAAGTCCCTTCAACCAATTCGCCATTCACACGAAGCTTTACTACATTATTTTCAAAAAACTTAAGCGGCGTTCCTATATAGTCTTTTTCATTATCTGCACCATCAACACTCAATCGAGCCACGCGCCACAGGCATTTTTGAAGGTAGTTTTCAATACGTTCTTTGGTAATATCGATTACGATTTCGCAATTACGCTTCATGATAATGCGGTTACCGCCTTCTTGGTACAGTTTAATTTTACCATCTTCAATATCGTAAACAAACCATTCGAGGGTGAAATCGGCTAAGTTTTCAAACTCCATTTTCAGCAAGGCTCCTCTCTGACCTACACGAGTACTCCATGTTCCGGTTAAAATATCGCCTCCTCTAGCACGCATTACCACAACGCCATTGGCTCTAAAGTTTAAGGCATACTCTTTAAAATCTGCTGTATTATCCAGATTATTTCTTTGGTATTCGTAAACTACCCAAGGACAAGCTACCAAGTATTTATCTAAACGCTCTTTTGTGAAATCGTCGTCGCCATAATCGTTATCGTCGTCTTCATCACAAGCATCTTTAGCTTCCTTAATGGTTCGTGCCAATTCTATGTTATTATTTACCACAATTTCGGTACCGTCTGCCAATTGCATGGTTACAGGGAAATTTAAACTAGCAAATACTTCTGAATTTTTAACTCGTTTAATGAAACGGTATAATTGGCGGTCGTTTTCAATGGTAACGACATTGATGATTTGGAAATCGGTATCGTACACCGAAAATGAAATAGGATATTGAAAATCGATACACTCAATATCATCATCGGGTTCGTTTTCATCTTTACATTCATCAATCAATTCTTCAAGGGCATCTTGATTTTGGATAACAATTTCTTCGTGATTGGACATTACAATGGTAATGGGGAACACAATATCCAATCGGTCTTCATCATCATCAAACTCCTTAAACAAGGCTTCAATAACCTTGAAGTCTTCTTTAGAATCGATAATGATTTCAACACCTTTAACAATAACGGTAACCGGGAGTTCTACCGCCAAACAGCTGGCGCCGTCAATAATATTGTCTGCAGAGCCATCCATGGTAGATGTGGAGAGCATTAAATTGGTTAACTCTGCATCTGGGGCTAGGGCTTCACTTTCGTCAATGGGCGTTATTTCAACGGCCTCCTCTTGACAGGACGTGAACAATAAAAGGGCAAAAAAAGGAATTAGTAATAACGTTTTAATGTTAGTTTTCATGATTAGTGATTTTGGGTTAAACATAGCTTTTGTTTATAAAACAGGTCAACTTTAAAAATTCCTACCCCTAATGTTAAAAAAAATTAAAATTTCCTAAATCCCAAACTGTAAAAAGACTTATTTTAGTGGCACCAACTACCAATAAACATGGGGAAACAACTACACGAAAACATTTGTGAAGAGCGTTTATTTTCTTCTATTTTCACGAAATACTCTAAAGATTTACACCATTTTCTCTATTACAAATTTGGTGAATTGCTCAACCCCAAAGACAAAGTGCAAGAAGCCTTTATTAAACTTTGGGAAAACTGCGCTAAAATTTCGCCCGATAAGGCCAAGAGTTTTTTGTTTACCACTGCCAATAATTTAATGCTGAATGAAGCCGCACACCAAAAAGTGGTTTTAAAATACCGGCAGACCAAGCCCAAACTAAGCACCAACGAAAGCCCTGAATTTTTAATGCAGGAGACTGAATATAATGACAAACTGCAAAAAGCCTTGGCCAATTTAACCGAAGCACAGCGCGAAGCTTTTTTAATGAACCGCGTGGAAGGCAAACGCTTTAAGGAAATTGCTACACTTTTGGATATTTCGACCAAAGCCGTTGAAAAACGTATTTATGGCGCTTTGGAAAAATTGCGGAAAGACATTAAAGAACTATAGGTTTAAAATTCCGGGTTCAAAGTTCAAAAAAACCGCTGATTGAACTTTGAATTTTAAATTTTGAACTTTTTTAACCAAAGGGGTAGGAAAAAATAAAAGTTAACTGTTATATAGTTGAATAAGCAAATGATGAACCGAGAAGAACTCATATTAAAATGGCTGGACAACAACCTAACCGAGAAAGAACTCGAGGCTTTTAAAAGCCTTGAGGACTACGACGAATTGGTTGCATTGAACAGGGGTTTACAGGCATTTAAAGCTGATGATTACAACACCGAGCAAGAACTCGAAAAAGTGATGCAGGTGGTAAAAACCAGAAAAAAAACGTCTGTTAACCTTTTAAAGCCACTATTGCGCATCGCCGCCATTTTGGCCATTTGCTTTTGTGTATACTATTACACCACCACTTTAAACACGACAGTTGCTACCGAGTTTGCCCAAAAAACAACCATCGAACTACCGGACGCTTCCAAAGTATCGCTTAACGCCAAATCGGTTTTGGTGTACAATAAAAGCGATTGGAAAGACCACCGCGAAGTAGAGTTGCAGGGTGAGGCCTTTTTTAAAGTAGCCAAAGGGTCGTCGTTTAAGGTGAACACCGCAGCTGGGTACGTAACCGTTTACGGCACCCAGTTTAATGTAAAACAACGCGACAATTATTTTGAAGTTATTTGCTACGAAGGGCTTGTTGGGGTAACCTACAATTCTCATGAAACGAAATTAAAACCTGGCGACAGTTTTTTAATTATCGACGGGAAAACAATTGCTAAAGAAAAAGAAAACCTCAGCGGGCCTTCGTGGTTAAATAATGCCAGTAGCTTTACCAGCGTACCGTACAAAATGGTGGTTGAAGAATTTGAACGCCAATACAACGTCAACATCACCCTATTGGGCATCGATTCCTCACAGCGGTTCACGGGTAGTTTTACTCACGACAATATCGATGTGGCCTTAAAATCTATTACCTTACCTTTACATGTAACTTATAGCAAAACCGACAATTCGATTACATTAAAGCGTGAGTAGAAACCACTTCTTTTTCATTGTTTTTTTATTGTTTCTTTTGAATGTAGTGCCACTTAGGGCGCAAAACTTGCAAAAGAAACAACAACCGCTTACCACCGTTTTAAAGGTGCTTTCGGAAAAATTTGGAGTGAGTTTTTCGTATATCGACGATACCATAAAAGACAAGGAAAGTGTGCTTCCGCCAACTGATATATCATTGGAAGCCACTTTGGAATTTCTGAGAACCGAAACCCAATTGGATTTTGAACTGCTCAACAACAAATATATCGTCATTTCAAAACCAAAATATTCTGAAGCCAAATTTTTAACCCAGAAATTAAAAGAGGTTTTTGTCACCAATTATTTAACCTCGGGAATCACTAAACTCAACGATGGTTCGTTAACCATAAAACCGAGAACCTTTGGCATTTTACCCGGATTGATTGAGCCGGACGTACTGCAGACCATTCAGGCTCTTCCCGGTGTATTGAGTGCCGACGAAACCGTATCGAACATTAACGTTCGCGGCGGCACGCACGATCAAAACTTGCTACTTTGGGATGGCATAAAAATGTTTCAATCAGGGCATTTTTTCGGACTCATTTCAGCCTTCAATCCGCATACCACAAAAAAAGTTTCGGTGTTTAAAAACGGTACCCGCGCCAAATACGGCGATGGCATTTCGAGCATTATCGACATGCAATTGCCCGACGAAATTGATAACGAATTTAAAGCCGGAATGGGTTTCAACTTTATCAACGCCGACGGTTTTGCCAAAATCCCGCTTTCAAAAAACACCGAACTGCAATTATCGGCCCGACGTTCCATCACCGACCTCATCAATACCTCAACCTACGAACAGTATTTTAAACGTATTTTTCAGGATTCCGATTTTAACGATGCCACAAAAAACGATGATTTCATTTCGCAAAACGAAAGCTTTTACTTTTATGATATTGCGGTGAAATTTCTGTTTGATGCTACCAAAAAGGATAAGTTCCGTTTTCATTTTTTAAACATCCACAACCAATTAAATTACGATGAGCAATCGGTAATCAACGACCGAAGCGAGGCGCTTAACAGTAATTTAATTCAAAACAATTTGGCTTTTGGGACTACTTATTTGCGCGATTGGAGCGACAAACTATCCACCACAGCACAAGTGTATGTTACCAATTACGATTTGGATGCCACGAATTTCGACATTCTCAACAACCAACGGCTTATCCAGGAAAATGAAGTTTACGATGGCTCGGCAAAATTCGATATTAATTACGAGGCCAACCTCAACTTCCATTTTAACGGCGGTTACCAATTTACCGAAACGGGCATCAGCAATTTAGAAGATGTGAACAACCCCACTTTTAGAAGCTACATAAAGGAAGTAGTGCGCACGCATTCGGTTTATGCCGAGAGCCAGTATTTATCCAACGATGCTAAAACCCGATTAAATTTGGGCGGGCGACTGAACTATTTTGGGAAATTCGATTTAATTCTCGCCGAACCGCGACTCAGTTTCAGTCAGCGGTTTTTAAACTTTTTTAGGTTTGAGGTTTTGGGTGAATTTAAAAGCCAAACCACCCAACAAATTATCGATTTACAAAACGATTTTCTGGGCATTGAAAAACGCCGTTGGGTCCTTTCGAACAACCAAACCCAAGTGATTGAAAACGGTAACCAAACCATTTACCCTATTCCGGTGCTGAGGAGCAAACAGCTTTCCACGGGTATTCATTTTAACAAAAATAAACTGTTGGTGAGTGCCGAAACCTATATTAAAAAAGTGGATGGCATTACCACGAGAAGCCAAGGTTTTCAAAACCAATACCAGTTTGTAAATGCTATTGGCAGTTACGAAATTAAAGGCATTGATGTGCTTCTCAACAAACAGTTTAGCGATATAGTGGGCGGTTGGGTGTCGTATTCGTACAGCAATAACCGTTACCAATTTGACGCATTAAACAACGGCAAACCTTTCCCCAATAATGTTGATATTACCCATGCCGTAAGCTTTGCGGGCACCTACACCAATAACAACCTAAAATTGGCCGTAGGCGTGAATTGGCACTCTGGAACACCCCACACCGAACCCAGTGCCAACGATAATCCAGACGATAACCGCATTAGCTATGCCCTACCCAACAGCAGCCGATTAAATGACTACCTCCGTGCCGATTGCTCTGCCACTTATGCCTTTAATATTAGCGATGCCACCCGTGCCAGCATTGGCGCTTCGGTTTGGAACGTGCTCAACAAACGAAACGTCCTGAACACCTACTACACTTTAGACAGCGACAACAACATCAATACGATTGAAAACGAATCGCTGGGCATTACACCCAATGTGAGTTTTCGGGTTTATTTTTAAAATCACTCGCTTAATTTGTACGAAAAATTTTTAGTTTGGTTTGTTGTTGGTATATTTAGGCAGATAAATTTAATGGGAGTAAACGCAATTGTGTTTATTCCATTTTTGGCCACCATAAAAAACACTACACTTTAATTCAAAATGGAATATCTGATTCCGAGCATATTAGTCATTTGGACAATCTTGGTGATTAACTCATCAAGAAAAAATCAAAAAGCTAAAAAAGAGTTGAACCAACAATCGCATGCACTCTCAAGAAAAAAGTATGAACTGGAAAAAGCGAATTTAGAGGCAGAAAAAAATAAACTTCGTTCAATTGAAATTATTAAAAACGAAAAGCAAATATTTTCTGATTATCAACTTCAAAAGAGAGAAGAATTTCAAAAGCTTGTTTTAGAAGCACAAAAGCTAAAAAATGAATTTTACAAGGGTTTTATTGCTGGAAGAGAATGGCTTGCACAGTTGTACTCGGAATACATCAAAATAAAGGATAGTGAATTAGCGTGCTCACTAATTGTTAAACCTAATCCAGCTTGGAAATCTTCAGAAACGGTATCTGCAATAAAACAGTCTCGTATAGAAATGTCAAAAAGATTGAAGTTTATGGAGTATCAACTTAAAACTTATGAAGAATATTTCCCTCAACTTGCCGACTATAAAATTGCCATTCTCGATGAACCAATTGATTTTAGACATCAAGGTTTGGAAGAGGATGATACGGTTGACCCAGCCTTGAAATTTGGTTATTTAAGAAAAGAAGAGTTTGACAAATTGGAAAATATTGATAAGTTTCAGCTTGCACTTGACAGATACTGGAAAAAACACAAATCCAATCTTGAAATTGGTCGACTTTATGAGAGATATGTTGGGTTTTTATATGAGTCACAGGGGTGGATTGTTAAATATGAAGGTATAATCAAAGGATTTGAAGATTTTGGTAGAGATTTGATATGCACAAAAGGTGATGAAATATTGATTATACAGTGTAAATGCTGGTCGAAGGAAAAGGTGATTCGTGAAAAACACATAATGCAATTATATGGTTCTACAATACTTTATGAATATGAACATTCTATCAAAAACGTTAAACCTGTTTTCTATTCGACTACTGAGCTGTCAGCAGAAGCTAAACACGTTGCTGGACGACTTAATATTGAAGTTCGATATGAAAAGCTTGTAAGATATCCAATGATAAAATGCAATATAAACCATCTAAGTAAAGAGAAAATATATCATTTGCCATTTGACCAGCAATATGATAAAATTATTATCGGCGACGAAATTGGCGAACAATATGCAGATACTATATTGGAGGCTGAAAATTTGGGTTTTAGACGAGCATACAGGTGGAAAGGACAAGATTAAATGGACTATTCAATTTACATCATAAGACAAAATACACCAGAAAGCAAATTGCTTCACTTTTCTGGTTTAAACAGAAAAGAACTGGAGATTAATAAATGGAAAGGAAGAAAAAAAATTAATGGAGGCTTTGGCAGAGCGCCTATTGAATGGAAAATTGAAGGAATTGAAAATGTAGAGCTATTATGCAAAACAATTATCAGAATTTTAGGAAAAAGAAAGAAACTTACCCAAGAAGAACAAAAATCATACGACCGAGCGGAAAAAACACTTAAAGGAATTAAAAACCAATTTGCAAAAGAAAAGAAAAATGAGAACCTAAAGGAAAGAAAAACAACCAAAATAATTGCTTTATTAGAATTAATATATCCCTCAATTCAAAGAGATAAAATAATAAATTTTGCTAAAGAAAAATGCAATAACAAATCATTGACTTTAGAAATCTTGTTGGGAGAGTTTAATCAAGAAATAAAAGAAGTTTCGGCTATAAATGAAGCAAGAAGAGAATTCAACAAAACAATGAAGTTATCTAATTAAATTACGGTAGCTAAGAACGGTAACCGTTGCACAAGCACATAATTTTGTAAAAACATAATAAAAACGCCCATTTAAGGGTGTTTATGGTTTTTAAACTTGGTTTCATCACCCCATAAAATCAAAACCACAAATTGATATTTTCGTATCTTTGATAAAAAGCTGAATAAAATGAACTTAGAAGCTCGTAAAATAGAATTTGTAAAAGAATTCTTAAAACTTCAAAGCGAAGAAGCCATTTCGCGTCTCGAAAATATATTGAGAAAAGAAAAAAACGCTTCTTACGAGCGCCAATTGGAACCTATGACCCAAGATGAACTGAACCAAAGAATTGACCAATCGGAATCCGACTTCGAAAACGATAAATTTAAAACCAGTTCTGAACTTTTAGCCAAATATAAATAATGGCATTAAAAATAATTTGGTCTGAATTTGAAAATGCAATGTCAGGAATGACCGAAAACTAAAATTTAGCTATCTAACCACTTTTCTACATCCGTTCCGGAACCTGAATTCCCAAAAGCCCAAAGGCATTTTTAATGGTATTGGCAACGGTGTTTGACAACTGCACACGGAATAGTTTTTCGGTGTCGCTATCGGCCCCTAAAATGGATACGTTTTGGTAAAACGAATTGAACTCCTTTACCAAATCGTAAGTGTAATTGGCAATTAACGCCGGACTGTGGTTTTCGGCCGCATTTTGCACCACTTCGGGGAACAACTGTACTTGTTTGATGAGCTCGCGTTCTTTGTCGTGCAGCGACACTTCAATAGCGCTTAGTGTAGCCGTTGAACCGACATTAGCTTTTCGTAAAATCGATTGGATTCGGGCATAGGTATATTGAATAAATGGCCCGGTGTTTCCTTGAAAATCGATGGACTCTTTTGGGTCGAACAAAATACGTTTCTTCGGATCTACTTTTAAAATGTAGTATTTCAAGGCGCCCAAACCAATGGTTTTGTAAAGCTCCTGCTTCTCTTCTTCCGAATAGCCATCTAGTTTGCCCAACTCTTCTGAAATTTCTTCGGCGGTTTTTGCCATATCGTCAATTAGGTCGTCGGCATCAACCACGGTACCTTCACGACTTTTCATTTTTCCGCTGGGCAAATCGACCATCCCGTAACTTAAATGGTATAGGTTTTCGGCCCAATCGAAGCCTAATTTTTTCAAGATTAAAAACAGTACCTGAAAGTGGTAATCTTGTTCGTTACCCACGGTGTAAACCATTCCACCCACATCTGGAAAATCCTTAATACGCTGTATGGCCGTACCAATATCCTGCGTCATGTAAACGGCGGTACCATCGGCACGTTGTACAATTTTTTTATCGAGGCCTTCTTCGGTTAAATCGCACCACACCGAACCGTCTTCTTCTTTATGGAACACCCCCGATTTTAAACCTTCCGCTACAAATTCCTTGCCTAATAAATAGGTGTTGCTTTCGTAATATAAAGTATCGAAATCTACGCCCAGGTTTTTATAGGTTTCATCAAACCCATCGTACACCCAACCGTTCATTTTTTCCCAAAGGGCAACAACAGCTTCATCACCTGCCTCCCATTTTCGCAACATGTCTTGGGCTTCGATTAAAAGTGGCGCATTCTTTTTGGCTTCCTCTTCGGTACTTCCGTTGGCCACCAGTGCTTCAATTTCCTTTTTATATTCCTGGTCGAACTTCACGTAATAGTTCCCCACCAATTTATCGCCTTTTAAACCAGTGCTTTCGGGCGTTTCACCATTTCCAAATTTCTTCCAAGCCAACATACTTTTACAAATATGGATGCCGCGATCGTTGATAATTTGGGTTTTATAAACTTTTTTACCCGAAGCCTTTAAAATTTCGGCCACGCTATAACCCAATAAATTGTTTCGGATATGTCCTAAATGCAGTGGTTTGTTGGTGTTTGGCGACGAGTACTCTACCATGATAGCCTTTTCATCGGGGTTGGGTTGCACCAATCCGAACGATTCTTCAGCTTTTATGCCGTTGAAAAAATCGATGTAATACGAATCGCTTATTTCAATATTCAAAAAGCCTTTTACTACATTAAACGCCTTTACGTTATCGACGTGCTCTACCAAATAATTTCCAATGGTTTCTCCTATTTGCACCGGATTGCCCTTTACAAAGCGTAACATCGGGAACACCACTACGGTAATATCGCCCGCAAATTCTTTCCTGGTGGCTTGGAATTCAACAGTTTCCAACTCTACATTAAAGTTGGATTTTACAGCTTGCTTTACGTCGTTCGATAAGGTGTCTTGAAGGCTCATTTCGCTTATTTTATTAAGTGTGCAAAGATAGAATTTTTAAATCAAGATTATAACTCAAATGGCATTAGTTGTATTCGCTTATGTTTTTAGAAAAAATATAAAAATCAACCCTGTTCACTTGTAATATTTATCTTTAAAAACACCTTCCCGCCCTATTAACAAACACGTTCTCAACGCATTAAATTCCAATCGAAATATTGAAAGAAAAGGTAGGCTTTTTAGCTGTGGTTTTGCCTTTTTTCTATGTTTTTTGCCTTTTATCTATTCGTCGATTTTTGCCCTTTTTGCACCTTGTCGTTTTAACTAATTTATTGGTATTAAAACCCAGAAATTAGAAATTAAATATGCTTTTTTGCCACTTTTGTGGGGTAATGCTATTATTCAATTTTAACTGGATTGAATTTAATTAACACCAAAATTACAGCTTAGTAAAGCTATCTTATTTTCCCTCAAATATAAGACACCTTTAAACGTGGCTTTATTACCGTTGTGATTAATCGTTTTATGAGGAGAATAATAATTTTAGTGATGATGCTATCTGTATCTATAGGCTTTTCGCAGGCCAATGATATAGATGGATTGGCTATAGAGCTCGCTTTTCAGGACCAAGATTCCCTAAAGGTAGACACGTCTTTAAAATTGATAAGGTTGCTTTATGACGCCAATGATTACGAGCGGGCATTAAAATACGTCATTGAAAGCGAAAAGCTGTCGCACGCCTTAAACTACACCGAAGCCATAGCCGAAATCACCTATTATAAATCCTTGATTTATGCCCATAAAGGTGATTATATTAATGCCGTGAGCGGTTATAACAAATCGAAAGATTTATTTAAAAGCTTAAAAGATACCTTGGGTGTTGCCAAAGTAAACAATAGTATTGGTTTAATTGAAATTAAGCGTGGCAACTACACCAAAGGTCTTCAATATTCACTTTTGGCTATAAGTGAATTAGAAAAACGCAATCTAACAAAAGAACTCAATGTTACCTATAGTAATTTAGCCGAAGCCTATTACAACATTAATGCATACGATAAAGCACTTGAATTCTATTTAAAAGCACTTGAAAAGCAGAAATCACTAAAGGATGTTGAAGGCATAAATCAATCGAGCCTCAAACTGGCCGAGTTGTATTCAAACCGAAAAGAACACCGCAGAGCCATTGACTATTATCAAAGTGTTTTACAAAGTAACGTTACTAAAAGTGATTCGCTTCGTGGTTTACTGCTTCCTAAATTGGGTGGCGAATACCTGAAGTTTAACGATTACGGGAACGCCACCAAATATCTAGTACAGGGCTATAACTTAAACCACCGCAGTAACGACCAATTGGGCATGTTGCTTACCCTAAACAATCTTGGAGATTTAAACATTAGGCAAAACCGCTTAAAAACAGCCGAAAGCCAATTGATGGAGGCGGGCGAGCTGGCAAGAGCTTTAGATAATAAAGCGGAATTGCTGAAGCACTACAAACTACTAAGAACCCTAGATTCTACCCGAAAACGATTTGATAAAGCCTTTGTTTGGCAACGTGAATACTACGAACTGAACAAAGCTTTAAAAAATGATGCGCCCGAAATAACGGTAACAACCAGCTCGATTGATGAATTTGGTTTAAACCCTGATACCGCTGAAGAAACGCGTTTAGACGATAGTAATGAACAATCGATGGCAGCGACTACCACAGCATCAAATTCAACCGATGAACGCTTACGGAAGTTCAAATTGATTTTTTACGGCTTATTGGCTACCTTGGCTATTGTTTCAACCTTTTTAGTTCTGATTTACCTAAAACGAAACAACCACATCAAGTACATGCAAGAGCTGGAAGAAAAGAATCTGAAAATAGAACTTCAAAACGAAGCCTTTTTAGAACAGACCAAACACCTTGAAAACGTTAACAACGTAAAGGATAAATTGTTCTCAATTGTTTCGCACGATTTAAAGGATTCGCTATCTTCCATCAATGGATTTATCGACTTGCTTCGCGAAGGCTCTTTATCACGCGAGGAGTTCGACAATTTAATTCCTGAATTAAGCGAAAATGCCAACAATGCCTCGTTATTGTTATTCAACTTGCTTAATTGGTCTAAATCGCAAATGCAGTCGTTAGAGCCCAAACCGAGTTTATTCGATGTGCAGGAAGTTTTTGAAAACAAAGTGAAATTGATTGAACCCCGCATGCAAAGTAAAGGTATCAATTTGGTAGATCATTCATTACGCGATTTTGCCTATGCCGACAGAAGCATGTTTGAAATTGTGATACAAAACCTATTAGCCAACGCCTTGAAATTCTGTAGTAAAGGCGATACCATTACCATTTCTAACCACATTAGCAACGGCAGTTGTATTATTAGCATTGCCGATACCGGAGTGGGCATTTCAAAAGAAAACCTGTCTAAATTATTTAAAAACAGTTCGTTTACCACGGTAGGCACCAATAACGAAAAAGGTACCGGTTTAGGATTATCGATTTGTAAAGAATTGGTGGAACTCAACAACGGTAAAATTTGGGTAGAAAGCACCCAAGGCGTGGGTAGTACATTTTATGTACAATTGCCCAAATCGAAACCGGCAGAGTAATCCAATCCAACCTCATTACGCATTTTGAAAACTACTCGTCAATTCGAGTGGATTTTTCGATTGAAATGAGAAAAATTTATATCGAGAATTAAGATTTGAGTAAGCAAAAAGTTCTCGATACGATTTTTATACCTCAAAATCACTCGAACTGACGGTTAAACTAAATTTTATGTTCAAAATGCTCGATGAATTCAGTTATTTTTTAGGCAAAAACACCTCGGCCATCATGCAGCGCGCCGAGCCGCCACCACAAGTTTCAATAGTTTCCAGTGAACTGTAAAGGGTTTCGGTATGCTTTTTTAACGCTGTAATTTGATTTTCGGTAAGAGCACTGTGTGCGGCTTCACTCATCACCAAATAGCGCTTATCATTCTCCCCTTTTACCTGAAGCATGTTTCCTGCGAAATGTTTTAATTGCTCTTCGGTAATATCAATAATGTCTTTGCCACTTTCCTTTAAATGCTTGATGACATTTTTACGTTCTTTTTTATCGTCAATGCAGCTTAGGCAGATCACGGCAAAGGTTTCGCCCACACACATCATCACATTAGTATGGTAAATGGGCTTTCGTTGGCCGTCAACGGTTTGGTTAGCCGTAAATACCACGGGGAAATATTCAAAATCTTCGCAAAACTCGATGAACAAATCCTCATCGGCCCGTGGTGATAGTGCACAGTAAGCCTTTCGGTTTTCACGATCCAACACCACACTGCCGGTACCTTCTAAAAATACGGCTTCTTCTTCGGCACTGGTGTAATCAATGATATTTTCAATTGAAAACCCCTCTTCTTCCAAAGTTTCCAAAATATCCTCTCGGCGTTCCAAACGACGATTTTCTGCAAACATAGGATACAATCCCACATCACCATTTTCGTGAAACGACACCCAGTTATTTGGGAAAACCGCATCGGGGGTATCGGTGTCCTTAATATCACTCACCACAACAACGTTCACTCCCACTTCCGTTAGCTTTTCAACAAAGGCATCAAATTCCTGTTGTGCTTTGGTCGTAATGGCAGCAGGCAACAAGTTTGCTGACTCCTGATAATAATTGTTTACCGCAGTTTGTTCGTTCATCCTGAAATTTACAGGGCGAACCATTAAAATGGTATTGGTGGTTTGTGACATGATGTTAACATTTATGTTACAAAAATAGCATTTCGGCATTAACTACTCAACCCCGAACCAAAGGCATAGTGCTACAACGCAGCAGCCCTTCCTGCTTACCGATTTCGGCATAGGGTACTTCTTCAACGGTAAAACCGTTTTCACGCAGCCAGGTGTTTAACCTGGTGAAGTTTTGCTCGGAGATAATGACATCTTCCGAAATGGAAAACACATTGCTACACATTTGGTACATTTCGTCTTTTGTAATTTCAAAAATGTTCTCCTTTCCGAAGAAATTAACCAGCCAATCATATTCTCTTTCTATTAAAAATCCGTTTTTATGCAGGATGGCCTTGCCTTTACCCAAGGGCTGAAAACAGCAATCGAGATGCAGCGCGTTTTCTTTGGCATTGGTATTCGATTTTCTTAGTTCGAACGACTTCACGATTTTATCGGGAAACAACTCCTGGATGGCTATTACCGCATCTATATTTGTGCGTGCCGTGATAAGCTGCGGGTAATCCTCTCCCGAATAAGTCCCCATAAAAATATAGTCGTTCCACGGTATAACATCTCCACCTTCCACGTGGCATTCCTCAGGTAAAATAATACGGTTTTCGGGTGTCACTTGATTCCAGACATAACGTATGGCTTCAATTTCCTTTTCTCTGTTTGGCAAAATATTAGCCCGTATTATTTTGTCTTCCACCACAAAGGCAATATCGCGTGTAAAAATTTGGTTGCAATCCTTTATTACTTCGGGCCGAAATACCTGTACATCATATTTTTTAAAAACTTCGGCA
This sequence comes from Tamlana crocina, assembly GCF_012037625.1. Lineage (NCBI taxonomy): Bacteria > Pseudomonadati > Bacteroidota > Flavobacteriia > Flavobacteriales > Flavobacteriaceae > Tamlana > Tamlana crocina. The sequence goes on from NZ_JAAVJS010000005.1 coordinate 34,676, forward strand.
ACGGCATCCATTTCGCGTACCATATCGGCTTCAGTCGGGTAAGTACCAGCTAGCACGTGCTCAATGCTTTTGGGGTCATAACACTCCTCTACTTTTGGCGTAGGGCCATTACTCTCTGCTGTTCCCAGAACAACAGAGCGCAAACGCGACGTTTCGTTTTTTACATTGAGCTTTATCATGTTGTAAATATAAAAAAGCTCCTTAACTAAAATGTTAAGGAGCTTTTATTTAAAACATAAAATTGCTTTTATTTATCTTTCTTCAATAGGCACAAACTTTCTTTCGGTTGCTCCAACGTAAATTTGTCTTGGTCTACCTATTGGCTCTTTACGTAAACGCATTTCTCTCCATTGTGCGATCCAACCTGGCAAACGTCCTAAGGCGAACATTACGGTGAACATATCGGTTGGGATGCCCATGGCTCTGTAAATAATACCAGAATAAAAATCTACATTCGGGTATAGTTTTCTATCCACAAAATATTGATCTTCCAGAGCTTCTTTTTCAAGACCTTTTGCAATATCTAAAACAGGATCGTTAACACCTAAATCGCCTAAAACTTCATCGGCTGCCTTTTTAATGATCCTGGCACGGGGATCGAAGTTTTTGTAAACACGGTGACCAAAGCCCATTAAACGGAAAGAATCTTGCTTGTCCTTAGCTTTAGCCATATATTTTTTGGTATCTCCACCATCAGATTTTATAGCTTCAAGCATTTCCAATACGGCTTGGTTGGCCCCACCGTGAAGTGGCCCCCAAAGCGCTGAAATACCAGCTGAAATCGAAGCGAACAAACCAACGTGAGATGAACCAGCAATTCTTACCGTTGATGTTGAACAGTTTTGCTCGTGATCGGCATGAAGGATTAAAAGTTTATCTAAAGCGTTGATTAAAACCTTATTTTGTTCGTACTCGCCATTTGGTTTTTTAAACATCATTTTTAAGATGTTCTCAACATAGCCTATGGTATCGTCTCCGTAGTTTAATGGTCTTCCCACTTTTTTTCTGAAAGTCCATGCTACCAAAACTGGAAATTTACCCAATAATCTTACTACCGACTTATACATATCTTCTTCAGACTCAACGTTAACCGAAGAAGGGTTAAAGGCCGTTAAAGCACTGGTTAAAGAAGAAATAACTCCCATGGGATGTGCAGATTTTGGAAAAGCCTCAACAATTTTCTTAACATCTTCGTCAACTACCGCTTCTGCTTTTATATCGTCATGGAATTTATCGTTTTGCTCTTTTGTTGGCAGTTCACCAAAAATTAAAAGATAAGCCACTTCCAAGAAATCTGCTTTTTCAGCTAACTCTTCTATAGAATAGCCACGGTAACGTAAAACTCCTTTTTCTCCATCCAAAAACGTTATGGCACTTTCACAAGATCCGGTGTTTTTATATCCAGGATCTAGCGTGATCACCCCACCTGTTGAACCTCTAAGTTTTGTGATATCAATTGCTACTTCATTTTCTGTACCTTTTACTAAAGGAAAATCATACTTTTTCCCGTCTATTTCTATACTAGCTGTGTTTGCCATTATTTATTGTAAGTTTTTTTGTTAAGAAGAACGCTAATTTACAAAATATAGCTTGATTTATAAAGTTAATTTAGATTCATTTAAACGATTAACCAAATTATCAAAATTGATATTAAATAAAAAAGCGATTATTAAAAAATAATCGCTTTTGTTATAAAGTTTTAATATTCTATTACTTAACCTTAAAGGCTTTTTCTTGTGGAAAATAAGCTACATCGCCCAATTCTTCCTCAATTCTAAGTAATTGGTTGTACTTGGCCATACGGTCGCTACGAGAAGCCGAACCTGTTTTTATTTGACCACAGTTAAGTGCCACTGCCAAATCTGCAATAGTATTATCTTCTGTTTCACCAGATCGGTGAGACATTACTGAAGTATAACCTGCATTTTTAGCCATATTTACAGCTGCAATCGTTTCAGTTAAAGAACCGATTTGGTTTACTTTAATAAGGATTGAGTTGGCAATACCGTTTTCAATACCTCTTGATAAACGTTCTACGTTGGTTACAAATAAATCGTCACCAACCAACTGCACTTTATCACCGATTTTTTCGGTTAATAATTTCCAGCCTTCCCAGTCGTTTTCGTCCATACCGTCTTCGATTGAGATGATTGGGTATTTTGAAGTCAGTTCCGCTAAGTACTCTGCTTGCTCGGCTGAAGATCTTACTTGACCTTTATCGCCTTCAAATAAGGTATAATCGTATTTTCCGTCTTTGTAGAACTCGGCAGAAGCACAATCAAGAGCGATCATAATTTCATCACCGAAAGAATAACCTGCTTTTTCTACAGCTACTTTAATAGAATCTAAAGCGTCTTCTGTTCCACCAGCTAAGTTTGGTGCAAAACCACCTTCGTCACCTACAGCAGTACTTAAACCTCTGTCGTGCAATACTTTTTTAAGGTTGTGGAAAATTTCAGTTCCCATTTGCATAGCATGAGTGAAATCTTTAGCCTTAACCGGCATAATCATAAACTCTTGGAATGCGATTGGCGCATCACTGTGCGAACCACCGTTGATGATGTTCATCATTGGTACGGGAAGTGTGTTAGCAGAAACACCACCAACGTATCTGTACAATGGCATGTTCAATTCGTTTGCAGCTGCTTTAGCCACGGCCAAAGACACACCTAAAATAGCGTTGGCTCCTAGTTTTGATTTGTTTGGCGTACCATCCAAATCAATCATTACTTTATCGATTAGGTTTTGTTCGAAAACCGAAATGCCAATCAATTCTTCTGCAATTATGGTATTTACGTTTTCAACGGCTTTTAACACCCCTTTACCCATGTAAGTGTTTCCACCATCGCGTAATTCTACAGCTTCGTGCTCTCCGGTTGATGCTCCTGATGGTACGGCAGCTCTACCTAAAATATTATTTTCTGTTACTACATCTACTTCAACTGTAGGATTTCCTCTTGAATCTAGAATTTGTCTAGCGTGAACGTTAATGATTATACTCATAATTGGTTTGTTTTATTCTTTTTATTATTTCAAATTTACGCTTAAATCTTGTTTGTTTTTTAATGTTTTAACAAAAATCATCATAAAATGTTCTACAACGTTTTAGTTATTTCATTTACAAACAACACTGATTTTAAACTTAGCTAGCGCTTACTTTTTGCTTTTTGATATTTTCAATAAACTGATCAAAAAGATAAGACGAATCGTGTGGCCCTGGACTAGCTTCTGGGTGGTACTGTACCGAAAACACATTCTTGTTTTTCATGGCCAATCCAGCTACGGTATCATCATTTAGGTGTACATGGGTTACTTCTAAATCTGGGTTATTCTCAACCGATTCACGATTCACGGCAAAACCATGGTTTTGTGAAGTAATTTCACCTTTACCTGTTTTTAGGTTTTTAACCGGATGGTTGATTCCACGGTGACCATTGTACATTTTGTAAGTGGTAGCACCGTTTGCCAATGCAATAACTTGGTGACCTAAACAAATCCCGAACAATGGCAAATCCCGTTTAATAATCTCCTTAGCTATTTCTTGGGCTTCAACCAATGGCTCCGGATCTCCAGGCCCGTTCGATAGAAAATATCCATCTGGATTGAACGCTTCCAAATCTTCAAACTTTGAATTGTACGGAAATACCTTGATGTAAGCATCGCGCTTAGCTATATTTCTAAGTATGTTCTTCTTTATACCGATATCTAAAGCAGCTACTCTGTAAGTGGCATTTTCATCACCATAATAGTAAGGCTCTTTGGTTGATACCTTCGAGGCCAGTTCCAAACCTTCCATGTTCGGTACTTCTGCCAATTGTTTTTTCAAACCTTCAATGTTATCTACATCGGTAGAGATAACGGCATTCATTGCACCGTGCTCTCTTATGTAACTTACCAATGCTCTGGTATCGACATCTGAAATGGCCAATAGGTTATTTTTATCGAGGAAGCTCTCCAGTGAATCATCAGCCGCAACCCTTGAATAATCGTAACTAAAATTCTTTACAATTAATCCAGCGATTTTAACTGAATCTGATTCTACTTCATCTTCATTGGTTCCGTAATTACCAATATGGGCATTGGTTGCCACCATAAGCTGTCCGTAGTACGATGGGTCGGTAAAAATCTCTTGGTAACCCGTCATCCCGGTGTTGAAACACACCTCACCAAACGATGTTCCTTGCTTGTTGCCAACTGCTTTACCGTAAAAAATGGTACCATCTGCTAGAAGTACGATGGCTTTTTGTCTTTTTTGATATTTCATAAATTCGAAAAGTTTTACAAAATTGCATAAAAAAAAGGATAAACTAAAATAGTTTATCCTTAATATTTAAAATGCTTACTAACATTTATTCTTCTTCGTTAGATGCCTTAGTTTCAACAGGAGCAGCTGCTGGCTTAGAACCACCTCTTCTACTTCTTCTTGTTGTCTTCTTTTTTGCCTTCTCTGCATTGTAAATTTCGTTGTAATCTACAAGTTCGATCATAGCCATATCGGCGTTATCACCTAATCGGTTTCCTAACTTGATAATTCTGGTATAACCACCTGGTCTGTCTGCCACCTTTGTAGCCACCTCTCTGAACAATTCGGTTACCGCATCTTTTTGTCTAAGTTTAGCCATTACCAAACGTCTGTTGTGGGTGGTATCAGTTTTAGACTTTGTAATCATAGGCTCAACAAATTGCTTTAAGGCTTTAGCTTTTGCAACAGTTGTGTTGATACGCTTGTGCTCGATTAAAGAACAAGCCATGTTGGCCAACATTGATTTTCTGTGAGCCGTTTTTCTACCTAAGTGGTTGAATTTTTTTCCGTGTCTCATGACATTTGTTTTAAACCCTTATCTTGCTTCTACTTTTTTAAGGAGCAAAATATAAAGGAGTTAGAATTAATCTTTATCTAATTTATATTTGCTTAGGTCCATTCCGAAATTAAGGCCTTTAACGTTTACTAGCTCTTCAAGCTCGGTTAACGATTTTTTACCAAAGTTTCTGAACTTCATCAAGTCGTTTTTGTTGAATGATACTAAATCACCTAAAGTATCAACCTCTGCAGCTTTTAAACAGTTCAGTGCACGAACCGAAAGATCCATATCGATCAATTTCGTTTTAAGCAATTGACGCATGTGAAGTGATTCTTCATCATAAGTCTCTGTTTGTGCAATCTCATCAGCCTCTAAAGTGATACGCTCATCAGAGAATAACATAAAGTGGTGAATCAATGTCTTTGCCGCTTCAGTTAAAGCATCTTGTGGCGTGATTGAACCATCGGTAATGATTTCGAAAACTAATTTTTCGTAATCGGTCTTTTGCTCAACACGGTAGTTCTCAATGCTATACTTAACATTTTTTATTGGCGTATAGATAGAATCTGTAAAGATGGTACCTATTGGTGCAGAAGCTTTTTTGTTTTCTTCAGCAGGTACATATCCTCTACCTTTTTCTATAGTGATTTCCATGTTAAGGTTCACTTTAGGATCTAGGTTACAGATTACCAATTCGGTATTCAATACTTGGAATCCTGAAATAAACTTTTGGAAATCCCCGGCAGTGATGCGCTCTTGTCCAGAAATTGAAATGGAAATCGATTCGTTATCGATATCTTCAATTTGTCTTTTAAAGCGGATTTGCTTAAGGTTTAAGATGATTTCTGTTACATCTTCTACTACTCCAGCTATTGCTGAAAATTCATGATCAACGCCTTCAATTCTAACCGATGTAATGGCGAATCCTTCTAATGAAGATAAAAGAACGCGACGCAACGCATTACCAACTGTTAGACCGTAACCTGGTTCTAATGGTCTGAATTCGAATTTACCTTCGAAATCAGTAGAATCAATCATGATTACTTTATCCGGCTTTTGAAAATTAAATACTGCCATATTGTTTTCTTCGTTTTAATTGTTACTTGGTTGCGCGGTTTATAAGTTTGAAGAAGTACGAATAAACCCTTTGGCCAAATACCAATGTGATTAATTTATTATTTAGAGTATAATTCGACGATGAATTGCTCGTTGATGTTTTCAGGAATCTGAATTCTTTGTGGCACAGAAACGTAAGTTCCTTGCTTGGTATCGTTGTTCCAAGTAATCCATTCGAAAACATTGCTTGAGTTTGAAAGTGATCTTTCGATAGCCTCAAGAGACTTTGATTTTTCACGAACCGCAACAACGTCACCAGCCTTTAATTCGTAAGATGGAATGTTTACCAACTCACCATTTACTGTAATGTGTCTGTGCGATACCAATTGTCTTGCAGCACTTCTTGTTGGAGCAATGCCCATACGGAATACTACGTTATCTAAACGAGACTCGCAAAGTTGTAAAAGCACTTCACCAGTAATTCCTTGTGCAGCTCTTGCCTTTTTAAACAAACCTCTAAACTGACGCTCTAATATACCATAAGTATATTTGGCTTTTTGCTTTTCCTGTAATTGGATTGCGTATTCAGATTTTTTACCACGACGACGGTTGTTTCCGTGTTGCCCTGGAGGGTAATTTCTTTTTTCGAATGACTTGTCGTCTCCGAAGATAGCTTCGCCAAACTTACGAGCTATTTTAGTTTTAGGACCAGTATATCTTGCCATTTTAAATTAATTTGTGAGAGTGGTTATGAATTAAGGTCTAAATCTTATCCTTCGATAACCGTAGTCCTCTCGGTGATACTTGTTTATTTTTTTCAGTCTGCAAATGTACATATAAAAAATGAATATCAACTGCAAAAACAATTGATATTCATTCTACTATGTAAATTTGTTATACTCGACGTCTTTTTGGAGGACGACATCCGTTATGTGGTAATGGAGTAACATCGATGATTTCGGTTACTTCGATACCAGCATTGTGGATAGAACGGATAGCAGATTCTCTACCATTTCCAGGTCCTTTTACATAAACCTTTACTTTTTTCAATCCAGCTTCTTGAGCTACAGCAGCTGCATCTTCAGCAGCCAATTGAGCAGCGTAAGGTGTATTTTTCTTTGAACCTCTAAATCCCATTTTACCAGCAGAAGACCAAGAAATAACATCTCCGTTTTTGTTGGTAAGTGAAATAATTATGTTGTTGAACGATGCTGTAACGTGAGCTTCACCTACAGCCTCAACATTAACTTTACGTTTTTTTGTGCTTGTTTTTGCCATGATTCTTTTAGTTTTTAGTTCTTAGTAATAGTCGCTAGAATCCTAAACCGTATAAATTTCAAACAGATTCCTTCCAACGTCTAAAGACTAAAGACTATTTATTACTTAGTTGCTTTTTTCTTGTTAGCAACAGTTTTTCTTCTACCTTTTCTGGTTCTGGAGTTGTTTTTGGTTCTTTGACCTCTTAATGGTAATCCCGCTCTGTGACGGATACCTCTGTAACAACCAATATCCATTAATCGCTTAATGTTCAATTGGGTTTCAGAACGTAACTCACCTTCAATAGTGTAAGTTCCAACGGCCTCACGGATTCCGCTAATTTGGTCGTCAGTCCAGTCTTGAACTTTAATACTTTCGTCCACTTTAGCAGCCGCTAAAATTTCTTTTGCTCTACTCTTTCCTACACCGTAGATATAAGTTAAAGCAATAACTCCTCTTTTGTTTTTTGGTATGTCTACACCTGCAATTCTTGCCATATTGTTTTTATTAGTTTTTGTTGCTAGTTTTTAGTTGTTAGAATCCTAAACATTGCTATTTCAAACAGATTCATCTAACTACCAAACACTAATAACTCATGTACAAATTAACCTTGTCTTTGTTTAAATCTAGGATTCTTTTTGTTTATAACGTAAAGTCTTCCTTTTCTACGCACAATTTTACAATCTGCGCTTCTCTTTTTTACTGATGCTCTTACTTTCATCTCTTTTAAGTTTAAGGTTTTTGGTTTAAAGTTTAAGGTTTGCCCTAATGGGAACTTACAACTTTAAACTTGAAACTTTGAACTATTTAATATCTATAAGTTATACGAGCCTTTGTTAAATCGTAAGGGCTCATTTCTAATTTTACTTTGTCTCCTGGTAACAACTTAATGTAGTGCATTCGCATTTTACCAGAAATATGGGCAGTCACTATGTGACCGTTTTCCAATTCAACACGGAACATCGCATTTGATAATGCTTCTATGATGGTTCCGTCCTGTTCTATTGCTGCTTGTTTTGCCATAGTATAATATATTATGCTACTGCTTTTCTATTTTTACCTGTTTTCATCAACCCATCGTAATGACGGTTCAACAAATAAGAGTTTATTTGCTGCATGGTGTCAATTGCCACACCAACCATAATCAATAATGAGGTTCCTCCAAAGAACAATGCCCAACCTTGCTGTACCCCCATAAGTTTAACAATAAATGCAGGGAATACTGCAATTAACGCCAAAAATATAGAACCAGGCAACGTGATTTGCGACATGATTTTATCTAAGTACTCTGAAGTTTCAGAACCTGGACGGATGCCTGGAATAAAACCACCGCTACGCTTTAAGTCGTCGGCCATTTTATTGGTCGGTACTGTAATCGCCGTATAGAAATAGGTAAATACAATAATCAACAACGCAAATGTGATGTTATAAACCAATCCGAAAATATCTGAAAAGTTAGTCTGTAACCAAGTTCCGGTTGCCGTTTCCTTTAAGAAAGCCGACCCTCCAATTAAACCAGGTACAAACATAATAGCTTGAGCAAAAATGATTGGCATTACCCCAGAGGCATTCAGTTTTAATGGTATGTATTGTCTAGAACCTGCAGCGGCGCTTTTTTCGTAACCTCCAGTAGCCGTTCTTCTTGCATACTGCACTGCAATCTTTCTTACGCCCATTACTAACATAATAGAAGCTAAAATGATTACAAACCAGATTACGAATTCAATCAATACCATCATTAATCCACCGTTACCACCACCTTCTAATCGGGTAGCTGCATTTTGTAAAAATGCCTGTGGCAAAGTAGCAATGATACCAACCATAATTAACAATGAAATACCGTTACCGATACCTTTATCTGTAATTTTCTCACCCAACCACATCGCGAAGATACAGCCTGTTACCAAAATAGTAACCGAAGAGAAGTAAAACAATGGTCCTGTTCCTAATAAGAACGCACTAGTTGGAATACCCAAAGCTGGTAAGCTAGCCAAGTAGCCCGGTGCTTGCACCAAACAGATTGCAATAGTTAACCAACGTGTAATTTGGGTGATTTTCTTTTGCCCACTAGCACCTTCCTTTTGCAATTTCTGCAAATAAGGAATGGCAATACCCATTAACTGTACAACAATAGAAGCAGAAATGTAAGGCATGATACCAAGTGCGAATACCGAAGCATTAGCGAATGCTCCACCGGTGAAGGCGTTTAATAAACCTAATAACCCGCTATCGGTTTTATCGGCCAAGCCACTTAATTGGGCGGCGTCAATACCTGGTAATACTACTTGGGCACCAAATCGATAGACTAACAACAGACTCAAAGTCACTATGATTCTGTTTCTTAGTTCCTCTATCTTCCAAACATTTTTAATTGATTCTATAAATTTCATACTTATAACAAGTCTTATATAGTTACAGCCTCTCCTCCAGCAGCCTCAATAGCAGCTTTAGCCGAAGCAGTAAACTTATGAGCAGATACTTTTAATTTAGCTTTCAATTCACCTCTACCTAATATTTTAACTAGGTCGTTTTTACCAACCAAACGGTTAGCAAACAAGGTTTCAAAATCTACAGTATCGTTTATCTTTTTATCATCAACCAATTGTTGCAAGGTATCAAGGTTAACACCTTGGTACTCCACTCGGTTAATGTTAGTGAAGCCAAACTTAGGAACACGTCTTTGAAGTGGCATTTGTCCACCTTCAAAACCTAATTTCTTAGAATAACCAGAACGCGATTTGGCACCTTTGTGACCACGTGTAGCGGTACCACCTTTACCAGATCCTTGCCCTCTACCTACTCGTTTTCCTTGGCTTTTTACTGAACCTTCTGCAGGTTGTAAATTACTTAAATCCATTTCAGTTTATATTTTTAAGCTTCTTCAACAGAAACTAAATGTGAAACTTTAGCTACCATCCCCAAAACACTTGGTGTAGCTTCGTGCTCTTTTACTTGACCAATCTTGCTAAGACCTAAAGATTCTAAAATTCTTTTTTGTCTTTGCGGACGATTGATTGCGCTTTTAACTTTTGTTACTTTAATCTTTGCCATTTCTGTCTGTATTAAGCGTTAAAAACTTTTTCAAGTGAAATACCTCTATCTCTCGCGATAGTGTTAGCATCTCTTAATTGCAATAAGGCATCAAAAGTAGCTTTAACTACGTTGTGTGGGTTTGAAGACCCTTGAGATTTAGACAATACATCGTGTACACCAACTGCTTCAAGCACTGTTCTTACAGCACCACCAGCGATTACACCGGTACCAGGAGCAGCAGGAATAATGTTTACTCTAGCTCCACCGTATTTTCCTTTTTGTTCGTGTGGCAACGTTCCTTTTCTAATTGGAATTCTAACCAAGTTTTTCTTTGCATCCTCAACGGCCTTTGCGATAGCACTGGCAACGTCTTTAGATTTTCCTAAACCTTGGCCTACAACACCAGCTTCGTCACCAACTACTACAATTGCTGAAAAACCAAATGCTCTACCACCTTTAGTTACTTTAGTAACCCTTTGTACACCAACCAAACGATCTTTAAGATCTAGTCCACCTGGTTTTACTAACTCTGCACTTTTATATTTTTGAAACATAATATCTTAGAATTTTAGTCCGCCTTCTCTAGCTCCTTCAGCTAATGATTTTACTCTACCATGGTAAAGGTAACCGCCTCTATCAAAAGAAACCGTTTCAATACCTGCTTTTACAGCTTTTTCGGCAATTGCTTTACCTACTAATTTCGCTACTTCAGCTTTAGTTGCTTTCGCAGAACTAATATCTTTATCTCTTGAAGATGCCGCGCTAATGGTGTTACCAGTTAGGTCATCTATCAACTGAGCATAAATTTCTTTATTACTTCTATAAACAGCCAATCTTGGTCTTTCTCCTGTACCAGAAATAACCTTACGGATTCTGTTTTTTATTCTTAGTCTTCTTTCGTTCTTTGTCAATGCCATAACTTAATTATTAAGCTGATTTACCTGCTTTTCTTCTTATTTCTTCACCAACAAACTTGATTCCTTTTCCTTTGTAAGGCTCAGGCTTTCTAAAACCACGAATCTTCGCTGCTACTTGACCAACTAATTGTTTATCATGAGAAGTTAGTTTAACGATTGGGTTCTTACCTTTTTCAGAAATAGTTTCCACTTTAACTTCTGGAGCTAAATCTAAAACGATATTGTGTGAAAAACCTAATGCTAAATCTAATTTTTGGCCTTGGTTTGATGCTCTATAACCTACACCAACCAATTCTAGCTCTTTTGTCCAACCTTTTGAAACACCAGCAATCATGTTGTTAAGCAATGCTCTGTACAAACCGTGCTTAGCTTTGTGATCTTTGGCTTCTGAAGAACGCTCTACAATAATATTACCTTCTTCAACTTTAATTTCAACAGTATCGAACGCTTGAGTTAACTCTCCTAATTTTCCTTTTACAGTTACAACGTTATCTTTAACGTCAACTGTTACACCTTCTGGAATGGCTACTGGATTTTTTCCTATTCTTGACATTTCTTTTCGGTATTAAAAATTAGTATACGTAACATAAAACTTCGCCACCTACATTTTCCTTTTTGGCTTGTTTGCCCGTCATTACTCCGTGAGAAGTTGAAACGATAGCAACACCAAGACCGTTAAGGATTCTAGGCAATTCCTTAGCACCGGCATACTGACGTAAACCTGGCGTACTAATTCTTTGAAGCTTCTTGATTACTGGTTCTTTTGTTTCTTTGTTGTACTTAAGCGCTATTTTGATAGTGCCTTGTACTGTGGAATCATCAAATTTGTAACTTAAAATATATCCTTGCTCGAATAATATTTTAGTGATGTCCTTTTTTAAATTAGATGCTGGTATCTCCACCACTCTGTGGTTGGCACGCACTGCGTTTCTAATTCGAGTCAAATAATCCGCAATTGGATCTGAGTACATAATGAATTGATTTTGTGGCCTTGGTTTTCGGTTGGTCCCGAACCTTAAGCCTGATTATTTAAATAATATTACCAACTTGCTTTTTTTACTCCCGGAATAAGCCCTTGGTTGGCCATTTCCCTAAATGTTACACGAGAGATACCAAATGTACGCATGTATCCTTTTGGTCTTCCGGTTAACTTACATCTATTATGCTGACGGATAGGAGATGCATTTTTAGGTAGCTTTTGTAACGCTTCGTAATCGCCTGCTTCTTTTAAAGCTTTGCGTTTAGCAGCGTATTTGGCTACTGTTTTAGCTCTTTTTACCTCACGGGCTTTCATTGATTCTTTAGCCATATCTTAGTTCTTTTGAAAAGGTAATCCTAGTTCAGTTAATAATGATTTTGCTTCTTTATCAGTTTCGGCTGAAGTTACAAATGTAATATCCATTCCAGAAATTTTGTTCACTTTATCAATGTTTATTTCTGGGAAGATAATTTGCTCGGTAATACCTAGGTTGTAGTTACCTCTTCCGTCGAAGCCTGTAGCCTTAATTCCATTAAAATCTCTTACACGTGGAAGTGCAGAAGTTACTAAACGATCTAAGAATTCGTACATTCTTTCACCACGTAAAGTTACTTTTGCCCCAATTGGCATCCCTTTACGAAGTTTGAAAGATGCAACGTCCTTTTTAGAAATCGTTGCTACGGCTTTTTGTCCAGATATAGTAGTCAATTCCTCTACGGCGTAGTCAATCAACTTTTTGTCTGCAACGGCAGCACCTACACCTTTAGATAATACTATCTTTTCCAGTTTAGGAACCTGCATTACATTATTATATCCAAATTCGTCTGTAAGAGCTGCAATTACTCTGCTTTTATACTCTTCTTTAAGTCTTGGTGAATATGCCATAACTATATTACTTCATTAGATTTTTTAGAAAATCGTACTTTTTTATCGCCTTCCATTCTGTAACCAACTCTTGTTTCTTCACCTTTTGAGGTTAACAATGATAAGTTAGATACGTGAATAGCCGCTTCTTTCTCTACGATTCCTCCTTGAGGATTTTGAGCACTTGGCTTAGTGTGTTTTTTCACTAAGTTTACGCCCTCAACAATCGCTTTGTTCTTTTCTATTAATACCTTTTGTACTTTACCTTCTGCACCTTTGTGGTCTCCAGCAATTACTTTTACGGTATCTCCAGTTTTTATTTTAAGCTTTCCCATCTTAATAATTTGTATTAAAGCACCTCTGGTGCCAATGATACAATCTTCATGAATTGTTTATCACGAAGCTCTCTTGCAACTGGTCCGAATACACGTGTACCTCTCATTTCACCTTGAGGGTTTAAAAGTACACATGCGTTATCGTCGAATCTGATATAAGATCCATCTGGACGTCGCACTTCTTTAACGGTACGCACTACTACTGCGGTTGAAACAGCACCTTTTTTAATGTTTCCATTAGGTGTTGCGTCTTTTACAGAAACTACAATTTTGTCTCCTACAGAAGCGTATCTTCTTTTAGTACCACCTAGAACACGTATGGTTAATACTTCTTTGGCTCCGGTGTTGTCTGCTACTTTAAGTCTTGATTCTTGTTGTACCATGATTACTTCGCTCTTTCAATTATTTCAACTAATCTCCAACATTTAGATTTACTTAAAGGTCGTGTTTCCATGATCCTTACAGTATCTCCTTCGTTGCAGTCATTTTTCTCGTCGTGCGCCACATATTTTTTTGTTTTTAACACGAACTTACCATACATAGGGTGCTTTACTTTTTTCACCTCAGAAACCACAATAGATTTCTGCATTTTGTTACTTGTAACAACTCCTATACGTTCTTTTCTTAACTTTCTTGTTTCCATTTTAAGCAGAATTATTGTGAATCTCTTTTAGTTAATTCAGTCGCAATTCTAGCAACGCTACGACGTAGGTTACGTAATTGAATTGGATTTTCTAAAGGAGAAATTGCATGAGCCAATTTTAGGTCTGAATAACTCTTTTTAGTTTCACTAAGCTTTTCTTGTAACTCAGCTACAGATAATTCTTTAATTTCTGATTGTTTCATAATATCAAATCAATTATGCTTCGTAATCTCTAGCAATTATAAACTTAGTTTTTACCGGTAGTTTTTGTGCGGCTAGACGTAATGCTTCTTTAGCAATGTCTAATGGCACTCCACCTACTTCAAAAAGCACTCTTCCTGGCTTTACAACAGCTACCCAAAGTTCTACGGCACCTTTACCTTTACCCATACGTACTTCAAGAGGCTTTTTTGTGATAGGCTTGTCTGGAAATATTTTAATCCAAAGCTGCCCTTCTCTTTTCATGTAACGTGTAGCGGCGATACGTGCTGCTTCAATTTGACGAGACGTTATAAATACTGAGTCTAATGCTTTTATTCCAAAAGTTCCGCTTGAAAGTTGGTTGCCTCTTCCGGCATTACCTTTCATGCGTCCTTTTTGCTGCTTACGAAATTTTGTTCTTTTAGGCTGTAACATTTTTCTTTACTTTATAAAAAATTACTTTCTACGACGAGGCCCTTTGTTTCCGCCACGTCCGGCTCCACCTTTTCCTTGCTTTTTGGACAATCCAACAAGCGGAGAAAGCTCTCTTTTACCGTATACTTCACCTTTCATGATCCATACTTTAACACCCAATCTACCGTAAGTAGTGTGTGCCTCAACTAAAGCATAGTCAATATCGGCTCTAAAGGTCGATAAAGGAATACGTCCTTCTTTGTAGTGCTCGCTACGTGCCATTTCAGCACCGTTTAAACGACCACTAATTTGGATTTTTATTCCTTCAGCATTCATACGCATTGTAGCAGCAATAGCCATTTTGATTGCACGACGGTAAGAGATTCTGTTCTCTATTTGACGGGCAATACTTGATGCTACTAAAAATGCATCTAGTTCAGGTCTTTTAATTTCAAAGATGTTGATCTGAACTTCTTTTCCGGTAATTTTCTTAAGCTCCTCTTTCAACTTGTCTACCTCTTGACCTCCCTTACCAATAATGATACCTGGGCGTGCCGTAGTGATAGTAACGGTTACAAGCTTTAAAGTTCTTTCAATAATTACTCTACTTACACTAGCTTTAGAAAGACGCGCGTGAACGTATTTTCTAATCTTATCGTCTTCGGCAAGTTTATCGCCATAATCGTTTCCTCCGTACCAGTTAGATTCCCATCCTCTGATAATTCCTAAGCGATTTCCGATTGGATTTGTTTTTTGTCCCATACTCTTTATTAAGCTTGTGTGTTATTGTTAGCACCAACCACCAATGTTACGTGGTTAGAACGTTTTCTAATTCTATGTGCACGACCTTGAGGTGCAGGACGTAATCTCTTTAACATCGATCCTCCGTCAACTCTAATCTCCTTTACAAATAATTCTGCAGATTCAACATCGGCGTCTTCATTTTTTGCTTGCCAGTTAGCGATAGCTGACAATAGTAACTTCTCTAAACGAGCTGAAGCTTCCTTTTGGCTGAACTTTAAGATATTAAGTGCTTTCTCTACCTTTTCACCTCTTACTAAATCGGCTACTAAGCGCATTTTTCTTGGTGATGTAGGACAATTATTAAGTTTTGCAAAAGCCACTTGCTTTTTACCTTCCTTAATAGCGTCTGCCATTTGTTTTTTACGACTTCCCATAGCTTACTACTTTTTACCTTTATTTTTAGCACCGGCATGCCCACGGAATGAACGTGTTGGTGAAAATTCTCCTAATTTATGACCTACCATGTTTTCAGTTACGTAAACTGGAACGAATTGACGGCCATTGTGCACTGCTATTGTTTGTCCAACGAAATCTGGAGTAATCATACTAGCACGAGACCAAGTTTTGATTACTGTTTTTTTGTTAGCCTCAACATTAGCGGCAACTTTTCTTTCTAATTTATAATGAACGTAAGGTCCTTTTTTTAATGATCTTGCCATGTCTTATTTCTTTCTACGTTCTACAATATACTTATTACTCGCTTTTGTTTTAGAACGTGTTCTATAACCTTTAGCTGGAACACCGTTTCTTGAACGTGGGTGACCTCCTGAAGAACGGCCTTCACCACCACCCATTGGGTGATCAATCGGGTTCATCACTACCGGTCTAGTTCTCGGTCTTCTACCTAACCATCTTGTTCTACCTGCTTTACCACCTACTATTAATTGGTGATCTGAGTTAGATACAACCCCGATGGTAGCCATACAAGTTCCTAGAATCATTCTGGTTTCACCTGAAGGCAATTTTATAGTAGCAAACTTACCGTCTCTTGCCATTAACTGGGCAAAAGCACCAGCACTACGTGCCATAACAGCACCTTGACCTGGACGTAATTCTACACAAGAAATAATGGTTCCTAATGGAATTTCACTTAATGGCATAGCGTTACCAATTTCTGGTGCTACACCTTCCTTACCAGACACAATGTTTTGCCCTACTTGCAATCCGTTTTGAGCAATTACATATCTTTTTTCGCCATCTTGGTAGTTTACCAAAGCGATAAAAGCTGTTCTGTTTGGATCGTACTCAATCGATTTTACTTCGGCAGGGATTCCTGCTTTGTCTCTTTTAAAATCGATAAGACGATACTTTTTCTTATGACCACCACCAATGTAGCGCATGGTCATTTTTCCTTGACTGTTTCTACCACCAGACCTTTTATTCGGAACGAGCAAGCTCTTTTCCGGCTTATCAGTAGTTATGGCGTCATACCCATTTACTACTCTAAAACGCTGTCCTGGTGTGATTGGTTTTAATTTTCTTACTGACATTGTTGTCTAATTACATGTTACTGTATAAATCAATCATTTCACCTTCCGCCAGTTGTACAATTGCTTTTTTAACAGCATTTGTTTTACCATGTTGAAGACCTGTTTTTGTGTAACGGGTTCTTCTATCTGGACGGACATTTATAGTACGAACTTTTTCAACAGAAACACCATAAGCAGCTTCAACCGCTTTTTTGATTTCTACCTTGTTCGCCTTTGTGTTCACCGAGAACCAATAGCAGTTTTTTAACTCACTATCAGCAGTCGCTTTTTCTGTGATTATAGGTTTAATTAAGATACTCATCTGTTTCTTATTTACTTAAGTTTGTTTCAATTCCTTCAATAGCACCTTCTAAAAGCACTACTTGATTAGCATTCATAATCTTGTATGTGCTTAATTCTGAAGCTGTTATCACTTCAGAACCTTTTAAATTGCGCGACGACAAATATACGTTATTATTTGACCCACCCAACACAAACAAAGACTTTTTGTTGTCTAACTCTAAGGCTTTCAGCACTGCAGTAAAGTTTTTGGTTTTTGGAGCATCAAAATTAAAGTCTTCTAAAACTGTAATTGATTGCTCTCCGGCCTTAATACTTAATGCAGATTTACGTGCTAAACGCTTAAGGTTTTTGTTAAGCTTGAAGCTATAGTTTCTTGGTCTTGGACCAAACATACGT
This sequence comes from Tamlana crocina, assembly GCF_012037625.1. Lineage (NCBI taxonomy): Bacteria > Pseudomonadati > Bacteroidota > Flavobacteriia > Flavobacteriales > Flavobacteriaceae > Tamlana > Tamlana crocina. Next base: position 52,149 of record NZ_JAAVJS010000005.1, read on the forward strand.
CCACCACCTTTAAATACACCAGACTTGATGCTACCAGCACGAGCTGTACCAGTACCTTTTTGCTTCTTAATTTTACGCGTACTTCCGGCAATTTCTCCTCTTTCTTTCGATTTGTGAGTACCTTGACGTTGGTTTGCTAAATATTGTTTAACATCCAAATATACGGCGTGATTATTAGGCTCAATAGCAAACACATCTTTAGAAAGGTCTGCCTTTCTACCTGTGTCTTTTCCGTTTATATCTAAAACTGCTACTTTCATTACTTTCTAATAATTACATAAGAGTTTTTGTGTCCAGGCACACAACCTTTTACAACAAGTAGGTTCTTTTCAGCAACTACTTTCAATACTCTTAAATTTTCAACTTTCACTTTTTCACCACCCATTCTTCCGGCCATTTTCATGCCTTTGAATACTCTAGCAGGATAAGAAGCGGCTCCAATAGAACCTGGCGCTCTTAAACGGTTGTGCTGACCGTGGGTAGCTTGACCTACACCACCGAAACCATGACGCTTTACAACACCTTGGAATCCTTTTCCTTTTGAAATACCAGACACATCAACAAATTCACCTTCAACAAAGTGATCTACAGTGATAGAATCTCCTAATTTGTACTCCTCATCAAAACCTTTGAACTCAACGATTTTACGCTTTACAGAAGTACCCGCTTTTTTAGCATGACCGATGTCTGCCTTTGTAGCGCTTTTTTCTGTCGCGTCATCGAAACCTAATTGAACAGCTTCGTAGCCGTCAACCTCTTCAGTTCTGACTTGGGTAACGATACATGGACCTGCTTCGATTACTGTACAAGGAATATTTTTCCCGTTTTCATCAAAGATGCTGGTCATACCGATTTTTTTTCCAATTAACCCAGACATAATTTAATTATTAATTTATTTGTTACTTATTTAAAAAACTTCAGGGACAAAATACCTTCCGTCCCTGAAATGTATTTTTCCGTTTTTCCCGCGACCGCATCGGTGGGACATGCATGCCCTGAACTTGTTTCAGGGTCTTTTGATGAGATTCCGAAACAAGTTCGGAATTTCGATAAAAGTCCGTTAGACTTTTATCTCAACCTCAACACCACTAGGCAACTCAAGCTTCATCAAGGCATCAATTGTTTTTGATGATGATGAGTAAATATCCATCAATCTCTTATAAGAAGATAGTTGGAATTGCTCTCTCGATTTCTTGTTTACGTGTGGAGAACGTAATACAGTAAAGATTTTTTTGTGCGTTGGTAAAGGAATTGGTCCAGTTACAACAGCACCTGTACTTTTTACTGTTTTTACAATCTTATCGGCCGATTTATCAACCAAGTTGTGATCGTAAGATTTTAATTTTATTCTGATTTTTTGACTCATTTTCTTAGATTTTAAGCTTCAACACCTTTAGCTGCCTTAATCACTTCTTCAGAAATATTTGAAGGTGTTTCAGCGTAATGTGAAAATTCCATTGTTGACGTTGCACGACCTGATGATAATGTTCTTAATGTAGTTACATAACCAAACATTTCTGATAATGGCACAATAGCTTTTACTGCTTTAGCACCAGCACGGTCGCTCATGTCGCTTACTTGACCTCTTCTTCTGTTCAAATCACCTACAATATCACCCATGTTTTCTTCTGGAGTAATTACCTCCAATTTCATCATAGGCTCCATGATTACGGCTTTTGCAGCCTTAGCAGCAGCTTTAAAACCAAGTTTTGCAGCTAATTCGAAAGACAATTGATCAGAATCCACATCGTGGTAAGAACCATCAGTTAAAGTTACTTTCATAGAATCTACTTCGTAACCTGCCAACGGACCATTTACCATAGCCATTTGGAAACCTTTTTCAATTGAAGGGATAAATTCCTTAGGAACGTTACCACCTTTAATCTCAGAAATAAACTCTAATCCATCCTTACCTTCGTCAGCAGGCTCAATAGTAAATACAATATCGGCGAATTTACCACGACCACCAGATTGCTTTTTGTAAACCTCTCTGTGCTCGGCACGTTGTGTAATGGCTTCTTTGTACTCTACTTGAGGCTGACCTTGGTTAACCTCTACCTTAAACTCACGCTTAAGACGGTCAACAATAATATCTAAGTGAAGCTCACCCATTCCAGAAATAATAGTCTGTCCTGAAGCTTCGTCTGTTCTTGCTGTAAATGTTGGATCTTCTTCAGCCAATTTAGCCAAAGCCATACCCAATTTATCAACATCTGCCTTTGTTTTAGGCTCTACCGCGATACCGATTACTGGATCAGGGAATTCCATAGATTCCAATACAATTGGATTCTTTTCATCAGTTAAAGTATCACCAGTTTTGATATCCTTAAATCCTACAGCAGCTCCAATATCTCCAGCTTCGATATACTCGATAGCGTTTTGCTTGTTAGAGTGCATTTGGTAAATACGAGAGATACGCTCTTTTTTGCCAGAACGGTTGTTCATAACGTACGAACCTGCATCTAAACGACCTGAATAAGCACGGAAGAATGCTAAACGACCAACAAAAGGATCGGTAGCGATTTTAAACGCTAAAGCTGAAAATGGATCTTTAGCATCTGGTCTACGGCTCTCTTCCTCACCTGTATTAGGGTTAGTACCTACAATGTTATCTCTATCTAAAGGAGAAGGCAAGTAACGGCATACAGCATCTAACAAGAACTGAACACCTTTATTTTTAAATGAAGAACCACAAATCATTGGAATGATAGCCATATCCATTACAGCAGCTCTAAGTGCAGCATGCACCTCGTCTTCTGTAATTGAATCTTCATCTTCCATGAATTTTTCAAGAAGGTTTTCGTCGTAAGTCGCTACTTCCTCAATTAAAAGCGCACGGTACTTACGAGCCTCTTCTTTCATATCGTCTGGAATCTCAACAACATCAAAGGTAGCCCCTTGAGTTTCGTCATGCCAAACTACGGCTCTGTTTTTTACTAAATCTACGATACCTCTAAAATCTGCCTCGTCACCAATGTTCAATACAATTGGCACTGCGTTAGATTTCAACATATCTTTAACTTGCTGACATACTGCCAAGAAGTTAGAACCTTGACGGTCCATTTTGTTTACGAAACCAATACGTGGCACTTTGTAGTTATCTGCAAGTCTCCAGTTAGTTTCAGATTGTGGCTCAACACCATCAACCGCACTAAACAAGAACACCAAACCATCTAACACACGTAAAGAACGGTTTACTTCCACTGTAAAATCTACGTGGCCCGGAGTATCGATAATATTAAAGTGGTAGTCTTTGGTATCTGGTAACGGCTGAGCGTTTTCCATCGGGAATTTCCAAGTACAAGTTGTAGCTGCAGAAGTAATGGTAATACCACGCTCTTGCTCTTGCTCCATCCAGTCCATGGTTGCAGCACCATCGTGCACTTCACCAATTTTATGACTAACACCAGTATAATAAAGTATACGCTCTGTTGTTGTTGTTTTACCAGCATCAATATGAGCTGCAATACCTATATTTCTTGTATATTTTAAATCTCTTGCCATGTTTTATTAGAATCTAAAGTGTGAGAATGCTTTATTGGCTTCTGCCATTTTATGAGTATCTACACGTTTCTTAACTGCTGCTCCTTCTTCTTTAGCCGCTGCTAAAATCTCTGAAGCCAAACGCAACGCCATAGATTTTTCGTTACGTTTTCTAGCATAACCAATCAACCACTTCATGGCTGTTGAAACTTTTCTATCTGGACGAATTTGCATCGGGATTTGGAATGTTGCACCTCCAACACGACGACTACGCACTTCTACGTGAGGCATCACATTAGAAAGGGCATCTTTCCAAAGCTCTAAAGCTGTTTTTTCTTCGTCAGTTTTCTTTGAATCTACAATATCAATAGCATCGTAGAATACTTTAAAAGCTACAGACTTTTTACCATCCCACATCATCATGTTAACGAAACGCGTCACTAACTGATCGTTAAAACGTGGATCCGGTAAAAGCGGTCTCTTTTTTGCTGCTCTTTTTCTCATGTCTTCTTCTTAAAGTTTTAATTACTTTTTAGGGCGTTTAGCACCATACTTAGATCGACGTTGCGTACGGCCGTTAACACCTGCGGTATCAAGCGCGCCACGCACAATGTGATATCTAACACCTGGTAAATCTTTTACCCTTCCACCTCTAACCAATACTATCGAGTGCTCTTGTAAATTATGTCCTTCACCGCCAATGTATGCGTTAACCTCGTTTCCGTTTGTTAAACGCACCCTTGCTACCTTACGCATTGCTGAGTTAGGTTTTTTAGGGGTTGTTGTGTAAACACGAGTACATACACCACGTCTTTGCGGACAAGAATCCAAAGCAGCCGATTTACTCTTCTTGGTTATTTTGGCTCTTCCTTTTCTTACTAATTGCGAAATTGTTGGCATAAATTTTAATATAAATTTTATTAACCTCTATTTAGAGGGCTGCAAAGGTAGAAATTAAAATGAATAATTCAAATCCTAAATCATTAATTTTCAGTTGAATTTAAAAATAATAACATTCACTATATCAATCGGTAAAATTTTCCCTTAGATTTACATTAAAAACACGTCTTGTATTTCGTGAAAAAGTTCACCTTTTTACTCCTTTTTATATATATTATTTTTTCTCCGAAGAGTTTCGGACAAAATTTATGGCTTAACATGAAAGGTGCAAACAGCGACGAAACCAAGACAGTAGATTCCCTTAATTACCAAAAACGGCATATCGATTTTAAGTCTTTAACTGCCGAAGTAAACACCACACAGCAAACACTTTATAAACTGGGCTATATTGAAAATGAAGCTTACCCTATTAAAAAAGTAAACGACTCTACATTTTCAGTAAAAATTGCATTAAAAAGGAAATTCAACAGCATCCAAATCTATTACGACAATACAACCTTGGCTCCATCAATGCTTAAGTCTTTTTCCAAACGCATAACAAACGATTATTTTGAAATCCCCTTCCACCAAATCGAAGCCATCCTAGGCGGCATCAACCAGGACATTTCAGAAAAGGGACTTCCATTTTCAAAATTGAGACTTTCGGAAATCGAGGTAAAAAACAACCGCACACTACATGCCCAACTTGTAGTCGACTCTAACCAAAAACCCCGTACTATTGACGATATTACAATAAGAGGCTACGAAAAATTCCCGAGAAGTTTTTTAAAGCACTATTTAAAAATCAAACCCGGACAGGTGTTCTACTTGTCCACAATAAAAAGAAAAACCGAACAACTTGCCAACTTGAATTTCGCTGAACAACTCAAGTCCCCCGAAGTATTATTTTCGAAAGACTCGACCATATTATATGTATACACCAAAAAAACCAACAGCAATGCCTTTGATGGGTTTTTGGGTTTTGGCACCAATGAAGACAGCAATAAATTAGAATTTGACGGCTACCTAAACCTGAACCTAACCAACAATTTAAATTTTGGTGAGTCCTTTAGATTATTATACAAAAGCGACGAAAACGACCAAAAAACATTTGAAAGCAACATTACGATGCCCTATATTTTTAATTCCCCCATCGGAATAGAATTAGCATTACGCATTTTTAAAAAAGATTCATCATTCACCACCACCAACCAAACCGCTAAAATAAATTACCAAATAAACCCCAAGCACCGCATTGCCCTGGGAATAACTTCATCAGAATCCAGTTATTTACAATCCACCACCTCATTAACCCTTCGAGACTACAACTCCAACTTTTTCACCATTTCGCACCAATACAACAACCTACAAGCATCCAACTTATTGTTTCCTGTAAAATCACATTTCAACATTGAAATAGGAACGGGCAAAAGAAAAACGGAATCAGATTCCGAAAAACAAACACTGCTAACCCTGAATGCCTCGAATATTTTCAACCTAAACGCTAAAAATTCCATATACCTAAGAACGACCGGATCTTATCTACAATCGGACAATTATTTTAAAAACGAGCTGTTTCGTTTTGGCGGCATCAATTCAATTAGAGGCTTTGAAGAAAACAGCCTTTTTGCATCATTGTTCGGCATAATCAACACCGAGTACCGCTACCAATTGGCCAACACCGTTTACATACACACTATTTTCGATGCAGCCTATTTTGACAACAAAATCACCTCCGTACAACAAAAACTTTTTGGATTTGGCTTCGGCTTCGGGCTACTCACCAAAGCTGGCTTATTTAAACTGAATTATGCTAATGGCAAAAATGAAAATTCCAACTTTAAACTCTCCGACTCTAAAGTACACCTGAGCTTAACCGCATATTTCTAACACAAACAGTTAACACTTCTATTATTTTTTTAAAACAAAAACAAAACACCCCATAAACCCGAAAGAACCAAAAATTATGCATGCATAACTAAATGATTTCCAAACAATAGAATTCATATCAAACCTAAAAATATTTTAAATTATATCTTCCAATTCTCCATTTTCACTGCAAAAACAACAATCTTTTTCATTCTGTACACTAAATTTTAACGGGAAATTATTGTTTAATTAACTTTATTTTAAGATTTTTGACATTGACTAATTCAAATAATTACAAAATGAAAACAAAGTTTAGTGGAATTCTAACGCTATTACTAGCGTTTGTTGTGCAATTAACTTTCGCACAAGAAAAGACAATTTCAGGTACAGTTTTGGATGGCTCTGGCCTACCACTCCCTGGAGCAACTGTCTTAATTAAAGGTACTACAACCGGTACATCTTCGGATTTTGATGGTAATTACTCAATAAAAGCTTCTCAAGGTGCAACCTTGGTATTTAGCTTTGTGGGGTATGCTACTCAGGAGAAAACTGTTGGGGCATCAAACACGATTAACGTCACTATGGCTGAAGATGCAGCTGCTTTAGAAGAAGTTGTAGTAACAGCATTGGGCATTTCGAAAAAGGAACGAGGGCTTGGTGTATCTGTTGGTGAAGTAGACTCTGAGAGCTTAACTAGAGCTCGAAGCGCTAGCCCAGTAGACGCATTAGCAGGAAAAGTATCTGGATTAAAAATTACACAACAATCTGGAACACCTGGAGGTAGTGCCTCTATAATTATTAGAGGGGCAACATCGTTGTCTGGAGACAACCAGCCTATTTTTGTAATTGACGGTATGCCAATTAGCAATCAATCTTTAAATCAAGATGGTATAACAGGTGGTGTAGATGGCGGTAACAGAGCTGGCGATATAAATCCTGATGATATTGAAAGTGTTTCTGTTCTTAAAGGTGCAGCTGCGAGTGCACTTTATGGAGCTAGAGCCAAAAACGGTGCTATAATAATCACAACAAAAAAGGGTAGCAAAGGGCTAAAAGTAGAAGTAAATTCTTCCCTCAGGTTTGATTCTCCTCTAAAGTTACCGAATTACCAAAATGAATACGCTCAAGGTACGGCTGGAACTTATGATAAAGACCGTATTAACGGTTGGGGTCCAAAAATATCTGATGTATCTGGCCAAACTTTTGAAGATTTCAAAGGGGATCAAGTAACACTAACAGCAAAGCCTGATAATGTTGAAGACTTTTTCAATACTGGTATAACAATGATTAACACTGTTGCTTTATCCGGAGGTGATGAAAAATCTGACTACAGACTATCATACAACAACACCAATGTAGAAGGTATCGTTATCGGTAGTGATTATATAAGAAATAACTTCTCATTAAACGCTGGAAGAAATTTTACTGAAAATTTTTCAGCTAGAGCAAACGTTAATTATATAAATTCTAGATCAACAGGCAGAACTCAACAAGGTTCTAATGACGGAAACGTTATAATTGACAATGTACTTGGAATGTCCAGAACGGTATCATTTGCTGATTTACAGAACAACTACGTTGACGCTGCCGGCAATCAAATACCTCTAACAGAAAGAACCAATAACCCTTATTGGGTTATTAATAAAAATCCCTTCTCTATAGACGTTGAAAGGCTTATCGCTAGTGCAGAACTTGAATACGCACTAACCGATGATTTGAAAATTGTCAATAGATTGGGTACAGACTACTATAATGAGAATAGACAAAAAGTTTACGCTAATGGTAGTTTAGGAACATTAAATGGTAGTTTTACAAATTGGGATTACTATAACCAAATAATCAACAATGACTTTTATTTAAGTTATAGCAAAAGTAATTCGGAAGGGCTTTCCATTACTACATTAACGGGAGACAACTTAACTGTGCCTGGATTATATGCATTAGGTAATGCGGAAAAATTAACGGGAACTGATTTTAGAAGCAAAAGAAAGTTATATGGTGTATATACAGATATTAACCTTGATTATCAAAATACATATTTTCTCAACCTTACAGCGAGAAACGATTGGAGTTCCACTCTTCCTGAGAACAACAATTCTTATTTCTACCCGTCAGTGAATGGTGCCATTGTATTCAGCGAGTATTTTGGAAGCAACAACATTCTTTCTTTCGGTAAAATCCGTGCTGGTTACGCTGAAGTTGGTTCTGATGCCGATCCCTATAGCCTCTTATTTGGTTTTGAACCATCTCCAGATTATTATGTGCAATTTAGCTTGAGCAACACTCTTCCTCAAGGAGGGATAATAGGTTTTGAAGCCCCAAGAACACTACCTAACGCTAACCTTAAACCTCAAAGAAAGAAAGAATATGAAGTCGGTCTAGACCTAAGGTTATTCCAAAACATTTTGGATATTGGCTTTACCTATTACAACTCAGACACTTCCGACCAACTTATCAATATAGATGTTCCTTTAAGTACTGGTTTCTTTAGAAAAACACTAAATGCTGGTGTTGTTAACAATACTGGTATTGAATTGGACGTGAATATTTCTCCATTTAAAAATATGGAGACCAATTTCAGTTGGGACTTAGGCGTTGTGTTTAACCAAAACACTCAAAAAGTTACTAGTTTGGTTGAAGGTGTAGATGAATTTCAATTACAAAGCGGATGGTCTGGTTTAACAATAAAAGCGTCTCCCGGTCAAGAATTTGGTCTCTACGGAACTAGATTCAAAAAAAATGAAGATGGAGATTATATCATTAATGCCTCCACTGGTTTAAAAGAAGTTGAAACAGCCAAAAGGCTAGGAAATGTAGCTCCAGATTGGACTATGGGAATCAACAATTCATTTAGAATTAAAAACTTTGGATTCGGATTCCTAATTGATGTCAAACAAGGTGGAACTCTATACTCCGGGACGACAGCTGTTTTAAGAGGATCTGGTTTAGTAGCAGAAACACTAGCTAATAGAGGGGAAACCTTCATAGATACAGGTGTTAATGAAGTTACCGACAATGGTGGCAATGTTACGTATGTAGAAAATACCACTCCCGTTCAAAATATGGAAGAATATTGGGGTCATCAGAGTGCTACATCCAATACAGAGGGCAACATTTTTGATGCTTCATACATCAAATTACGAGAAGTTAACTTTTTCTACAATGTTCCGTCTAAATTAATAGAAAGAACAGGTTTGTCTAGTTTAAGGTTTGGTGTGGAAGCAAGAAACCTTTGGATAATTGATGACCATGTTCCTCACATTGATCCAGAGGTAAACTTTTTTGGTACTGGAGGACCGGCTGCAACTGTAGAGTTCTCTAGTGTACCTTCTGTTAAATCAGTAGGATTCAACGTTAATTTAACATTTTAAAAATGAAAAAGATGAAACTTAAAAATTATATATATATATGCGTTTTCATTCTCACATATTCGTGTAGTAATGAAGATTTATTAAGGGTAAATCAAGACCCAAACGTAGCCACTTCAATCGACCCAGATTATTTGATGGGGTATGCATCTTACGCTTGGACAGGAACCAGAACTGGTGGAGATTTATTTTTACCAGTAGGTTGGGCAAACCAAGCCTTTTCAACAGGTGGAAATGCTGGTTGGGGTTACGCTGATGACCGTTATGATATTAGTCCTTTCTCAATTGGAAATGTATGGAGCGGTTATTTTGTTAGTGCTGGTAATAATTTGAAAATCGCTATTGATCAGGCAGAAGCCTCATCACCAACAAATAACAATGGCGCCGCACAATGCAAACTTGTACTCGCAAATGTGATGTTCGAGAACACGATGATTTATGGAGACATACCCTATAGAGAGGCATGGCAGGCTGGAGAATTTCCTAATCCAGTTTTCGACCCCCAAGAACAGGTTTTAAACGATTTATTAGCCATGATTGACGAGGCATTAAATCAAATAGACCCTTCCTCTATTTTGAAAATATCTAGCAACGATCCTTACTATAAAGGAGATATGAATAAATGGATAAAATTTGGAAATTCACTGAAGCTTAAGATTCTAATGGTGATGGTTGACAAAGACCCTAGCAAGGCTAGCGAAATAGGCTCTTTAGTAAACTCTTCTAACCTAATCACTTCTTCTTCTGACAATTTTAAAATAGACTTTTATGATGAAACTAATGCCGAAAATCCTAAAAATAAAATATTCAAGCAATATGCAGGCGGTGTAAACCCATGGGTTTTTGCCAACACCATAGGCTTCACCTTTATGGACGATCGCAATGACCCTAGAATTCCAATATACTTTGATGCCAACGATAATGGTGACTTTATACCTGTTGATACTGCTACAGAAGCCCAAATAGACAACGATGGAGAACTTTTGTCTTCTCCAATAAGTGTTGATAACCTTTGGAAAGTGGACGCCCCTGATTTAATTTTGAGCTCATCAGAAATCCAGCTTTTAAGAGCTGAAATTTACACTCGCGGAATTGGCGTTTCTAGCGATTTAAGTATGGCTAACACTTTGTACAAAGATGGCGTTAAACAATCTCTAGTCTATCATTCTATTTCTGAAGCGGATGCCAATAACTATGTTGACAACGATTTACCTCAAATCGATGGACTAAGTGCTTCAGATGCAGAATATGAAATACATGTTCAACAGTGGATTGACTTTCAAGACAGAACACTTGAAGGGTGGATAAACTGGCGTAGATCCGGTACTGAAGGTAATGAAGTACCAGATTTACAATTGCCTCCAGGCGCACCCGCAGGTGGCTTGTTCCGAAGGTACACCTATCCTTCAGGAGAACTTACTTCAAATTCCAATGCTCCTGATGGCAGTGACAAATTATTCGATAAATTATGGTTTGATTTATAATTAAAACCTTTTTACATACAATGCAATAAACCATCTCTTCAAGAGGTGGTTTTTTTATACCTTTACCCCATGGAAAACCAAACTCAAATTTTCGGGATTCGCGCCATTATTGAAGCCATTAACTCAGGTAAAACCATTGATAAGGTTTTCCTTCAGAAAGGCTTGAAAGGCGACTTATTTAGCGAACTGGAATCGTTAGTTAACAAATCCTCTTTAAATAGGTCTTACGTTCCAATTGAGAAATTGAACAAACTTACCAAAGGCAACCATCAAGGTGCAGTGGCCCAAATATCGCCTATTGCATTTTATAATTTGGAAGAATTAGTAATTCAAGTGACCGAATCCGGAAAAACACCGTTATTCCTTTTACTGGACCAGCTTAGCGACGTACGCAACTTCGGAGCTATTATCCGAACTGCCGAATGCACAGGAGTAGATGGTATCATTATCCAGAAAAAAGGAGCAGCACCCATTAATGGCGACACCATTAAAACCAGTGCAGGGGCTGTATTTAAAGTTCCTATTTGTAAGGTAGACCACATAAAAGATGCTGTATTTTACATGCAAGCATCAGGAATTAAAGTGATTGCTGCAACCGAAAAAACAAACGATTCGCTATTTGATATTTCCTTTACCGAACCAAGCGCCATTATTATGGGGTCTGAAGGTCGTGGCATCAACCCATCTATTTTAAAGGTTGTAGATGCCAAAGCCAAACTGCCTTTATTGGGCGATATTGAATCGTTGAACGTATCGGTGGCCTGTGGCGCCTTTTTATACGAAGCGGTTAGGCAAAGACGCTAATCGTCCTGTCCACTTTTTTTAAAAATATAATTCACTTGGGTTGACTCGTCTTCTTCCGGCTCTTCTTTCAGTTCTATAAAATTGCCGTCTTCATCAAAATGCTTTAAAAACGGATCATCGTCTTCATTAAAAGTATCTTCTTCCCAGTCATACTTTTTGGGCTTAGCAATTTGCTTTCTAAAAACTATTGCGAAAAGGAATCCCGTAATTAACCCTCCCAAATGACCTTCCCACGAAATGCCTTCCTCAATGGGCATAGTGTACCAAATCATGCTTCCGTAAAGAAACACGACTAACAACGATAAAGCAACAAGCCGAAAATGCTTGGCAAAAACACCTTTAAAAAAGGTAAAACTCACCAAAACATAAATAAGACCACTAGCACCGATATGATATGACGGCCGCCCAAAAAACCAAGTAAAAAGGCCCGAAAGTAAAATACCAAAAATGATAACCTTCCAAGCTATACTGCGGTAGAAATAAAACAGCGCCGCCGAGAGCACAAACAACGGTATGGTGTTATGATAAATATGCTGTATGCTGCCATGAATAAACGGACTGAGCACCACACCCCGAAGCCCTTTAAAAGTTTGCGGGTAAACTCCATACTTACTAAAGTTATACCCAAACCGTACCTCAAACCAAAACACCAACCAAATAACAAGCACAAAAAAAATGGGATAGGCCACTACCCCTGTTGAAAATTTAAAATGGTCTTGTGTTTTCATTGAAATAAATATAGCAAATTACTAACCAACTTTTAAGATGATGCTAAATTGGCAGGGCTGCCTGCGTGAGGGATTGTAAAGAAAATCCTTTTTGTGAGGCACGATCAAAAAGATTGCAACGCAAAGCCCGACCCCGATTTTTTCGGGGGCACGCCCAAAACATTAAAAATTTGATTTAATTTTACATTTATGAATGCAAACGAACCTTTAGCAGAACGATTACGGCCAAAAACCTTAGATGAATACGTAAGCCAAAACCATCTGGTGGGGCCTAATGGCTCGTTAACGCAGCACATAAAGCAAGGTTTAGTGCCTTCAATGATTTTTTGGGGTCCTCCCGGAACAGGAAAAACCACTTTGGCCAATATTATTGCCACTGAATCGGGGCGACCATTTTATACTTTGAGCGCCATAAATTCGGGAGTAAAGGACGTTCGGGACGTGATTGATAAGGCTAAAAAAAACGGCGGCCTCTTCACCACAAAAAACCCAATTCTTTTTATTGATGAAATACACCGGTTTAGTAAATCGCAACAAGATTCACTTTTGCAAGCGGTTGAAAAGGGTTGGGTAACCCTTATTGGCGCCACCACCGAAAACCCAAGTTTTGAGGTTATTTCGGCATTACTGTCGCGCTGTCAGGTATACATTCTCAATGCCTTTAACAAAACCGACTTAGTGACTTTATTGAAACGTGCCATTGAAAAGGACGAATTCCTCAGCAAGAAACACATCGAACTTAAAGAAACCGATGCCCTTTTAAGGCTCTCTGGTGGCGATGGTCGCAAACTGCTCAACCTTTTTGAACTCATAGTCAATGCGTTCAACACCGAACCTATTGTAATTACTGATGACGCCGTATTGCAACGCGTGCAAAACAACACGGTACGTTACGATAAAACCGGCGAACAGCACTACGACATCGTTTCTGCGTTTATAAAATCCATTCGCGGCAGCGACCCCAATGGCGCCGTTTATTGGTTGGCCCGAATGATAGAGGGCGGCGAAGACGTAAAATTTATTGCCCGTCGCTTACTTATTTCGGCCAGCGAAGATATCGGCAACGCCAACCCCACGGCCCTGGTTATTGCCAACAACACCTTCCAAACCGTAACTACCATTGGCTACCCCGAATCGCGCATTATTCTGAGCCAGTGCACCACCTATTTGGCTTGTTCGCCCAAAAGCAATGCCGCCTACCAAGCCATTGGCAAAGCCCAACAACTGGTAAAACAAACAGGCGACTTAAGCGTTCCGTTAGAGATTCGCAACGCACCAACCAAACTCATGAAAGAACTCGGTTACGGCGATAACTACAAATATGCCCACAATTACGAAAACAACTTTGCCAATCAGGAATTTCTGCCCGACGAAATAAAAAACACCAAACTTTACGACCCCGGGAACAATACTCGGGAAAATGCGCACCGCGAGTTTTTAAAACAGCGCTGGAAAGACAAATACAACTATTAATTTCATTTTGGGCGCTACCCCACCCTTCGGCCCCGACCAAAGCAAATGGGGTCGGGCTTTTCATTCCAAGTCCTCGCTCGTTCCTCGCTATGGGCTTTCCATTACTCCCGATAGCTATCGGGACCCTAGCGCAAACCGGAACTAAAAAAACAGCATTGGAATAATTTTTGATTACATTTACAGTAAAACGGTCGTTATGAAACTTCTAAGCTCCATACTGTTACCCCTTCTTTTTATAGCTTGTGCTCCCATTCGGGTAAATTACGATTACGACAAGCAAGCTTCATTCAACAATTACAAAACCTACCAATATTACGGCGACATGGAAACGGGTTTGAGCGAACTGGATACCAAGCGCCTTTTGGATGCCATCGACGCCCAAATGGCAGCAAAAGGTTTCTCTATTTCCAAAACCCCCGACTTTTTTATCGATATAAAAAGTGCAGAATACCAACAACCTCAGCGCAGTACGGTGGGCGTAGGATTAGGTGGAAGCGGACGAAACGTTGGCGGTGGTATTTCAATTGGAATTCCCGTTGGCCAGAGCAATGTAAATAAACAGCTCACCATCGATTTTGTTGACGAAAACAAAAAACAACTCTTTTGGCAGGCCGTTAGCGAGTTCGATTTTAATCCTGCAGCAACCCCATTAAAAAGGGAAGAGACTTTTAAAGCAGTTGTTACAAAAGTGCTTTCAGAATATCCGCCCTCCAAGTAAGCATCCATATTTTATAAATATCATAACATTTTTAATGCTTTGGTCTTTTATTGATTTTGTAGTTTTACCAAAAACGATAGAATTATGAACGAGATAAAAAACAAAGTCGCCTTAATAACAGGAGGATCTAAAGGTATAGGTTTTGGTATCGCGGAAGCATTTTTGGCTGAAGGGATAAACGTAGCCATTACCAGTAGAAGTGAATCAGCTGCAAATGAAGCTGCTGATTTATTAAATAAAAACAACACCACAAAAGCCCAAGCTATTGGCCTAAAAGCCGATGTTAGAAACTTCGAGAGCCAAGAGAATGCCGTAAAAAAGGTTATCGCCCATTTCAATCAGTTGGATGTGGTCGTGGCCAATGCTGGGTTGGGACACTACGCCAGTATTGAAGATTTAAGCCTTGAACAATGGCACGAAACTATCGATACAAACCTTACTGGTGTGTTTTACACCATAAAATCGACAGTAGAAGCTCTAAAACAATCAAAAGGGTATTTCATTACCATTTCCAGTTTAGCGGGCACTAACTTTTTCGCCAACGGTTCGGCCTACAATGCGAGTAAATTTGGGTTGACCGGATTTACCCAAGCCGTTATGCTCGATTTAAGACACCACGGCGTAAAAGTGAGCACCATTATGCCTGGATCGGTATCTACATATTTTAATAACCGAACGCCTGGTGAAAACGACGAATGGAAAATACAAATTGAAGATATTGGTGAATTGGCGGTCGATTTATTAAAGATGAACCCTAGAACCTTGCCTAGTAAAATTGAGGTTCGCCCTACTATGCCACCAAAAAAATAATTAATTTTTAACTATCTTTTTTGTAGTTAAAAGCACATTATCGGAATAAAAACGGGCCATATATACGCCCGTTTTTAGTTTTCCGAGGTTTAATTGCTGAAGCCCATTATTTTCAACAGACAATGATGTTATTGCCCTCCCGTCCATTCCAATAATATCAATTTTTAAAGTTTGGCTATTACTGTTTTCAAACTTAAAATGAATTAGGTCACTCGCTGGGTTGGGATACATTAAAATACTTAAACTGTTTTCGGTGCTTGTAATCTCTTCTATGCCCAAGGTAGAATAATTAATGGTCCAAGTAACTGTATTAATGTGCAAACTTTCGTGGTTATCAACTTTTACGAAGGTGCTGCCATCGTGCACCGCGGCAGTCAATGTGTTTTCGCCTTCAACTAAATCGGCCGCTTCCACTGCAACACCGTCAAGGGAATTTGAAAAATGGGTTGCATTTAAAGTCCATTCCGTTTCCAAAGTATTTGGAATGGTCTCAATTAAATTCAGTTGAAACTCCATCGGGAAACCAGAGCCTTCAACCGTACTCGAAACGGGAGCATACCCTTCAATGGGAGAAATTAATTCATGTACTTTTTCAACCATGCCTTCTTTACACACCGAACAAAACGGGTAACCCAAATAGCGCATTTTACAAGATTGGTGTGGTCGGTACCATGCAGCAGGCGTACCAGAGCTTCCGTAAGCATAAATCCCAATATTGTTTAAACCCATCCAGTTTTTCCATTTTACTAAATTAGGATTAGATTCTTGGGTCATGTTTATGGCTTCTGCATAGTACACATCGGGCACGAGGTACTCATCTTTTAAATAGAACATGGAATGCCCAAGTTCATGAATGGCTATTTCACTAGAGTTGGCGTGAGTTGATGCAATTGGGAACTCACCACCCGTTCCCCCATAGGTTGGGGTGTTTACCAGAATTAAAGCCTGGTCATAACTCGGAAAATTATCCGCCAACACGGATCGGATTTTAGCTTCGGCCGTTGCTGCGGCAGCATAGTCAATACCGTAGTACAAATACCTATGATAACCAAAAGCATCGAAGGTTGCGTTAAAATAGGTATCTACAAACACTGGCGTACTTCCTGATTCATCCACATCAGATGCTGTGGCAGGGTGGTCTGCCCCACTTTCGTTCGAAGGTACTTTTATGGCGTAAACATTGAAGTAATTGGCGTATTCCTTAAACGGACTTTGACTAAACATGGCATCGCTAAATACCGTAACATCGGTAATAAACTTTGTAAATTCTGAAGTTTGATAACCCTCACTCAACACCACTAAATTAATGCGGTATTCGTTATCTCCTGAAATCTTTATGGGCTCCACATCAAATACCTGCGAAAATGAATGCCATCCCATTAAAAAGCAAATTAACCCACACAGTAACTGTTTCATTCTTGGTTGATTTTAGTTTGGATTAAACTTTTGTCTTCGGAAAATGGTTTTATTGAAATCTGCTTGGTTTCTGGGTGGAGCTGCATTCTAACAGAAAACGTTGCTTCATCCAAATTAAGTGTTTTAGTTTGAAGTCCCTTTGATTCATCCGCAAATTCCAAAGTTTTTCTTAAAGGATTTTTTATGAGCATTCGGCTGAGCAGTCTATGGTCCTTATCCAATTGAACCACCTCTAAGTCGCCTTCCTGCCCTGCACCATCAAATCGCTTTTTCAAACGGCCTTCACGAACCAAATGGTTAAGATGCTCAATTTCAATTTTTCCGTCAGCACGTTTTTTCACTTTATAGTTTAAAAAAATAATGCTGTTGCTTTTTTCAATACCATCTGAAACATTGGCCGCATACTTTCTACCCGCACAAGACAGACAAATCAACACCATCAAACCGAAAAATGAAACGGTTTTTATAATTCTATGGGGCAGAATGCATTTCACGACAGACTCAAGATTTTCACAAAATTAAGGATTAAAACCTTGAATCGGTTTGAAAAACACCAGTTTTGAGTCGGTTTTGGGTATATAGAACCGTTTAACGATAAGCGAACCCTATTTTACGTTTACCCGAACGCCTTCGCTATGGCTACTAAACTCGGGCGCATACATACTTTGTATGGTGGTGATGCCGTTGCTCATGTTACCGGCGTTGTTTATCCGCAAATCGTACTCAAAAACGTAAATGCCTTTGGGCAAATAATCGAAAAAGAAATTAGTACTGGCGTCTTTGGTGCTTTCGTAATAGCCCAAACCATCCTGCCATTTATATTTGCTTATTACGTTTACGGGCTCCAATCCGGCAGCACGCATGTCTTTCATGTGGATGAATTCCATGTTTCGATCGCTACGTAATTCAATACGCACACGCACCAAATCGCCCACTTTTAAATGAGTGTTTTCTGTGATTTCTGAAATTTCTTCACCCGCATCGGTATTCTTCTTCAAAAAGAGTTTTTTCTTCAATTTCAAAGGCGTTTCGGCCGAAGTAATTTTATCCAAATCCTCAAAATACTGCCAATACAGAGCACCCCATGCAATGCCTTCTTCTTTTTTAGACATTTTAACCTCGGCCATTTCAGGTTTTATTTCCCCAGTATTCCATGAGGTTTTAAAATAGCCCGTTCCAGCTTCCACTTTTACGTTTTCTAGTTTACTAGGTTCAATTTTCTGTCCGCCTAAAACCACATCAACCATGTCGGTTACACTTAACCAATCGTTCCCTTTAAGCAATAAGGCATAAACGGCTTCGGTGGTAGCTTTAGTGGTTTTCCAACTATTGGTCTGTTTGTTTTTTAGCAACCATATTTTTAGGTTGTCGATGGTTTCGAGGTTCTTTTTCTGCGCTTCGACTGCGCTCAGCGAGACATGAATTGATGCCCCCGCTTCCGAAAACACTTCAACCATCAACGCCTGGGTTTCAATCGGGGCTTGGTACCAAAACCACGAATTGGTGTTGCTTTTCCAGTACATGCCCAATTCTTCGGAAGTTATACTCGTTTCTAACAATGATTCTAAAATTTTGGCAGTGGTTTTTTCATCTTTATTTCTGTGTGAAACCAAAGCCATCAAACCTTTGGCATACAAGGAACGTTTTAACCAGTATTTTTGAATTTGTGTTTGATAATACTCGGTAACTTCCTCCACTTCCTTCGATTTCTTGATCTCCGGAAAAAAGCTGCGCATGTACAAATAGTGCAATTGCGTGTAGCTTAAATGGTCTTCGTTTAAATCCACTTTGGCATCGTATTTTTTGATGTCTTTATATTCTTTTATGAATTCTGAATCGAGATAGTTGATGGCTTTTTCAATCATAGATTCTTCGTCGGAGCCTGTCCTAAGCGCAGTCGAAGGGCTCAGGGTGACACCGAGTTTAGAAAGGTGCCCAAACCCTGAAATAATATATTGGGTAATGTATCGGTTTTCGTAACCGCCATTGAACCACGCCCAAGCGCCCGACGGCATTTGATTGTTTTTCAGTTTTCGTAAAGCCGATTGCAATTCGTTGTTCATTTTGTTTAAATCGAACAAAAGAGCGATACGTTTTTTCTGTTCGGCTTCACTTTGCGCGTCCCGTAACCAAGGGGTTTCTTGAATGAGAATGGACTTTAATTCCTCGTTTTTTTCAAGGTTAGAAATTAGTGCGTCTTGAGATTTCCATTGGTTGAAAACTTCCTGAATCCTCGGATTGGAATTCGCAATATGGCTCGCCAAAGCGTTGGCGTAATATCTGCTGAAAGTCTGTTCATTACACTCATACGGATACTCCATTAAATATGGCAAGGCCTGCACGGCATACCACGCTGGATTGGAGGTCATTTCCAAAGTCAGTTTATGATGGTCAAGTGTGCTTGAAGTCACATTCTTCAACTTATCCAAAACAAAGGTTCGGGTTTCGTTGCTCTTAACCCACATGGGTAGACTTTCGGTCACCAACATACGATTGCTTATAACCGGAAGTGCATTTTGTTCGCCATCACTATAATTGCCTGCTTTAGCAACTATTTTGTATTGAACGGCATCAACGTTTTCGGGAACGTTTAAGTTCCAATAGACTTGGGTGTTGCCGTTAGATGAAACTGAAAACGTCTCGACTCCGCTCGACGTGACAAGCCTTTCATTAATTTCCTCACCCGAAATGGCATCGGTTAAAATAATCTTCGCTTGCCCCGATAACGGTTTATCAGTTAGGTTGGCAATTTTTGTACTGATGGTGATTTGGTCGCCGTGGCGTAAAAAACGGGGTGCGTTGGGAATGACCATCAATTCCTTTTGAGTTACGGTTTCCAATTGGGTTACGGCACTTTCCAAAGTTTTGGTATGCGCCAGCAATTGCAATTTCCATTGGGTTAAAGCTTCTGGGGTTTTAAAACTGAAGCTGACGTTGCCCGCTTCATCGGTTTGCAACTTCGGAAAGAAAAAGGCAGTTTCCTGTAAATTCTTTCTAATTTGGATGTTATCGAAATGGGACTCTGTATGATTCGAATCAATTTCTTTATCATTTGCACTCACGCCTAACACGGCCAGTTCATCCAATTGAGTACTATCATCTAATTCTGAAATCGCAACTTCTTCTACTTCCATCTCATTCTCTACTATCTGAACACCAGCCACTCTTCCTTGTAACTTTCTTGCTATTCCATATCGGGGGTAACCAAAACTAAACCCAAACCAGTTCAGTTGGTCATAATCTTGTTTTGGGTAGCTCATGCGGATTTTATTATTATAAACTCTAAAGTTTCGTGTACCAAAACTATGGTGAGCTTGACTGTGGTTACGGGCATAATTTTGAGGCTGTTCTATGGGATTAAAACGCCAGAAATGCGACTTATACTGATCTAAGGAGGCATCGTACATGCTGGCCAACAACTCTGCACTCACTTTTTCACCTTGTGGTCCTTTTATTTTGAATTGCCAGGTTTCATCGCTTCCAGGTTGCAATTTATCACGAAACGTAAGCGTCTCGATTTTTAAATCGGTTTTGGGATATGGCACAGAAATAGGCACATTCCCCGACTGAAAGCTGTTGAACGCCGCAAAACTGTAATGCACTATAAATCCGCCTAAGTCACCTTTTTCAACAGGAATTTGGATGGTCTTTTTGTTGTTATTTAAAGTAACCTTTTCTGTTTTCTGGGTTTCCCCATCTTTTTCAATGGAAAGGGTTACCGTAATATTTTTGGCGGCCGATGCCAAAGTAACCTCTGCCATGTCGCCCACTTTATAGGTATCTTTATTAGCCGTGATACTGAACAATTGGTTATCGGCCAAAGTGTTATCGCTTTTACTATAAAGCGTAGTTTTTATTTGGTCTTTAACCAACTGCCCAAATTTATCTTTACTTTCCAGTTCAATGATGTACCGTCCCGATTCCCACTTTTTAATTTTTCCGAGACCGACCGTTTTCGAGGTTTCGGTATTAAACGTTTTCTCGAAAACCAATTCGCCTTTTTCCCAATTTTCCGGTTGGTGCTCATTGGTATAAGCTTCGTGGGGGAATAGTTTTTTGAATTCGGCTTTTGAAAGCATTTTATAATCGGGTGCCGGCCAAGGGCGCGGACGCAACACTGCATCCGGAGCTTTCAGTTTAAATATTTTAATATTGCCCTTTGCCGGAACAAACTCACCGTTAAGGTTTTTGGTTTCAATTTTTATGCTATGATTTTTATTCGTTTTATCCAAAACATTTGGCAATTCCATTTTTGCCAAAAACGCATGATACCCCACATTAACTATGGTTGTAGCACTTCGCGTTTCACCGTTTACATCGGTAACGTCGGCGGTGATTTCATAATTAAAAATGGGCAAACTACTTTTATTAACGCTGGTATCCGGAAGGGCTTTAAAGGTTATTTTGAACGCCCCATTTTCGTCGGTCATACTTTCTCCATGGATGATTTCCTGTGGCTCACTGTTAAACCAAGGGCGGTGCCAAAAGTACCATCTTGGGTATTGCACCTTTCGGTGAACGCGATACACCACCTTGGCATCGGTAATATTGCTGCCCGCATAGGCCATGGCCGTTCCTTTTACGGTTATGGAATCGTTTAGCCTGTAGGTTTCCGTAACGGGATTAAATTTCGTTTGGAACTTAGGGCGCTTGTATTCTTCCACAGAAAAATAATGCTCGGTATAAAAGTCCTCCTTATCACCATCAAATTCAATGTGATACTCACCGTTTAACCCGTTATTGGGCAATACAAACTCGCCTGAAACTGACCCAAAAGCATTGGTTTTAAATTCCAGTTCGGCAATTTCCTCACCATTTACATTATAGAGCGTGGCGTAAACGGGCTCGTTTGGCACAACTTCAGACTTCGTTTCGCTAGCTTTCATGGCAATGGCCTTAAAATATACAGTTTGGCCGGGTCTATAAATGCTCCTATCAGTAAACACAAAAGCCTTGTAGTTTTCTTCATCCTGCTCTCGATTATAAACCGAATCCAAGTAATAATCACCAAAATACCCCGTATCGTTACCATGGCTAATCTTAACTATAATATTCCGATAGCGGCCTTTCGATTTTGTTAATTTTATTAGCCCTTTTTCATCGGTCGCGTAGTTTTTTTTCGTGCTGCGTCTGTTATTGTTTTCGTAAAAAGTCAGTTCAACTTTAGCATTCCCCACCGGAGCTCCAGTGTTTCGGTTTATTACTTGGAATATTTTTTGTTTTGCCGTGTTGGTTTCCACCAAGGCCAAATCAGTCACTTGAATATTTGCATAACCAAACACCTCATCGTCATCTTCAACGTTTGTTAGAATGATGTATCTGCCATTATTAAATTTCGGAATTAAAACCTCGGTGGAATGCATTTGGTAATCACCCTCGTTCTTCAGTTGGCTTGCCCAAGACTCGACTACATTTAGCTTTTTTATGAATTTAAGCTGCTCGTCCTTCCTATATATTTTACTGAATGTTTTGAATTCATTTTCAGAAATGGAAAAGATTTTAAATTGCAGATTATTCAGGTTTTTATAACGCACCAACACTTTGGATGGCGATTGAATGGGCAGAAAATCTTCGGCCGTTATTTGAAGAGAACTAGCTTTTATTTGCGATTTTAAGGCTTCGCATCTTTTGGCAGCAATACTTTCCGGGAATTTTCCAATAACGCGATTGCATAATTCCAGAGCCTCCTTAGCTTTCCAACGGAAAGCTTCATCTGCCTTTGGTTGGTATTTTTGGCTTTGCTGAAAATAAATGGAAGCAATCTCAAAATCGTACAGACCGGAAGCTTCATGCGACTTTAAACGTTCACTTTCGGTTTTTAAAACTTTTAGTAACAAGGCTTCTTTATCTCCAAAAGTGGCATGGTTATTTACAAATTTTAACCTTTGAATATCAACATCGGCCAATGCTAATGGCGATTTGTACTTTAAGTGAAATTGAATTAAGTCTTGATAGATTTTTAATGCATTGAGTTGTAGCGAAACAGAATCTTTCGAGGTTATTTTTAATTCTGAAAACGTTTTGGCATCTCTCAAAAAGTCAGGATTGTCTACTTCAAATTTATAAGCGGGCTTCGTAATATAACTTTCGCTCGTTTTATAAAAACTGAGGGCTTGGTGGTTTAAAAAATCAAACAACGTAGGCCTAAAGGTTTTCGAACCTTTCGCTTCTTCCAATAAAACACTGAATTTGCTCAGTGGTTCCTGTTGCAGCATTAACCCGTTCTGTAATGAATTTTGAAAATGAAGATGAATTTCATCGAAAAGCGTTTGCAAATCCCAAGTTCTAAAATCAGAAGCCTGTCCTGAGCTTGTCGAAGGGTCGATCTTTTCGGCAGTTTTGGTTCGGTTGTAAAACTGATACCTGTTTTGGTTAAAATATTGCCAAAACATATTGGCCAATATGCTTTCTAAAACATTTTTTGTTGGGAATTCGCTAGTTTCAATCTGTTTTCTGAAGTCATTAACGATGTTCAATTGCGCATCCTCTTCCAAAACCAAGGCGAATTTACTTTTAAACAACATGGTTTTGATTAGTTGCGGTGAGTTTCCATCATTGGTAGCCCTTTCTGAAATTTCCTCAACTACTTTTAAAGCCGATTTTGGCAATCCTTCGGCTTCCAATTGCTCCACTTTGGCCCATAAATCGTTATAGTCGTTGGTTTGTGCGTTTAAAAATTGAGCGAAAAACAATATCATAAATAAGGGTAGTAAACGTTTCATGTATTAGAGGTTTAAAAGACCTTCCCGAATTTTTATCCAACGGAAATGCATCTATGTTTCATCAAAACTAGTTTCAAAAGACGTACCAAACCTTAATCGTTTACGTCCATCGAACATTTTATTGAGGGAATTTAGCCATTTTTTAAGTGAAGTAGAAACCCTAGCCATTAAATTATTGCCACAATTATAACTATTTTTGTTACCAGCCACCCGAACAAGCCAAGAATAAAAGTCAACTTTAATTTTTCAACAAAAAACCATGATTTACAGGATTTTACTACTATTACAACTTCCCCTTTGTGTTATGGGGCAAACCAGTTTAGAGCAGATTCCTTCGCTTATTGAAAACAAACAGTTTGAATTGGCAGAAAAACAGGTCGCCGAAGTATTAAAAACCAATCCTGAAAACTTAAAAGCTGTAGAATTATTGGGCGATGCTTACAGCCATCAAAAAAAATGGGATGCGGCCATCGAAGAATACAACAAATTGGTTGAAGCCGCCCCAAAAAACGCTAACTACCACTATAAATATGGCGGAGCCTTGGGCATGAAAGCCCTTGAAAACAAAATGAAATCTATCGGGTTTATTGGTGATGTAAAAGATGCCTTTTTAACTGCGGCCGAATTAGACCCAAACCACATGGGCGCTCGCTGGGCTTTGGTGGAACTTTACATGCAACTGCCTGGAATATTGGGCGGCAGCAAAACTAAGGCTCTCAAATTTGCTAATGAATTGGAAGCCCTGTCGAAAGTAGATGGCTATTTGGCAAAAGGCTATATTTATGAATACGATGACGAACCCGAACTTGCTGAAAAACATTATAAAATGGCGGTAAAAACAGGCGGTTCGTTGCTGTGCTACGATAAGCTCACTCAGTTTTACCTCGGGCAAAACCAACCCGAAAAAGCTCTTGCAAACCTATATGAAGCCTATAAAAAACATCAAAAGGAAAGTTTATTGAAACAAATTAAAGCTATAGAAGATAAACTTCAATAAAATTTTAAGGCCTTTGGTGAAGTGCAAAAAACAATCAATCCTTATATTTACGGCACACAAAACATTCTATGAACGTACATTTTATAGCCATTGGCGGTGCGGCCATGCACAACTTGGCCCTCGCTTTACATAACAAAGGATACCAAGTAACTGGCAGCGACGATACTATTTTCGAACCTTCAAAATCCAGATTGGAAGCTCAAGGCTTATTGCCTGAAGCCTTTGGATGGTTTCCGGAAAAAATCACCCAGAATTTAGATGCTATCGTTTTGGGCATGCACGCCAAGGCCGATAATCCGGAGTTATTGAAAGCCCAGGAACTGGGGCTTAAAATTTACTCGTATCCAGAATTTTTGTACGAACAATCCAAAAATAAAACACGTGTGGTAATTGGTGGCAGCCACGGAAAAACCACCATCACTTCTATGATTTTGCACGTAATGCACTACCATAACCGCGATGTAGATTATATGGTAGGGGCACAATTGGAAGGTTTTGATGTGATGGTAAAACTTACCGAAGAAAATGACTTTGTCGTTTTGGAAGGCGACGAATATTTAAGTTCGCCCATCGATAGGCGACCAAAATTCCACCTCTACAAACCCAATATTGCCCTGCTTAGCGGCATAGCTTGGGACCACATTAATGTATTTCCCACGTATGAGAATTATGTGGAACAGTTCAGCATTTTTGTCGATTCGATTGTTAGCGGCGGAAGCATTAATTACAACGAAGAAGACCCCGAAGTAAAACGTGTGGTTGAAGCCAGCGAAAACACCATTAGAAAAATACCTTACCACACTCCCGAATATACCGTTGAGGACGGCGAAACCCTTTTGGAAACCCCCGAAGGCCCATTGCCCATTGAAATTTTCGGAAAACACAACCTGAATAATTTGGCTGGTGCAAAATGGATTTGCCAACACATGGGCATTGACGAAGACGACTTTTATGAAGCCATTTCTACATTTAAAGGCGCGAGCAAACGCTTAGAAAAAATTGCCGAAAGCAAAAACAGCGTGGCCTACAAAGATTTTGCCCATTCGCCCAGCAAAGTAGAAGCCACTACAAAAGCGGTAAAGGAGCAATACAGCAACCGAACCTTAGTTGCCTGTTTGGAACTCCACACCTACAGCAGTTTAAATGCCGAATTTTTAAACGAATATAAAGGCGCTTTAGATGCTGCCGATGTGGCTGTGGTTTTTTACAGTCCGCATGCCGTTGAGATTAAAAAACTTGAAAAAGTAACGCAGGAACAAATTGCCAACGCCTTTCAGCGGGACGATTTAATCATTTATACCAACCCAGACGATTTCAAGAATTTCCTTTTTGAACAGAATTTCGAAAACAAATCACTTTTGTTGATGAGTTCGGGAAATTACGGCGGTTTGGATTTTGATGAGGTTAAAGGATTAATCGCATAGTTTTTGTCATCCGAGCGCAGCGTGGGAATCTGTTGGTTCATAGTTCTAATCAAAAGATTACCGCACTTCGACTACGCAGTGCAGGCCACACGTCCTTCCTACAACGCATTTTTTATTTGGAATCAGATGTCCGCAAAATCTTCTCCATTTTTCTGCCTTTAGCCAATTCGTCAACCAACTTATCCAAATACCGTACGTTTCGGGTCAGTTCGTTTTCAATCTCCTCAATACGGTAACCGCAAATCACACCTTTAATTAAATGCGCATTGGGGTTTAGCTCGGCTTTCGCGAAAAAGTCTTCAAAAGTCACCTTTTCATCAATGAGCTTCTGTATGGCTTCATCATCAAATCCGGTAAGCCACTCTATAACCTGATGCAGTTCTTCGGTTGATCTTCCTTT
Source organism: Tamlana crocina (assembly GCF_012037625.1). Taxonomy (NCBI): domain Bacteria; kingdom Pseudomonadati; phylum Bacteroidota; class Flavobacteriia; order Flavobacteriales; family Flavobacteriaceae; genus Tamlana; species Tamlana crocina. The sequence continues at coordinate 78,724 of NZ_JAAVJS010000005.1, forward strand.
TTTTTCAACCTTTGCAACATAGTGCGGGTAAACCGATGCGAAGGTCATTTTTGCTATTCGGGCGTTATGTTCTGGGCTAGCTTTCAAAATACCTTAATTGAATATGGCTAATTCCGAAAGGTTAGATTTTAATTTTTATTGCTTCTGTAATTTACAATATTTATATTTAAAGCGTGACAGAAAAAAAGCCATCCTTTTCAATAAAAAACTGGAGCCAAGACGACCAGCCCCGTGAAAAACTACTCTACAAAGGCCGAGCCGCCTTGAGTGATGCCGAGTTAGTGGCTATTTTAATTGGTTCGGGAAACAGGGACGAAAGCGCCGTAGCCTTGTGCAAACGCATTCTGGCAACCGTTGACAACAATTTGAGCCAGTTGGGAAAACTTTCCATCAAGCAACTCATGGATTTTAAAGGTATTGGCGAAGCCAAAGCCATTACCATTGCTGCTGCTTTGGAACTGGGGCGCAGAAGACGCGGCGAGGAAGCCCTTCAAAAGAAAAAAATAACCTCCAGCGCCGATGTATTTGAACTCATGCAACCCATAATTGGCGAACTGGAACACGAAGAATTCTGGATTGTCTATTTAAACAATTCCAACAAAGTGATTCAAAAAAACCAATTGAGCAAAGGGGGCATGACAGGCACTTTAGTCGATGTGCGATTGGTAATGAAAAATGCCTTAGAAGTTGGCGCTACAGGCCTAATTTTGGCACACAACCACCCTTCGGGCACTTTAAACCCCAGTGTGGCCGACAAAGAAATCACCCATAAACTAAAATTAGCTGCTCAAAGTTTAGACATAAAAGTTTTAGACCATTTAATTGTTACCGAAAAAGCCTATTTTAGTTTCGCAGACGAGGGGATTTTATAATATCCCATAGAACAAACCTCAAAAAAATAGCTTAACACCCCATTAAATCGATGTTACTAGTTTACACCCATAAAATTTCACCACGTTTAAAATATGTATTTCGGCATATTTGCAAGCGTATTTTGGGTATCGAGGTAAATTTCACGACGCAAATCGAGGCTTTTATTGCTCACGACAGCCTAAAAATGTCGTACACCACAAAACAGTTAGGGAATGAGTTTTTTGTAAAGAGTCATGATATTTTGTTTGAGCAGGGCATTAACGATATTGAAATCCACATCCACAAATGGGAAAACACAAAATGCTTTTTTTATGTGGGCGAAAAAAGCACCATCCCATTCGATATTTTTTCGGCTTCATTCTATTTACTGTCGCGCTACGAAGAGTACCTTCCTCACATGAAAGATAAATACGGGCGTTTTACTGCCACCGAAAGCCTAGCCTTTAATGAAGGTTTTTTGCAACAACCCGTTGTCGATATTTGGGCATATAAATTTAAAGCGGCATTGCAAAAACAATTCCCAGATTTCGAATTTCCTAAAAAAACGTATAGCATACAGCCGGTTATCGATGTGCCCAGTGCTTATAAATACAAACTAAAGGGCATCATGCGTACTTGGGGCGGCATTATTAAAGATATTTTAGGCTTAAGGTTAAAAAGCATTTACACCCGGTTTTTAGTATTATCGGGCTTTCAGCACGACCCTTACGACACTTATAAATACATTATTAACCGACAGAAAAAAAGTCCGTTTAAATTCCTGTTCTTTTTCTTAATAGGTAATTACACGACTTACGATAAGGGCATCAATCCAAACAAGAAAAAATACGTTTCACTGATAAAACATGTTGGCGATTATGGCGCCGTAGGGTTAAAAGTCTCCTTTTTTGCCATTGAAAACCTGTCTATACTCAAACAGGAAAAATTAAGAATGGAAGAAATTATCAATACCAGCCTATATGCATCCCGGCAGTCGTTTTCAAAACTTAACCTGCCCGAATCGTACCGAAACCTTATTTCACTTGAAATTAAGGAAGATTATACCATGGGTTATGTAGACCACATTGGGTTTAGAGCTGGGTCGTGCACCCCGTTTTTATTTTATGATTTAGATTACGAAGTGCAAACACCCCTTAAAATAGTGCCTTACCATGTTATGGACTACGCCCTTTTAAAACACCGGTCGTTGCTCGATAAGAGGCAGGTTTTAAACAACATCATTAATGAGGTTAAACAAGTTAACGGCATGTTTATACCCGTTTTCCACAACTATACGTTTAGCGACCACAACCGTTGGAGTGGATTCAAGGAATTGTTTAACATCATACTGGATTCACCAAATGCAAACTAACGGCATAACAGACATATTTTTCGATTTGGACCATACCCTTTGGGATTTCAATAAAAATTCGGCTCTTACGTTTAAAAAGATTTTTGAAATCAACAAACTAGATTTTGATGTCGATGCCTTTTTATCGCACTACGAGCCCATTAACCTAAAGTACTGGAAACTGTACCGTGAGGAACAAATTGAAAAAGAAACACTCCGCTTTTCGCGCTTAAACGACACGTTTTTAGCCGTTGGTTTTTCAGCTGAAGCACAACTCATCAACAAACTCTCAAACGATTATATTACGCATCTTACGCATTTTAATTATTTGTTTGAAAACACCTTTGAAATTCTCGATTACCTAAGCACAAAATACCGTTTGCATATCATCACCAATGGGTTTGACGAAGTACAGAACACCAAATTGAACAAATCTAAAATTCATACTTATTTCAAAACTATTACCAACTCAGAAAATGCGGGTGTAAAAAAGCCGAACCCTCAAATTTTCAACTACGCGCTACAACTCGCTCAAACTACCGCACAAAACAGCATTATGGTTGGCGACAATTATGAAGCAGATATTTTAGGCGCAAAAAATATTGGCATGGATGCCGTTCACTTTGATGCTAACAATAATTTACCCACCCAAAACGGCGTTAAAAAAATCAATAACCTCATACAATTAAAGAAATATTTGTAAGTTGTACTTTTAAATCATTTAAACATATAATGAACACCAAGTTTTTTACATTTTTAATGGCTTGCTTCGTGGCCACCACAGTATTTTCGCAAGCTTCACTCAACGAATACAAATACGTGATTGTGCCAAACAGGTACGATTTTTTAAAGGAAAACAACCAATACCAACTCAATGCCTTAACCGAATTTTTATTCGAAAAATATGGTTTTGAGGCTTTAATGGAAGGCTCTGATTACCCTGAAGATTTAGACAGAAACCGTTGTTTGGCATTAAACTCTGATGTTTCAAAAGATACAGGATTGTTCAAAACAAAACTGACCATAGAACTTAAAGACTGCAACGGAAAAACGATGTTCACCTCAAAAGTAGGCGAAAGCAGGGAGAAAGACTACAAAAGCGCTTACAACTTGGCGTTAAGGGATGCTTTTGAATCGGTTGAAGCCTTGGATTATAAATACGAGCCCAACGAAAATAATGTAGCTACTGTATCCGTAAATACCACCGCAAAAAATGAAACAGCTTCAGAAATTGCGCAACTCAAACAAGAAATTGAAAATTTAAAAAAAGAAAAAAAAGCTACAGCTGAACAGACCGAAACTCTCGCCGAAGTTCCGAAAACTGAAACTCCCGTTGCAAAAGTTCCAAAGGTGAAGCCTGAAGCAACCTCAAACGGCCCACTAGTTTTATATGCCCAAGAAATTGAAAACGGTTTTCAGTTGGTAGACCGGACTCCGAAAGTGGTTTATAAAATCAAAAAAACAGGACGTGAAAATTTATTTTTGGTTGAAGGTGAAGACGCCGTGATTTATAAATCGGGCGACAATTGGGTTTACGAATACAACACCGACGAAGGCGTAAAACAGCAGGAACTGAACATTAAGTTTTAAGGGAATTATCCCCTTGAGGGGACCACAGGGGTGTTTTTTTCCAACAACCATTTTCAAAGTAAATAATGCTTAAGACCAAATGCGTCATTTCGAGTGAAATTATGAAAGAATTTTTGGGCTCGGGCTGCGCTCAACAGAACTATCGAGAAGTACATTTTTGATAAAAATTTTCTTGTTTTCGATACAAATTTCACTCATTTCAATCGTGAAATCCACTCTAACTAACGAAAATTTCTCACATACTATTCACGTATTTTTAGAAAATTAGAACTATCTGCTTTCCTCGTTCTTATCAACAGATTTCGTTAAGGCAGAAGAAATAATTCCGGTTGGAATGGCCACAATGCCCAAACCAATCATCAGGATAAAAAAGGTAAACACTTTTCCGCCCACGGTAATTGGGTAAACGTCACCATATCCAACTGTTGTTAATGTAATTACCGCCCACCATAAACTATCGAAAATTGACGAAAAATGCTCGGGCTGTGCTTCGTTTTCAAAATAGTAAATACCAACGGCCGAAAAGTATATTAAAATCAGGGTGATGAATATAAAAAGTAAAATTTCCTCTTTGGCCGATTTAATCGCGCGTGTAAAATGGTTCATGGCGTTGTTATAACGCACCAACTTTAGTATTCTGAACAAGCGCAAAAATCGCAGTGCCCGTAACGACCTTAAATCGACACCAAATGCCAAATAAAATGGCAGAATAGCCAATAGATCGATAATGCCGAAAAAGCTAAAAATAAACTTAGGCTTGTTATCGGCTACATAAATTCTTAAAAGGTATTCCAAGGTAAAAACCATAACGCTAAACCACTCAATAATCCTGAGCAGCATGCGGGTTTGTGGTTTGAGATCGGGAATCGTTTCTACTGAAAACGTAACGATGGAAAGCAGTATTAAACCTTGAATAAAAAAAGCGAAATATTTACTTTTTTTATTGTCGTTAATTTCAACTATGCTTTTTATGTACTGCTTCAAAACGCCAATGGCTTTAGGCATTCAACATTTTCCAGAGCTGGTCTTTTAGTTCGGTAATCCCTTTTTGGGCTACGGATGAAATAAACAAATACGGAATAGGCAATTCGTTGTCCAATTCCGTTTTGAGTTCGGCCTTTAGTTCTTCATCCAGCATATCGCTTTTCGAAATGGCGATAATACGTTCTTTGTCCAACATTTCGGGGTTGTAGCGGCGCAATTCATCCAACAAAATATCGTACTGCTTTTTAATATCGTCGGCATCCGCAGGAATTAAAAACAATAGAATGGAGTTGCGTTCAATATGACGTAAAAAGTAGTGCCCCAGTCCTTTTCCTTCGGCAGCGCCCTCGATTATTCCTGGGATATCGGCCATTACAAAAGTTTGGAAATCGCGGTATTTTACGATGCCTAAATTGGGTTTAAGCGTGGTAAACTCGTAATCGGCAATTTTTGGTTTTGCAGAAGTGATTACCGAAAGTAAAGTGGATTTCCCCGCATTAGGGAAGCCCACCAAGCCCACATCGGCCAATACTTTGAGCTCCATGGTAATATACTTTTCTTCCATGGGTAATCCCGGTTGGGCATATCGAGGCGTTTGGTTGGTAGAACTTTTAAAATGCCAGTTACCCAATCCGCCTTTACCGCCTTCTGCCAGTATTATTTCTTCACCGTCTTCGGTAATTTCAAACAGAATTTGATTGGTTTCAGTATCGCGAACTACCGTTCCCAATGGCACATCGATATAAGCGTCTTCACCATCAGCACCGAAGCTTCGGTTACTACTGCCGTGCTCGCCGTGGCCTGCACGAACGTGTTTTTTAAACTTTAAATGAAAAAGTGTCCAAAGGTTGGAGTTGCCACGAATAATAACATGGCCGCCACGACCGCCATCACCACCATCGGGCCCGCCCTTGGCAATATATTTTTCGCGGTGCAAGTGCGCAGAGCCTTTACCTCCGTTTCCGGAAGCTACATACATTTTTACGTAGTCAACAAAATTTCCTTCAGTCATGATTCTGTTATTCCCGCGAAAGCGGGAATCTTTTTAATTAGATCTCAAACAAAAATGATGAGATTTCCGCCTTCGCGGGAATGGCAATTACAAATTATCAATCACCTTGCTCAATCGCTCGGTAATATCTTCTATACTGCCTACTCCGTCAACACCGTGATATTTGTTTTGTGCAGAATAGTAATCCTTTAATATGGCCGTTTTATCGTAGTATTCCTTAATTCGGTTTCTAATGATAGACTCATCGGCATCATCGGCTCTTCCGCTGGTTTTGCCTCTTCCTATAAGACGTTTTACCAAAATCTCGTCTTCAACTTCCAAAGCAATCATCGCGTTAATTTGCGAGTCTTTGCTGTCCATTAACTTATCTAAAGCTTCGGCCTGTGCATTGGTACGCGGAAAACCATCGAAAATAAATCCTTTCGCATCGGCATTCTTTTCAACCTCGGCATTCAACATATCAATAGTTACTTGGTCTGGAACCAGCTCGCCTTTATCAATGTACGATTTGGCCAACATCCCCAAAGCGGTTTCGTTTTTAATGTTATACCTAAAAACATCACCCGTTGAAATATGCACCAAATTGTACTTTTCCTTTAAAAATTCTGCTTGCGTTCCCTTACCTGCTCCTGGAGGGCCAAATAATACTAAGTTCGTCATATGTTGTGTTTGTTTAATTTGATATACTTCTGTGAGATTGCGCCCTAAACCATCGTAGTCCAATCCGTAGCCCACAATAAATTTATCGGGAATTTCAATACCCACATAATGCAATTTAAAATCTTTTTTATAGGCTTCGGGCTTGTAAAACAGCGTGGCTATTTTTAACGATTTCACCTTTTCATTTTTGAAAATACGGTGTACCTCTGCCAGTGTTTTGCCCGAATCAATAATATCTTCTAAAATAATAACGGTGCGCCCGGTTAAATCTTGAGTCAATCCGATTAACCTTTGGATGTCTTCGGAAGATTTCAATCCTTCATACGACGCCAACTTAATAAAAGTGACCTCGCAGGTATTCGGGTATTTTTTAACAAAATCGCTGGTTAGCATAAACGACCCATTCAAAATGCCCACAAATACAGGAATTTCGTCACCTACATCTTTGGCTATATCGTTAGCCATGCGTTGCAACGCTTCATCAATTTGCTGTGCCGAAATAAACGGTTTAAAATATTTGTCGTGTAGCTTAATCACGGTTACTATTTTTGAAAGTGGCAAAGATAATCAATAGATTGACCAATAACCATTTTTTGATTTATGTTTTTATTTTAGACGTATCCAAACAAAAAAAACCACCAAGACAGCGTGGTGGTTTCTTAAAAAATAAATTAAAAAAAACTAATTTTTAATAAACTTGAGTAGGCTGTTATTTTCTAAATGTACAAAATAAACACCATTACTAAGAGGTTTTATATTAATCGGGGAGTTTGATTCCATCCTTCCCGATTTAACTTTTAAACCTACAGCATTGTAGATATCATAATTCAATTGTCCTTCAAAGCCATTGACCTTAAAAAAATCTTTGGTTGGATTGGGGTAAATTGATACGTTTTTTTCAATACGCACCTCTGTAACACTTAAACTTTCGCTTGGGCGCTCAACATAGTTACTCGAAGAACCGTTTAAACTGAATCCCGTTAAAGTTCCATTGTAATTCCACGTTAAGCTGTTAATTGTGGTAATAGCAGTATTATCTCCTTCTGCGGTAGCCCCTTCAGGGTCAAAATTATACGCGAACACCAAACCTGTTTCCTCTCCAACCGGTGGCGCACTTTTATATTTTAAAATATCTTCACCAGATAGAGCGATATTCCACACAGAGAATTCATCGATTTGGAAATTCCCTGACCCCTGCATTGTTCCGTTAATAAGTGCCGACCCCAAAGTTGTTTTCGTTGGAGTAATTGCAGAAAAATCAGCTGAGGCGGTTCCTTCATTAACACCATCAACATAAATAGCAACAGACCCCGAATTATTAGTCACAGCAACATGGTGCCAACCATTAAGTATCCTTGTTGAAGAGTACAAATTAATAACTCCTCCAGCTGAGTATATTTGGAAAGTACCATTAAAATTGGTTTTAATTTGAATGTATTTATTTACATTGGGACTGCCCCAAGAAAAAATCTGTGTGTGGCCAGCCCTAGCGTATACCCACCCCATAACAGTAAATGAGTCGGTTAATGGCACTATGCTAGATGTTTCGATATACTGTTCTGACGTACCGTCAAAATCCAACGCTAAATTCTGTGCCGTACTTGACAACACAAATGTGGTAAAAAGAAGTAAAAAAGTAATTTTTTTCATAGTAGGTTAAGTATTGTTTTAAACGCCACAAACATAATAAAAAAAGACAACAAAACGCACTTAATCGAAAAAAACAATCGTTTTGTCGACACCTTGTTCGAATTAACTAAACGTTTGTGTCACACTTCACTCTCAATCCAATCAATACTACCAGGTAGATATATGTTCCTTCCATATTAAAATGTATTTTTGCGGAACAATTTCAAGGTTTTAGATAAATTTTTTTCAAAATGAATTACTTTTCTTCAGATTTTAAACTCGGTATTTTAGGTGGTGGCCAACTCGGAAAAATGCTGCTTTACAATACCAGGAAATTTGATATTTACACGTGTGTTTTAGAAGCCAGTGACGATGCGCCCTGCAAAATTGCCTGCGACGAATTCCATTTGGGAAACCTTATGGATTTTGATGCTGTTTACAACTTCGGAAAACAAGTAGACGTACTCACCATTGAAATTGAAAACGTAAATGTGGATGCCTTGGAAGCTCTAGAAAAAGAAGGTGTAAAAGTTTACCCGGCATCAAAAACCCTGCGCACCATTCAAAATAAAGCAAAACAAAAACTGTTTTATGTAGATAACGATTTGCCAACGGCGCCGTTTTCGCGTTTTGCTTACCTTTCTGAAATTGAAGACGCCATTAAAAACGGTGGCCTGGAATTACCATTTGTTTGGAAGGCTGCCCAATTTGGTTACGATGGCAACGGCGTTAAGGTGGTGCGTAAACTTTCCGATTTGGACGGCTTGCCAAAGGGCGAATGTATTGCCGAAAACTTGGTGCCTTTTAAAAACGAATTGGCAGTTATTGTTGCGAGAAATGCTTCGGGCGACATCAAAACCTATCCGGTTGTAGAAATGGAGTTCCATCCCGAGGCCAACCAAGTAGAATATGTTATATGCCCGGCACGAATTGACGAAACGGTTGCTAAAAAAGCGCAAGAGGTAGCCTTAAACGTTTCAAAAGCATTCAACCACGTTGGTTTATTGGCTGTAGAAATGTTTCAAACCCAAAACGACGAAATTTTAATCAACGAAGTCGCGCCACGCCCTCACAACTCGGGCCACCAAACCATCGAGGCCAGTTATACGTCGCAGTTCGAGCAGCATCTTCGTGCTATTTTAGATTTGCCATTGGGAAGAACCGACAGTAAAGTGGGCGGTGTTATGGTGAATTTAGTGGGCGCCGAGGGCTACACCGGAAACGTAGTGTACCAAAACATAGAGAACATTATGGAAATGGACGGCGTTACCCCGCACGTTTACGGTAAAAAACAAACCCGACCCTTCCGTAAAATGGGTCATGTAACCATTGTTAATGAAGATTTAAGTCAAGCCAGAAAAGTGGCTGAAGACGTAAAGAAAACTATAAAAGTGATAAGTAAATAAATCACAAAAAAAATCAATTTTATGAGTAAAGTAGGAGTTATTATGGGAAGCAAAAGCGACCTTCCCGTTATGCAAGACGCCATAGATATTTTAAAAGGATTTGATATTGAAGTAGAAGTCGATATTGTTTCAGCACACCGTACCCCCGAAAAACTTTTCGATTACGGCCAAAACGCCCACACTCGTGGGTTTTCTGTAATTGTGGCCGGTGCCGGTGGTGCTGCGCACCTACCAGGCATGATTGCTTCCCTATCACCCCTGCCCGTTATTGGCGTGCCAGTAAAAAGCAGCAATTCCATCGACGGCTGGGATTCTGTATTGTCCATTTTACAAATGCCAGGCGGTGTACCCGTAGCAACGGTGGCACTTAACGGCGCCAAAAACGCTGGTATTTTAGCCGCACAAATTATTGGTGCAACCAACAAATGCGTGCTAGACAAAATAGTAGCCTACAAAGAAGGACTTAAAATAAAGGTACACGAATCGGCCAAAGACTTATAGCAATAAAAAAGCCCCGAACTTAAGTTCAGGGCTTTCCAGCTATTAACAAATAATCTCATGAGTTAGTCACTCTTCCTTATTGTCGATGCAAAAGTATTAAAAATTTTATTATGCATACATAGTAAAATTAATTTTTAACACATTCATTACAAAAATGATAAAGAAATCGCTAATTACTCCGTTTAGTACAAAATATAATACCGCTCCTTTTTCGAAAATCGAAAATTCAGATTTTCTCCCAACGATAAAAGAAGCCATCGAAATCGCTAAAAACGAAATAGATGCCATTGTAAACAACACCGAATCACCCACCTTCGAAAACACCATCGAAGCCTTAGATTTTTCGGGGGAGCAATTAGACCGCATTTCTAGCATTTTTTTCAATTTGAACTCCGCTGAAACCAACGAAGAGATTCAAAAAATAGCACAGGAAGTTTCTCCGCTGCTTTCAGAATTCAGTAACGATATCACTTTAAACGAAGACTTGTTCAAACGTGTAAAAACCATTTACGAACAAAAAGACAAGCTAAATTTAACCACTGAGCAGCAAACGCTACTCGACAAAAAATATAAAAGCTTTTCGCGAAACGGTGCCAATTTGCCTGAAGACAAAAAGCTAAAATTGCGTGAAATCGACAAAAAACTAAGTCAACTTAAACTGAAGTTTGGCGAAAACGTATTGGCCGAAACCAATAAGTTTGAATTGCATATTACCAATGAAGCCGACTTGGCCGGATTGCCCGAAGGCGCTAAAGAAGCTGCCGCACAAACGGCTGAAGCAAAAGGCAAAGAGGGATGGTTAATCACATTGGATTACCCAAGCTACATTCCATTTATGACTTATGCCGAAAATCGCGAACTCCGCAAAAAGCTCGCCATAGCATTTGGAGCAAAAGGATTCCATAACGACGAATTGGATAATCAAGAAAATGTATTGAACCTTGCCAAACTACGGCACGAACGCGCCAACTTGTTAGGCTACAAAACCCACGCCCATTTTGTTTTGGAAGAGCGCATGGCAAAAACACCGGAAACCGTTCAAAAATTCCTGAATGAATTATTGGAAAAAGCCAAACCAGCAGCCGAACGGGAATTTACAAATTTGGAACAATTCTCAAAAGAATTAGACCAGATTAAGGGATTGCAAAAATGGGATGGTGCATACTATTCTGAAAAGCTAAAACAGAAGCTTTTCGATTTGGATGACGAAAAACTGAAACCCTACTTTAAGTTGGAAAATGTTATCAATGGCGTGTTTACCGTTTCAAACAAGCTTTACGGATTGCATTTTGAAGAAATAAGCGACATCGATAAATACCACGACGAAGTTTTAACCTATAAAGTAACCGATAGCGACGGCAATTACATATCCATTTTATACGCCGATTTTTTCCCTAGACCCGGAAAACGCAATGGCGCTTGGATGACGGTTTACAAACCCCAATATGTAAAAGATGGCGAAAATAGCCGTCCACATATTTCGATAGTTTGCAATTTTACTAAACCGACAAAAACCAAGCCTTCGCTTTTAACTTTTAATGAGGTGACCACCTTGTTTCACGAATTTGGGCACGCCCTTCATGGCATGTTGGCCAACACCACCTACCCCAGTTTATCGGGCACTAGCGTGTTTTGGGATTTTGTGGAATTGCCCAGTCAGGTTTTAGAAAATTGGTGCTACGAAAAAGAAGCTTTAGAACTCTTTGCCACGCACTACGAAACAGGGGAAGTCATCCCCATGGAACTCATTGAAAAAATTAAAGCTTCGTCCACGTTTCACGAAGGTATGCAAACGCTACGCCAATTAAGTTTTGGGCTGTTGGATATGAGTTGGCATAGCTCAGACCCCACAGGTATAAATGATGTTAAAGAACACGAAAATAAGGCTTTCGAAAGCACCAAATTATATCCAGATGTTGCCGACAACTGTATGAGCACATCGTTTTCACATATTTTTCAAGGTGGTTATTCATCGGGTTATTACAGTTATAAATGGGCTGAAGTACTCGATGCCGATGCTTTCGAAATGTTTAGGGAAGAAGGTATTTTCTGCGAAACCGTTGCTCAAAAATTCAAAGATAATGTGTTGTCGCAAGGCGGTTCGGAAGACCCTATGACGCTTTACAAACGCTTCCGCGGAAAAGCGCCTCAACCCGAAGCATTATTAAGAAGGGCTGGATTAATCGAGAAGTAGTTTTTTTGCTTAAATTTGAATAAAAAACTATTTATGCCCAACAACCAAATAAATCCCAACAAGTGGATCGATTTATATTCCGACTACTTGTTCAACTACACCATTTCCCGTGTAAGCGACAGAGAAATTGCACAAGATTTGGTGCAGGACACCTTTTTGGCAGGGCTTAAATCTATGAAAAACTTCAAAGGGGAAGCCAGCGAACGTACTTGGCTCATTTCCATTTTAAAGCGAAAAATTATAGATTACTACAGAAAGATAAATTCCAACAAAGGCCAAGCAGAAGTTAGAATGAACTATAACTCTGGAGATGAGTCCGATGGCGACTGGCTGGAAGAACGCGTAGGTGACCCCTTCGACAAAACCGCTCAAGACACCCTTGAAAACGAAGAACTTGGAGATGCCATATACAGTTGCTTGGATATGCTGCCCAAAAAACAAGCCGAGGTTTTTAAAATGAAAACCATTTTGGGTCACGATACCGAAGCGATTTGTAATGAACTGAATATTACACCGTCTAACCTTTGGGTAATCATCCACAGGGCACGTACAGCTCTCGCCGAATGTCTAAAAGAAAATTGGTTTTAATTATGTGTGCAAAAATTAAGGTGTTTATGCCTTGCGAAAAGGTAAATATAATGTGCGACAAAGCACAGTATTGTGAAGCTACATTTTGGGAAAAAATAGTACTTAACTTACATTTGGTTTTCTGTAAGGCCTGCCGCAAATACACTAAAAATAACAGTAAATTGACCGAAACTGTTAAAAACTCAAAATTAAACTGCCTAGACAAAGCCTGTAAAGAAAACATGAAAAAAGAATTAAAAAAAGCTATGGAAGAACAATCGGCCTAACCCATTAAAGCCCAAATCAGCAACCAAAAAATGGGCAACCCTTCTACCCAAAATGCTGTATAATATTTATTCCTTACTTTATTAGAACACACAACAAAAAAGGACGTTACCACAGAAACGAATGCCAAAACCAAAATCCATGACATGGAGGTTTCATCTTTTAAAAACTCCATAAAAAACATTACCAAAAGCAAGGTTAACCCTAATAATTTAGTGGCATAAACCCCTATTTTTTGTGGCACTGTACTGAGTTTTAAACTATCATAAGCCAAATCCCTAATTTCAAAAGGCAGCATCAAAACCACCACAAAAACAAAACGCTGAATGGCGGTAACAATCACGTCCCAGCTTATTGGATATTCATTGTTTATTAACGGCAAAAACACGGTTACCCCACTCCACACCAAAGCAATCAAGTAAATTTTGAGTCCGCTTACACTCCTTAAATTTTGCTGCTTGTCCAGAAAAAAATGTTTCGGCAAAAACGGAATAGCGTAAAAAAAAGTTATCAGCCCAAAAACGGCAATGCACAACAACGTGTTTTGTTTTAATTGCCAAGCATAGTAACACATCAACAAAAAGCAGAAAAACGAAAATATTTGAATGGCTTTAAGCCAATTGGCCAAACTTCTGTGGTGAAATTTAGCTACCCCGAAGTACTTTACAAAGTTATACCCGGTAATTGACGCGTAGAATATAAAACACAACACATTTTCATCGTAAGGAACTTTAAACTGAAAAATCGTTATGAAAGATAAGGCATACACCGCTAAAGCCACATGGATGCTGGCATTAATGTAAAAATCGAAAAGTTGCTTAAACACCCTCATTAAACAAAAATAATCAAACTGTTGATAAGACTTCCTTGCGGTTGAAAACTTTCCATTTTATGCAATAAAAAGCCTTAAATAATGCTTATTTTTGCGAATCATTTTTTGAAAACCTAAAATTCATGAATACAAACGCATTTGCCCTACGTCATATCGGCCCCAGTGAAGCCGAACAAAAACAAATGTTAAACGCCCTTGGTCTTGACAGTTTAGACCAATTGATTTACGAGACTATTCCGGACGACATCCGTTTAAAAAACGGGTTAAAACTGGACGAGCCCATGACAGAATATGAGTATTTATTGCATATTCATGAGCTTTCAAAAAAGAACAAAGCATACACCACTTACATTGGTTTAGGCTATCACCCCTCCATTATGCCTGCTGTAATCCAACGTAACATTCTTGAAAATCCGGGTTGGTACACGGCGTACACGCCCTATCAAGCCGAAATTGCACAAGGTAGATTAGAGGCTCTTTTAAACTTCCAAACCATGGTAATTGATTTAACCGGTATGGAAATTGCCAACGCCTCGCTTTTAGATGAATCTACTGCAGCAGCCGAAGCCATGAGCTTACTATTTGCCGTTCGTGAGCGCGACCAGAAAAAAGCGGGCATCAACAAGTTTTTTGTTTCTGAACATATTTTACCGCAAACACTTTCTACCTTACAAACTAGAGCAACCCCTATTGGTGTGGAACTAATCGTTGGTAAGGAAGAAGAATTCGATTTTTCTGAAGATTTCTTCGGAGCCATTTTACAATACCCTGGAAAACATGGGCAAATCACCGACATAAAGTCCTTTATAAAAAAAGCCAATGATTCAAGAATAAAAGTTGCCGTAGCTGCCGATATTTTGAGTTTGGTAAAACTGGAAGCCCCCGGAAAATTTGGTGCCGATGTAGTAGTGGGTACCACCCAGCGTTTCGGTATCCCTATGGGCTATGGAGGTCCTCACGCTGCCTATTTTGCAACCAAGGAAGCTTATAAACGTGACCTCCCCGGGCGTATAATTGGCGTAACCAAAGATATGGATGGCAACCGAGCCTTGCGTATGGCTTTGCAAACCCGCGAGCAGCATATTAAACGCGATAAAGCCACATCAAATATTTGTACGGCACAAGTATTATTGGCCGTTATGGCGAGTATGTATGCCGTGTATCATGGCCCAAAAGGACTAAAATTTATTGCCAACAAAGTCCACAACCGCACCGTAATTCTGGCGAATGCTTTAAAGAAATTAGGTTACGAACAAGTGAATAGCTCTTATTTTGATACGCTTCAAATAAAAACCAAAGCGAAGAAAATTAAAAAAGTAGCCACCGAAAAAAAGGTCAACCTGTATTACCCTAACAAGCAAACGGTAACGGTTTCTATTAACGAAACTACTTCCATAAGAGATTTAAACTACTTAATTTCGGTATTTGCTGAAGCGGCAAACGAAGAAACCATTGTTATTTCAAACATTACTGATGAAAACAGCATCGACAGTACCGTTAAAAGAACATCAGATTTTTTAACCGACCCGATTTTCAACCTGTATCATTCTGAAACCGAATTGATGCGCTACATGAAAAATTTAGAGCGCAAGGATTTGGCTCTTAATCATTCGATGATTTCATTGGGATCATGTACCATGAAACTCAATGCCGCCTCAGAAATGTTACCATTAAGCATTTACAAATGGGCCAATATCCATCCTTTTGCGCCTTTAAAACAAGCCAAAGGCTACACCAAAGTTTTAAAAGAACTGGAAGACCAATTAACTGAAATAACAGGATTTGCCGCAACATCCTTACAACCTAACTCTGGTGCTCAGGGTGAATTTGCAGGCTTAATGGTTATCAAAGCTTACCACGAATCGCGTGGCGACCATCACAGAAACATTTGTTTAATACCATCGTCTGCACATGGTACTAACCCAGCTACTGCGGTAATGGCCGGAATGAAAGTGGTGGTTACGAAATCGACTGACGAAGGCAATATCGATGTTGACGATTTAAGAGCCAAAGCCGAATTGCACAAGGATAATCTATCGTGCTTGATGGTGACTTATCCATCCACCCACGGTGTTTACGAGTCGGCCATTAAGGAAATCACCAAAATCATTCACGATAATGGCGGACAAGTGTACATGGACGGCGCCAACATGAACGCCCAAGTAGGCTTAACCAACCCTGGAAACATTGGTGCTGATGTATGCCACCTCAACCTACACAAAACCTTTGCTATCCCCCATGGTGGTGGAGGTCCTGGCGTTGGCCCCATTTGCGTTGCCGAACAATTAGTTCCGTTTTTACCGGGCAATCCCGTGATAAAAACAGGAGGCGAAAAAGCCATTACGGCCATTTCGGCTGCGCCTTTTGGTTCGGCTTTAGTTTGTTTAATTTCATACGGATACATTAAAATGCTTGGCGCAGAAGGCTTAACCGCTGCTACCAAAACAGCCATTTTAAACGCCAATTATATAAAACAACGTCTTCAAGGCAGTTTCGATACCTTATACTCTGGCGAACGCGGTAGAGCCGCCCACGAAATGATTGTAGATTGCCGTCCGTTTAAGGCCCACGGCATCGAAGTGAGCGATATTGCAAAACGATTGATTGATTACGGTTTCCATGCGCCAACGGTTTCATTCCCCGTAGCTGGAACGCTGATGATTGAGCCTACCGAAAGTGAAAGCAAAGCTGAATTAGACCGTTTTTGCGATGCCATGATTTCTATTAAAAAGGAAATTGATCAGGTTTCAAAAGACAACCCGAACAACGTATTAAAAAATGCGCCGCATACTTTAAACATGGTAACCTCCAGCGATTGGGATTTCCCATACACGCGTGAGGAAGCGGCCTTTCCGTTAGATTATATTAGAAATAATAAATTTTGGCCAACCGTTCGCCGCGTGGATGAGGCCTATGGAGACCGCAATTTAGTGTGCTCTTGCACCCCAATCGAGGCTTATGCTGAAGCATAAAATACAGGTTGAACATCGTAAATTTTAATAGGAGCAAATTGGCATGTTTGCTCGGTCAAACTATATTAGCACGTATAAACTGTTTCAAGGCAATTTGATTTATGAACATTAAAATCACAGGAACGGGCAGCTACATACCCAGTACCGTAGAAAAAAATACGGCCTTCCATAACCATACCTTTTTAAATGCAGATGGTTCGGCCATAAACGCTCCTAACGAGGTTATTGTTGAAAAATTTAAGGAAATTACCGGGATTGCAGAACGTCGTTACGCAAAAGACCATTTAAATTCTTCTGATTTAGGTTTTTTTGCTGCCGAAAAAGCCATTGCAGATGCCAATATCGATCCCGAAACTATCGATTATATTATCGCGGCACACAATTTTGGCGATGTTAAACATAACACCATTCAGGGCGATATGTTGCCTTCTTTGGCCTCAAGAATAAAGCACAGTTTACGCATTAAAAATCCCAAATGTGTGGCCTACGACATATTGTTTGGTTGCCCTGGTTGGGTGGAAGGCGTTATACAAGCCAAAGCCTTTATTAAATCGGGCATGGCGAAGCGCTGCTTGGTGATTGGCACAGAAACCCTATCACGCGTTACCGATAAACACGACCGAGATGCCATGATTTTTTCCGATGGTGCCGGTGCTACTATAGTTGAAGCCAGCAATGAAGAAGGCGGTATTTTGGCACACGAAACAGCCAGTTTCACTTATGATGAAGCCTACTATTTGTTCTTCGGAAAGTCAAACAATCCAGAACTGCCACAAGACACCCGCTACATTAAAATGGACGGGCGTAAAATCTATGAGTTTGCGCTTACCAATGTGCCAAAGGCTATGAAAACTTGTTTGGACAATAGCGGTGTGGACATTAAAGACGTAAAAAAGATTTTTATACATCAGGCCAACGAAAAGATGGACGAGGCCATTTTAAAGCGTTTTTACCGCTTGTATAAAACGGCCATCCCCGAAGGTGTGATGCCGATGAGCATCCAAAAGTTAGGAAATAGTTCGGTGGCCACAGTCCCGACCCTTTTGGATTTAGTAAAACGCAAGCAATTGGAAGGGCATAGTTTAAACAAAGGCGATATTGTTATTTTTGCTAGTGTTGGTGCTGGTATGCATATTAATGCTATTGTGTATCAATATTAACACTATTAGAAAGAAGATGATTGGTAAAATATTTTTTTTACTTTTGAACTAACTCCAGTATTGTGCTGGAGTTTTTTAATTTATCCTCTTTATGCAAGTCTTTTATTTCTTAATTTATCAAAACAACTTTAACTGGATTATTCGTAACATTAACAGTTTTTTTTCTCCCTTCTTGCCAAAAAAAATTAAAATCCCTCCTTCTGGAATTGTAAATATTAAAACTGATTCGGGTAAAATAAAAATTGCCACCAACCAAACCAGTTACTTAACCCAATTACTATTTTGGAACGGATACAAAAAATTCGAATACTCAGAAATCTTTGAAAAACTATCAAAGAATGTAAATTGTTTTCTTGACATTGGTTCTAACATTGGCTACTATTCGTTAATAGCAGCAAAATCAAACCCCAATATTAAGGCCTATGCTTTCGAGCCGGCTATCGGCCCTAAGCATTTTTTAAATGAGAACATCAAATTAAATAATTTTCAAAAAAACATAAAAGCTATCGATTTGGCATTAAGCAACACATCAGGTTTAATCGATTTTTATGAGGTAGAAAGTAAAAAATATAAATACCTTAAACATAACTTAGCAGGCGAAGGAAACGCAGGCACAAAAACAACTTCAAGAAATTTTGTAAAGAATACCGTAACCGCTACAACTTTAGCCGATTTTGTGAAATCTGAAAACTTAAAAAACATCGATTTAATCAAGATCGACACTGAAGGCACGGAAATAGACATTTTGAATTCTGGTAAAGAAATTATTGAAAAATTAGAACCCATTGTAATATGTGAAACACTTTTCAATACTATTGAAGGAGAATTAGATGATTTTTTTACCTCTTTAAACTTTGAATTTTACAACCATACGGAAAATGGTTTAGTAAGAACCTCATCAATAAAAAGGGATTTTGATAATGGTATTAGGAATTGTTTTTTTGTTCCAAAATCTAAATTAAATTTAATTTCAGATTTTATAGTTAAAGAATGAACTTCACCATCATCATTCCCACGCATAACGAAGAAAGCTCGATCGGGCTTACTTTAGATTCTTTATCCAAGCAAACCCATTTGCCGAAACAAATTGTTGTGGTAAACGATAACTCTACCGACAAAACACAGGATATTGTTGAAGCCTATGCCGAAAGGCATCCTTTTATTTCATTGGTGAATTCAAAATCGTCGAACCAACATTTACCAGGATCTAAAATTATTAATGCTTTTTACAAAGGGTTTGAAGCTCTCAATGACAACTATGATGTAATCTGTAAATTTGATGCCGATTTAATTTTTCCGAAGGATTATTTAGAAAAATTGGCCTCCCATTTTAATAACAACCTGAAATTGGGCATGGCTTCTGGCTTTTGCTATATTGAAAAAAACGGCGATTGGGTATTGGAAAACCTTACTCGAAAAGACCATATTCGGGGCGCTTTGAAAGCCTATCGAAAAGACTGCTTTTTACAAATAGGAAAACTAAAGCGCTCCATGGGATGGGATACAGTGGACGAACTTTTAGCCAAATTTTACGGCTGGGAAATTTTAACCGATGAATCGCTTCACGTAAAACACCTAAAACCCACGGGCATAAGCTACAATAAAGCCTCAAAATATTTACAGGGCGAAGCCATGTATAAAATGCGTTACGGTTTTTTCATCACATTAATTTCGGCATTAAAATTGGCTTACAAAAAAGGCAGTTTTGCCCTATTTACCGATTACATGGCGGGTTACTTTAAAGCAAAACAAGAAAAGGTAGTTTTTTTAGTTTCGGAAGACGAAGGAAAATTTATTAGGAATTTACGTTGGAAGGGGATGTTGGGTAAATCGGTATAATTTGAGTCTTTCAAGTAAAAAAAATCGAGGCAATCTTTTCACAACAATTTGAAGATGCTTCGACTGCGCTCAGCATGACAATACAACTAACTTCTAACAAAACTAAAAACTCCAGCCTTTATAGCTGCTTGAAGCTTCCAATTTATTTTCGATAGTGTCGTCCAATTGAGGAAAAAAATCAATCCCTGTGAGTTTTTCAATAGAATCAACCGATACTACAAACTCGTAAAGCGGTTTTTTAGAATCTTGGTGCGGCATTAAAAAAGCAATCATTTTGGGGTTACCGTTGTTCGCATCAATAAGCACTTTGTAAAATTGCTTGGGCACGGAAACTTGTTCCTCTCCAATGGTTTCCAATCCCTCTTTCAAAACCCCTCCAGTTATTACAAAAACACCATCATATTTACTAGCCCAATAACGCACTTTTTGCTCCAAAGTATTCCAAATACCTGAATTGAACTGATGTTCTTGCGGACTAATATTACTGGTTAAAAACGTTTCATCGTGGGCTTGTTTAGTGTAACGCCTATCGCCTGCCGGGCATAAATGCCCGCGGTCGTAACCCGAATTTTTATAATTGCGCCAATGCGCCGCACCGGTTTTTACAGCTTCGTCAATTTCAAAATACGGGCGTTTATGGTTGGTGCTAGAAAGGTGTGATTTTTTCAATTCGTAAGCGACCCATTCGGCCTGTTCATGGGTTTCGCTATAAGATAACGAATAACCGTCGTGGTGCACTACCTGCCCTGTGGTACTGCTTGGCAAAAAATAGGCATTTGTTTCGGTCTTGACTTGAGTCCCTTCAAATACGGCTTCGTCTTTTTCTTCTTCCTTTAAAAAGTGTTCATAGCCATAAATTCCAATAACAATTAGAATCGCCACAACCGAATATATCGTTCTCTTACTCATTATTCAATTACAAACTCCAAAGGCTGTCCAATAGCCCCGTTAGGGAAACTGGTACCTAAAAGTGCGGACATAGTTGGAGCAATATCAGTGATTTCTGTTTTTTGAAAAGTATGTCCGTTTTTTATACCTTTTCCAAAAAATAACAAGGGCACGTGGGTATCGTAGTTCATTCCAGAACCATGAGTGGACCCTGTGCGACCATAGGAAATAAAAGCAGGATCGTTAACCAACAGTACATCTCCCGAGCGCTTTTGGTTAAAGCCTTTTTGTAAAAGCGCTTCAATACCATCAACAAAATTTACAGAGCTCATGGTAGTGGCTGTATAAGCCTTGTAAACATTAAGGTAACTTAATTGTTCGTACATAATGGCCTCTTGTACTTCTTTTAAATTTAATCCTAATTCTTTTATTTTCTTCCTGTTTAGAAAAATTTGGTCGTTACTAACGTTTTCCAAAATGTCACTGGTGCCATAGGTTTCAACTAGAAAGTTGTTAAAATCTTTTTTACGCTGATTATTATCCAAGTAACCCGCTGGAATTTTTACAGACTTTAAATAGGCCGGTACCTCAACCGCAGCGTGATCGGCTGTTAAAAATAAAGTGTATTCTCCCTTTCCAACGGTTTCATCTAAAAAGTTGAAAAAGCGTTCCAGCTCCAAATCCAAACGCAAATAAGTATCTTGAACTTCTTTGGAATTTACACCAAATTTATGACCGATATAATCGGTGCTTGAATAGCTCACCGCCAAAACATCGGTTATTTCATCCTCCCCAAGTTGCTCGCCTTTAACGGCCGCCATGGCAAAATCGGTTACTATGCTATTACCGTAAGGTGTGGTTTTTATAATATCGAAGCCTCCGTTAACTCTATTTAACTTTTTTAAATCGTACGGAAAGGTGGCGTTTTCTTTCCCAATAAACGTACCTTCAAAATCATTTAAATCGCTTCCACTTTCGTCATAGGTGGATATATCATACAAGGTATTCCATGGCTTTAAATAAGATTGTACGGTTTTGGATGCGTTAAAATTTTGCACCCATTTCGGTAACTCCTCCATGTAATAGGTACTTGAAATAAACTTGCCTTCAGATTTCCCTCGAAACCAATAGGCGGCATTACCAGTGTGTCCGGCTGGTAAAACAGCTCCTCTATCCTTGATGGAAATACCTATAGTTTTTCCACGCATTTGTGTAAACAATCTGTTTTCATCAGCAAAAGTGGTTGTTAACATACGATGTGGCGACATCTTTCCTTCGTGCTTGGATGTACCTACAGAATTTACGTTATCATCTCCAGCGCAGTATACCATCGATTTGGTTGCTTTATCATACCAATCGTTGCTCATTATACCATGGTATTTTGGAGTGGTACCCGTATGAACCGATGCATGCCCCGGCCCCGTTTTAGTTGGAATATAATTGTAATGGTTGTTCTTACAATTAAAGCCCTCGGCCATCATACGTTTAAAACCTCCATCGCCATATTTATTATAAAAACGGGTTAGGTAATCGTAACGCATTTGATCAACCACAATCCCAACTACAAGTTTAGGTCTGGAAAGCTCACTTTCGGTTTTATCCAAAACGGAAATACTTTGCGAACTCGAAGAAAATGCCACTGACATTAAAAGGATACCAAGTATTATATTTTTCATTTTTTTCTTCAATTTTGGCCAAAAATACAGTTTTAAAAACATCATAATTTAAAATTAAAGTTAAATACCCCTAACTTTTTTTTACTTTAGCACAACAAATTTACTTATGACTTACCTTCAAAATATAGGGTCTTATTTTTTAATGATTATTGAAATGTTTCGCAAGCCCACCAAATGGCCGGTGATGCGTTCATTAATTCTTAAAGATATTGACGACCTCATCATCGGGTCGTTGGGTATAATTGCATTCATTTCGTTTTTTGTGGGCGGGGTAATTACCATTCAAACTGCTTTAAACATTGACAACCCTTTAATCCCAAGGTATTTGGTAGGTTTTGCTACCCGACAATCTATAATTTTAGAGTTTGCTCCTACTTTTACCTCGATTATTATGGCTGGAAAAGTAGGGTCGTTTATCACCTCCAGCATTGGCACCATGCGTGTTACCGAACAAATTGATGCACTGGAAGTTATGGGCATAAATTCGTTAAATTATCTGGTGTTTCCTAAAACCATAGCCTTAATGCTTTACCCGTTTGCCATTGCCATTGGTATGTTTTTGGGCATATTAGGTGGTATGGCTGCCTGCGTTTTTGGAGGCTATTCCACGGTAGAAGATTACATTACCGGAATACAAACCGATTTTGAGACCTTTCACGTTATTTATGCCTTTATAAAAACCTTTGTGTTTGCCATTATTTTGGCCACCGTTCCTTCGTTTTACGGTTATTATATGAAAGGCGGGGCACTTGAAGTAGGAAAAGCAAGTACTACGGCTTTCGTTTGGACTTCGGTAGTTATTATTTTATTGAATTATTTATTAACCGATATGATGCTAGGCTAATGATAGAAGTTAAGGATTTACACAAATCGTTTGGGGATGCCCATATTTTAAAAGGCATTAGTACCACTTTTGAAAAAGGAAAAACCAACTTGATTATTGGGCAAAGTGGCTCGGGAAAAACAGTATTTTTAAAATGCCTTTTGGGACTTTTTAATTACGAGCAAGGCAGTATTGCCTACGACGGAAAGATATTTTCAAAACTCTCTGAGGATGAAAAACGTAACCTGCGTGCCGAAATAGGTATGGTTTTTCAGGGTAGTGCTCTTTTCGATTCCATGACCATCGAAGAAAACGTGATGTTCCCTTTAAAAATGTTTACCAAACAGAGCAAAAGCGAAATGCAGGATAGAGCCGATTTTGTTTTAAAGCGGGTTAACCTAGAAGGCGCCCATAAAAAAATGCCAAGTGAGGCCTCTGGTGGTATGCAAAAACGGGTGGCCATTGCACGTGCCATTGTAAACAAGCCCAAATACTTGTTTTGTGACGAACCCAATTCCGGACTCGACCCTAAAACGTCAATGGTTATCGATAACCTTATTCAAGAAATTACCGACGAATACCAAATAACCACCGTAATTAATTCGCACGATATGAATTCGGTAATGGAAATTGGTGAAAAAATCGTTTTTCTAAAACATGGGCTCAAAGAGTGGGAAGGCTCTAACGAGAACATCTTTAAAACCGACAACGAAGCCGTTACCAACTTTGTTTACTCTTCAGAATTATTTAAAAAAGTGCGTAAAATGTATTTAGAAGAAGACCAATAAACGGTTCTACTTTTCTTTAAGCAGCTTTAGTTTATCCGTTTTAAGAACAGTTTTTAGCCAGGTTTTCAGTTCATCTTCCCTTTTAGTTTTAACACTATCTTTAAGTTTTGTGTTCCATTTTACGCTAACCACGTCAACCGTATCTACTTTAATGAAATCGGTAGATTCCAGCATTTTGGCCATTCCGAAATAAGTTAAATCCGAAAATTTAATTTTGGCATCTTTCGCCAGGCTTGAATACAACACTACGTTCGCCTTTTTAGCTTTGTCTTCCAATTGGTCATTCAAACTCACTACATTATTTTTAAGGGTTTCAATTTCTTCCCTAAGCCCGTTAATAACGTAATCTTTTTGTTCAATTTCAATGGTGGCTTTATCGTAAAGCTCTAAAATTTTATCGGAACTTCTGTTTTTATTCCCCGAGATATTCAGTTTAAAATATTGAATGTTTTCGTAATCTTCCAGCTCGTTTTCCAAATCGCTGATAGTAGCATCGTTAAGCTCCCCATTAAAATAAAGTGATATGGTTTGAGTATCCATATTCATACTATGCCTTTGAAGCCACAAGTTTTCGTTCGATTCTACTTCGTTTTTTATAAAATTGTTGTAATCTCTTTGGTAGCGGCTTTCAGTAAGCACATTAATAAAAGTCCATATGGCGGGAATCATCACTACCACCGCCAAAGCTGTAGCTATCCTCGAAATAAAACGGCGTTTTTGCGAGTTGGCATACCGCAACATAGGGAACCGCAGTAGTTTTAAAACTAAAAACGTAGCCAGAGCAATAAAAATGGTGTTGATGGTAAACAAGTACATGGCCCCGCCAAAATAAAGCAGATTGCCTTCTGCAAGACCGTATCCTGCCGTACACAAGGGCGGCATTAAAGCTGTGGCAATGGCCACACCAAAAATAACCGAAGCGATTGTTCCTTTTTTGGTACGAGCGATAATGAGCGCCAATCCGCCAAAAAAGGCTATGAGCACATCCCGAATATCAGGACGGGTTCTCCCTAAAAGTTCGGAGGTTTCTTCACTAAGCGGAAAGAGCCAAAAGAATAAAAAAGCAGTAATTAAACTGAGCCCAATCATAATGGCCAAATTGACCAGCGACCGTTTTAGGGTATCGATATCGTTTATGGCTATAGATAGCCCAACACCCAAAATAGGCCCCATTAATGGCGAAATTAACATGGCACCGATAACCACAGCGGTAGAGTTGGCATTTAAGCCTATGGAAGCCACAAAAATAGAACAGACCAAAATCCAAGCTGTTGCACCTTTAAAAGAAATATCGGCCTTTATCGCTGTAATGGTGGCTTCTCTATCGGTATCGTCTCTAAAATCTAAAAGTTCTTTTAAAAACTTACTAACGCTTGCCGCCAAACCTTGAGCCTCTTTTTTTATTTCTTCTTTAGACTGCTCAACGTTTACTTTCTTTTTCTCCTCTTCCTCAGAGAAATTGAATTTGCTTTCTTCGCTCATATTCTAGCCGTATTGCTCACCAAACTTGTCCTTTACTTTTTGGAGTGTTTGCTTAATATCTTGTTCTTTGGACTTAGGAAAGATAAGCAAAACTTCGTCTTTATCAACAATAATATAATCTTGAATGCCGTCAATTACCACAATTTTATCTTTTGGGGTGCTTATCATATTTCCGGTAGCATCTTCAACCAGTGTTCTAGCGTTAACCACCGCATTGCCGTTTTCACTTTTATCCAATTTATCATAAAGGCTTCCCCAAGTACCCAAATCGTTCCAATCGAAATCTGCAGCAATCACATACACATTGTTCGATTTTTCCATAATGGCATAATCTACCGAAATGTTTTCTGCTTTCGGGTAGTTTTCTTCAATAAAAGCGGCTTCGGCTTCGGTATTATATGCTGAAATCCCCGCTTCAAAATGAGCGTACAAACTGGGTTGATTACCTTTAAAAGCTTCAACCACACTTTTTACGCTCCACATAAAAATGCCTGCATTCCACAGAAAATTCCCTTTGGCGATAAACTCCTTTGCGGTATCGTAATCCGGTTTTTCCCTAAACTGGTTTACCGATTTAATATCTTCGGAAGCCGATTTATCAAATTCAATATAACCATAGCCTGTGTTCGGAAACGTGGGCTGAATGCCCAATGTCATCAAAGCATCATTTTCTTGGCAAAAATCGAATGCCTGTTTTACGTTTTTCGAAAAGGCTTGTTCGTCTTCAATCCAATGGTCGCTGGGCGCCACAATCATTACCGCATCTGGGTTTTCCTTTTGAATTTTTAAGGAAGCGTACAAAATACAGGGCGCTGTGTTACGCATGGCAGGCTCTAAAACCACTTGTTTCTGGGTGACTTCGGGAAGTTGTTCCAACACCAAATCGTTATAGCGCTCGTTGGTTAAAATATAAATATTTTCTTTGGGGATTAAATCGGCCAAACGGTGGAATGTTTTCTGTATCAATGTATCGCCCGTGCCCAGCATATCGTGGAATTGCTTAGGAAAATCTTGCGTACTCACAGGCCAAAATCTCGATCCTACTCCTCCGGCCATTAATATGGCATAATAATTTTTATTCATAAGTATTTTATTTTATCTGAAACACACATCAGCTTTTCGCCAATAATGCGTGCTTCATTATTAAATGATTTCGACTTCGGCATTGGGATTAAACAAGTACATTCTACCTGTTTTAACCTCAATACACTCAAAGCGCTTTACGCGCTTGTTCCCTTTTTTAAAGATCCTTCCGTTATAGAGTTTAAACTCCTGCCCTAAAGGTACTTCAAAAACATACGATTTATCGTTAGGTTCGTCAAATTGCTTTAAGGCTAAGGCTAAAGGCACATCGGTGTCGCTCGATGCCCGCGGATTTTTAAAATGCTTTGCCAAAAGCGGTAATAATTCCAAAGGAAACACTTCCGGATTTAAAAACGGTAACATTAAATGCTGAAACGTTTTTTTCCACTCAGCTCCATGTGGTTTTATAGACTTTCCGTATTTGTTATAAGCTTCAAAATGCGCTACTTCATGCACTAAAGTGATTAAAAAACGATATGGGTTAAGGTTTGAATTTATGGTTATTTGGTGCTTCCCATTGGGCAAACGCATATAATCGCCATGCCTGGTTTTGCGTTCTTTCTTAATTTTAACCGTTAAATGTTCATGCTCCAATAAACCTAAAATTCTGGGCAATGCTTTTGGCGGAATGTAATTTTGAAGTCGTTCTTGCATTACTGCTAAAATAAAAAGAATTTTCTTAAACCCACTACAATAGAATGCGCCTTAACAAATACTTTATTTTAATTGGTCCTGAAACTACCGCCGCAAAATTCTGTAATGTGATTGACGTCTTCCCAAGAAAAATAATTTTCATCGTGAAAACCCCTTTCGAATAATGCTTACCTTCAAACACAAATTTGATATTGTTGTAAAAAATGCTGAAATTCGTTTAAAGCAAACAAAAACTGAACCCATGGAAATGACCCGAACGGTAGAGCAATATTTTGAAGCAGGCTGCGGAAGATGCTCTCTCGGCGGCACCCCAGACTGCAAAGTACACACATGGATTACGGAATTGGAACTGTTGAGAAAACTGGTTTTACAATGCGGACTCACCGAAGAAAGCAAATGGGGCATGCCCACCTACACTTACAATGAAAAAAATGTATTGATGCTTTGTGCTTTTAAAAACCATAGTGCCATCAGTTTTTTTAAAGGCACTTTGCTGAACGATTCCAAAAACATTTTAGAAAGGCCAGGCGAAAACTCGCAAGCCGTTCGGTTGATTAAATTTACCGACACCGATAAAATCAAATCTCTGGAAAGCGATATCAAAGCTTACATTTTTGAAGCCATCGAAGCCGAAAAAGCAGGGTTGAAAATTAAATTTAAAAAGTCTCCCGAACCGCTCCCCGAAGAATTGGAACAAAAATTTGAAGAAGACCCCACTTTAAAATCCGCCTTCGAAGCCTTGACTCCCGGACGACAACGCGGGTACATTCTTTACTTTTCTGCCCCAAAACAATCTAAAACCCGAATTTCCCGAATTGAAAAATGTACCGGTAAAATTTTAAATGGGGAAGGCTTGCATGATAAATATCAAAAAAGAAAAAATTAACTTGCTAAGGCGTAGAATTAGAAACCTGCAACAATTTACCGTTGTAATATTTTTGTCCTGTTAGTGAGAAATTAAAAATATACTCTGCCATTTCCTGTGCGGTGGTTGGCGCTTGGTAACCCGGAAAAGCTTCCTCGAGCATTTCGGTCTGTACTGCACCTAAAGCCAACACATTAAATGATATTCCTGATTCTTTATATTCTTCCGCGAGTAATTCGGTTAAAGTAATTACGGCGGCCTTACTGGAACTGTAGGCGGCCAAGCCCGGAAACTTCATACTGCCTTGAACGCCTCCCATGGAACTAATGGTTACCACATGGCTTTCTTCTTTCATAAAAGGCAATGTCACTCTGGTTAATTCGGCAACACCATAAACGTTGGTTTTGTAAACCGCCTCGAAATCTTGCATGCATATTTCTGAAAACGGTTTATTTAACAGCATGCCGGCATTGTTTATCAGAACATCAACTTGTTGCCAATTTTCATTTATGAAATTTTCAACTTTTGCATAGGCATCTTCATCTGTCAAATCGAAGGAAAAACAAGTAGTGTTTTTCAATCCCAAATCAAGAATGGACTTATCGTTTCTAGAAAGCGCCAACACCTGATGCCCAGCATTTGAAAATAATTTTACCAATTCAAAACCAATCCCTCTGCTTGTTCCTGTTATAATGATGTTTTTACTCATTGCTCAATTTTATTTCTTTGGTTGGCGCGTTAATCATGCCTTCTAACGCCGGTATCATTTTGTTTATAAAGTTTTGCATGTGGACTAAATCCATTTTATCGGCTTCGTCATCAACGTGGTGGTAATATTCAAAATTGGTAAAATCGAAGGTTGAAATGGCTTGTGCTGGAATTTTAAAAGCGTTGTAAAACGGATAGTTATCAGAGCGCTTAAACAAATTATACTGCTTGGCTTGTGGCAAAAAGCCAACAACCTTATCCTGTGCATATTCATTTAGCTTTTCAGCCATATTGGTCAGTTCAAAACCCGTTATATAAGCTAAAGTTTTACTCTCAGCTCGGGGCACTCCCACCATTTCAAAGTTAATCATGGTGTACAAATCCAAATTTTCTGTTTTAAGTCTTTCGGCTAAATGTTCCGAACCTTTTAACCCCATTTCTTCGGCATCATAAAGCGTAAATAATATACTGCGTTTATTGGTTTTGGTTTTGGCGAAGTATTTTGCCCACTCTAAAACCGCTACTGTTCCCGAAGCGTCGTCGTTGGCTCCATTGGCAATATTATCACCATCAACGGCTTCCACAATGCCTATATGGTCGTAATGGGCACCGAGAACAACGAATTCATTTTTCAGTTCTGAATCATGGCCTTCAAGATATCCCACAATATTATAACCATCTAACGTCTTTACTTTAAAGCTGTCGCGATACGTTTCAAAATAAGGCTGAACCTCATGTTTTTTGAAAACCCTTTCGATAAA
Source organism: Tamlana crocina (assembly GCF_012037625.1). Taxonomy (NCBI): domain Bacteria; kingdom Pseudomonadati; phylum Bacteroidota; class Flavobacteriia; order Flavobacteriales; family Flavobacteriaceae; genus Tamlana; species Tamlana crocina. The sequence continues at coordinate 108,286 of NZ_JAAVJS010000005.1, forward strand.
TTGTGCCGCCGACTCTAACCCTACCGATCCTGTTTGCCTGCCTTTTAATGCATCGGAAGCTAAATATTCCAAAGCCGATTTCATATCGGTTTTCGGTAACTTAACAATTGACTTTTCAATACTGGTTTCCGCAGTATTTCCTTCGGCAATCCTCTGCTGTGAGCCACAACCCAATAACGTTAAACCGCTTAAAAAAACTAAGAATTTGTTCATGCTGAAATTTTAAAAACTAAAGATAAAAAAAACCTGCATCAAATGAATGAAACAGGTTTTTGTATTGTTAGTTGAGTGGATTTACAACTATGCAATCATAGTTACAGGATTCTCAATAAATGTTTTTAAGGTTTGTAAGAACTGTGCACCTACGGCACCGTCAACAGTACGGTGATCGCAAGCTAAAGTCAACATCATCGTATTACCAACCACAATTTGTCCGTTTTTAACCACTGGTTTCTGAACAATAGCCCCAACCGATAAAATCGCTGAGTTTGGTTGATTAATAATTGATGTAAAACTTTCAATACCGAACATTCCTAAATTAGAAACTGTAAAGGTACTGCCCGTCATTTCGTCTGGCTTTATTTTCTTGTTTCTAGCTTTACCCGCTAAATCGCGCACAGCAGAACCGATTTGGGTTAAGCTCAATGCGTTGGTATGCTTAATTACCGGCACCACCAATCCGTCGTCTACCGCAACAGCAACTCCTACATGAATATGACTGTGGAATTTAGTTACATTATCACTCCAAGTAGTATTTACTTGAGGGTGCTTTGCCAATGCCATTGCACAAGCCTTAACCACCATATCGTTAAAAGATACTTTGGTATCTGGAATCTCGTTGATTGTTTTACGTGAAGCAATAGCGTTATCCATGTCTACTTCAATATTTAAGTAGAAATGTGGCGCACTGAATTTAGAATTACCCAATGATTTAGCAATCGCTTTACGCATAGAAGAATTTTTAACCTCTTCAGTTTTCTCTTCGCCCGCAACAGCAAAGCCTGTAACTGGAGCAGCGCTTTCGGCAGCAGCTGCAGCTGGTTCATAATTTTCTATATCGCGCTTAACAATACGTCCATTTTCACCAGAGCCTTGTACTTTTGTTAAGTTGATGCCTTTTTCATCGGCTAGTTTTTTCGCTAATGGCGACACAAACACGCGTCCGTTTTCTGTAACAGGCGTTGGTTTTGGCGCACTGGATTTTGATTCAGATTTAGAAGCTGACGCTTTCGGCGCTTCTTTTTTGGGTGCTTCTTGTTTTGGAGCATCTTCCTTCTTAGCAGGTCCAGCAGAAAAATTAGCAGCTACACCAGAAACATCGGTTCCTTCTGGGCCGATGATTGCCAATAAAGAATCTACTTTTGCCGATTCGCCTTCCTGCAACCCAATCTCCAATAAAGTACCCGATTGGAACGATTCGAATTCCATAGTCGCTTTATCGGTTTCGATTTCAGCCAAAATATCACCTTCCTCTACTTTGTCACCTACTTTTTTCAACCAAGTGGCCACCGTTCCTTCTTCCATAGTATCGCTTAATCGAGGCATGGTAACCACAATAACACCCTCTGGAAGTTCTTGAGCAGGTGCTTCACTTTCTTGAGAACCCTCTGCTTCACTTGAAGCCTCTTCAACCGTTTCTTCTTTTTCTTCCGCGGAAGCAGTACCACCATTCAACAAGCCAGAAATATCTTCACCTTCTTCCCCGATAATGGCTAAAAGCTCATCTACTTTTGTGGTTTCGCCTTCTTGAACCCCAATATGAAGCAGCGTCCCTTCGTTAAAAGACTCAAACTCCATAGTGGCTTTATCGGTTTCAATTTCAGCTAAAATATCGCCTTCCTCTACTTTATCTCCTACTTTTTTTAACCAAGCCGCAACGGTACCTTCTTCCATGGTATCGCTTAAACGCGGCATATTTACTACTATTGCCATAGCTTATATTTTGTGTTGAATAAATGGATAATCCTCTTGTTCGTAAACGGCATCGTACATCACGCTTTTTTCTGGCCAAGGTGATTCTTCTGCGAATTTTTCGCATTCAGAAACGCGTGCCTTTACTTGCTTATCTATTTCTTTTATTTCATCTTCAGAAGCATACTTCTTCTCAACAATGATGTCCTTTACTTGCGTTATTGGATCAATTTTCTTGTACTCTTCTACTTCTTCTTTTGTTCTGTAGTGCTGGGCATCACTCATAGAGTGTCCTCTATATCGGTATGTTTTAAGCTCTAAGAATGTTGGGCCATCACCACGACGACCTCTTTGAATGGCTTCATCGAATGCTTCGGCCACTTTTACTGGGTTCATTCCATCCACTGGTCCACATGGCATATCGTAGCCTAAACCTAATTTCCAAATTTCGGTATGGTTGGCTGTTCTTTCTACTGAAGTTCCCATGGCGTATCCGTTGTTTTCACAAACAAATACTACTGGCAACTTCCAAAGCATAGCTAAGTTGAATGCCTCGTGAAGCGACCCTTGACGGGCTGCACCATCACCAAAACAACATAAAGTAACTGCATCGCTACCGTGGTACTTATCACCAAAAGCAATACCCGCTCCTAAAGGAATTTGCCCACCAACAATACCATGACCGCCATAAAAACGGTGCTCTTTTGAAAAGATATGCATAGAACCACCCAAACCTTGAGAAGTCCCTGTGCCTTTTCCATACAATTCGGCCATAACGCGTTTTGGGTCCACACCCATACCTATTGGCTGAACGTGGTTACGATAGGCGGTTATCATTTTATCTTTGGTCAAATCCATGGCGTGTAAGGCTCCTGCCAATACTGCTTCCTGACCATTGTACAAGTGAAGAAATCCTCTTACTTTTTGTTGAATATATACTGCAGCTAGTTTGTCTTCAAACTTTCTCCAGAATAACATGTCTTCATACCATTTGAGGTAAACCTCTTTTGTGATTTTTTGCATGGAATACTTTTATAATTTTTTATAAGCGAAATACAAAAGTAACACATTGTGCCGTATTGGAAAAACCCAATTTCATTAAAGTAAAAAAAATATAAATATTTTACTTCTGTCTTTCTTCTTTAAATATTTAACAATAATTTTTAAGCAATTGTAGATTTATTCAAAACTTCAATCGATTAAGCAAACTTAAAACTACGTAAAACAGCCTAAAGCACAGACTTATCGAACATAAAAGGCAACAAATTTTTTATGGAAAGGGATTGGGCAACCTGACCTGTTTCCCCCATGAAATAAATTTCGATAGGTGTACTTTGTTTTATTTCATATTCTGAAATGGCCTGCCTACACGCCCCGCACGGCGGTATCGGCGTTTGAGTTATATTGGTTTTTGAACCTGCACAAATAGCCATTTTCAACATTTTCGCATCGGGGTACTGTGCTCCGGCCGCGTAAATTGCCGTGCGCTCGGCACATAGCCCTGAGGGGTAAGACGCGTTTTCTTGATTGCTTCCGGTGACCACTGCACCGTTATCCAAAAGGATGGCCGCACCAACGCTAAAATTGGAATAGGGCGCATAAGCCTTTGTTCTAGCGTTTATGGCGCTTTGCATCAAATTAAAAGCATCGATCGGGAGTTCTCCCAAACCTTCAAAAAGTCTTAATTTTGTTTCTATTTTTATTTCTTTCATATAGACGTGTGTTCAGTAAAAATAACAAACTCTGTTAAACAAAAAAACTATCGCCCAAGCAATAGTTTTTTTTATCTAACTGTTCATATTGAGATACTGAAACAACCCTTCGACTTCGCTCAGGATGATGATAGCATCTAGTATTCGTAATACTCTCCAGCGCCAATATTGAAGGTTAACGAAAATCGCAATGTTCCTTCTAATGGACTTTGTACTTTTGATGCGGAGAACAAATACGACAAATCGATATTTACCACGTTGGCCTTAAACCCGGCACCCAATGCCAAAAACTTTCTGGCTCCTTTTTCTTCGCTTTCGTTGAAATAACCACCACGGAAGGCGAAAGAATCTTGATAGGTATACTCGGCACCCAAAGCCCAAGTAAACTCTTTTAACTCTTCACTGAATCCGCCCGGTGCGTCACCGAAAGACTGGAATATTCCTGACAAAAAGCTAACATCTTGCGACTGCCCTTCGTAAATAACGTTTTCGGTTTCCCGGATTAAATTGTCTTCATCCTCTTCGTAAGTACCATTTCCGTTTTGGTCTTCAAAAACAATTTCCGTTCCTAATTTAGGCGGTGTTGGCACTAACAATTTAGCCACTTCGGCCGTTACCGACACTTTATTGTAATCGTCGAAAATAAAATCGAAGCCACCCCCTAAGCGTAAGTTGGTTGGCTGAAAGTTTTCTGTTCCTCCTTCATCATATTTAAATTTTGGCCCCACATTTTGAATGGCAAAACCACCACGCCACCTTCCGTTAAAATCAGAATAGGCCTGCTCTTCACTTTGGTAATACCCAGAAATATCAACTCCAAAAGTATTGGCTGCCGTTGCATCGCCATCAACACCATTTAATCTTAAATCGGAACGCAAATAGCGCATAGCTACCGACATCGCGAATTGATCGGACAAACGCAAAGCATAAGATGCATCAATAGTTAATTCGTTGGGACGCTGAATAAGCGGCTCTGAAAATTCATCTGGAACAAATTCTATATCCCCCAAAGAAAAATATTTCAAGCTCACCCCGAAGGCACTCCGTTCATCCAAACGGTTGAAATAAGTTAGGTTTCCTAAGAAAATATCATTCACCAATTTACTCAAGTACGGCGTGTAACTTACCCCGATTCCCGATTTGGTTTCTGAAAAAGCATATTTTGATGAGTTCCATTGTTGAGAAAAGGCATCTACACTGGTAGCCACCCCCATGTCACCCATACCTGCGGCACGCGCATCTGGTGCAATGAGCACAAACGGAACACCTGTTGTAATTACCCTCGAATCGTTTTCGTTAGGTATAATCACGGTAGTTTCTTGGGCATTGGTTTTTAAGGCAAAAGCAAATGCTAATAATAGCAATAATCTATTCTTCATGAATTCATTTTTAGTTAGCAAATATAATTTTTTTTAGAGTATTACAAGTTTTTCAATTTTTTCGACCGTTTTGTTCAGCACATTCGAGCGTACCCTCAATTTATACACATAAACGCCTTTTCCTATTTTATCGCCAAAATCGTCTCGGCCGTCCCAAACTAAATCGCGAGACAATGAGCTATTGGTTATGGCCCCTCCCGAGGTTTGCCCGTTTAGGGTTCTCACCAATTTCCCGGAAACGGTGAATATCTGTATAGAAACGTCTAAAGGCTCTGAACTATTGTGATTGAACCAAAATTCTGTGTAATTAACAAACGGATTAGGGTAGTTTAGCACATTATTAATTACCAAATCCTCATCTTTATCGAATACAATAAATTGAATTTCGGAAGTTGCCGAATTATTGTAAACATCCCACGCCTTAAGGGTTAAGGTGTGCAAGCCAGGTTCTAAATCGCGCATAGGGAAATTTACAACGCCCTTAGTATAATCATCTACCTCGGTTTGATAATAATCATTTAAAATTATAGGATTGGTTTCATCGCCATCTAAAATAGCTACAATATCGTGACCAATACCACTGGCCGTATTTATACCGTTAGCATCTTCCAGTTTGGCCAATAAGGTGGGCGACTCGTTGGTAATACCCCCCGAAACGAAACTTTCATCGTTCATATAAAGTGTAATGACCGGCCCAATATTATCTTCTGCAGCATTTTCATTGAGTCCGCCAATTTTAACCGTGTTAACACTCGCACCCGACCGGTCTTGCGTCAATTCCTGATCTTTCACATAAAAGCTCACCTTACCAAAACCAACAGGAATACCAATATCCTTTGGCACCACAAAATCGAACTCAAACTGTCCGTTTTTTACCGAAGCCTGCCCTCTAAAAATAATTTCGCCAAGGGTTTTAAAATCCAGTTTCACCAATTCACCATTCAATCTAGTGCCATCATTTGCCAAAGTTTGGCGTTCAATATCTTTATCGTAAATGGTGGTTGAAAGCGTACCGTTGTAGTCGGAAAGCAAATTGCCTGACAGATCGGTTACTTCGCCAGCCAGTTTAACATAACCCAAAGCCTTTAAAGTATCGGTAGCTTGCACGATGGGCACATCGTTTATTTGAGTTAACCTAATATTAGGTTGCGGAAACGCCAATTTCATAGCCGGATCGCCAATAAAAAAAATCAAACGTTTTTGGCTGGACCCCGAAACAGCCGAATCGCTTTTGGCCAACCTTAATGCTTCGGCCATCGAAGGATATTCATAATCGCCGTAATTATCATTATCACTATACGAAAACAAATATTGCCCCAAAATGCTATTAAAATTAATGGCAAAACTCACAAAAATTTGTCGCGTGGTAGTAATCAAACCAATAGCTCCCGCTCTTTCGTTCCAATATGTAAATTCACCGGCCGTTTCCCTAAAAGGATTGTCGAACCTAGTAAACTCGCAAGTTACGGTAACAAAACAGTTTAATTTACCAAAATTGCGAAACCCTTCGATATCGGGCTTGAGCAAAATACGTTCTTCTGCCAACCCGTCTTCACCTCCGTGACCAAAGTAATTAACGACCAAAGCCCCGTTATCAACGGCATTTGCGATTTCGGTGGTTACTGCCGGATACCGTTCTCCTCCTGCCGAAAACTCCTGTTTAAACGCATCGGAATGTATTTTAACCACATTCATAAAAGGCTTGGATTCGGTAACCAGATTCCCTATTTCGTCGGTAGTTTCCTGAAGCAAGCCTTCCCAATCTTGGTCTACGTCGTCTGATATCACCACAAAATTATTCCGCCAGCTTCCTAAAGCTTCTTTAGTGTAGTACGATTCTATTTTGTCCACCATGGTTTTGGCGCGCTGCGGCGTATCGGCCAATATTCTGCCTACCGCGATATCTAATCCTTCGGAAGTGCCCATCATACCTTCATTGTTGTCCATCATCCCATAAAAATCATCCGAAACAAACGAGCTTGCCAAACTGAAGCTATTATAAGAATACCACGAAGGCACCACGTTGGTGTTGTTTGGAATTCGGTCTTTATAGTCAAAAGAAGCATCGCCAACCAAACACAAATATTTCACTCTGTTTTCTGGCGAACTGGCATTATCGTAAACATATTTCACCATGTTTCGAATGGCAGCAATATCGGGATTTCCAGAACTAAACTCGTTGTAGATTTCGGTAAGGCTAAACACCTTTACGTTTAAACCGTATTGGTTTCTATTAATTTGCGCCAAACGTTCGGCGTGGTTCAGCATATTGTCGGGAGCGACAATTAAATAATCGACATCCTGAAATTGACCTTCACTATTCTGAAATACCGTACCTTTAATATTTTGATTTGGCACCGTGGTAGTCCTATCGAATTGTGGGGTAAAATAATCAGACGGCGATACAGCCACATAAGTTTTTAAACTTCCCATTGCGGATTTAAAACTTAAGGAAGAACTGTTGTCGGTATTCACAAAATTCGTGACATTGTAAATATCGGTAATATCCCAAATTTCTGAAAGATTATCCGCATTGGTAACATTGTACTGGGCAACACCCGAAGCCGATGCCACTGCACTGTTTTTAAACTTAAATTGCTTGCCATTGAAATTTAAACGCCTCGTGCCTTCAACCGAAATATAATCTAAATACCCCAACGTACTCGGGTTGCCACGGTTATCAAATTCCAACTCCACAGAAACGCTTGGTGAAGTGACATTAATATTACCGCTGAAAGTTGCTCCACTTGCATACGTCGGACTACTCACTCCCGAAAACGATAATGCTACTTGGTTGTTCCCATTGACCCTAACGTTCATGGCACTACCTACACTTCCCGTGGCTGCAGCAACCACGCTCAATCTTATGGATTCATCGGTAACCAAATCTGGAAAATCAAACTCGAAGGCTTTTTTACTTTCTACATCAAAGCGGTCGCCAAACCAACGCCTGCCCAACGACACCAAATTATATTCATCAATCTCATGAAATTGATAATCTTCAAAAGTATCGATTACCATATCTGCCGCGGCCGTAGGTTGGGCCAATGCCTGAATACGCTTTCCATTTCCCGCCCCAACATTGATATAATAATAGGTCTTATCGGTATAGCAATTTATGTGTGTTCGGCTATCGCTGTTATAGCCTTTTGGGCCTTCTCCATAAAATAAAATATAATCGCTATCGTTAAAAACGCCATCTTCCTCGCCAATAAATTTAATCGCATTTTCGGGCACATCAAACGGATAAGAAACGGCATTAGAATGGGGCGCCATACGGCCGCCATGCCCAAACAACTTTATATTACGCGGATCCACACTATTCACATTTACCCCTAAACGCTGTAAAAAGCTTTTTGACAATCTGAAAACACCCGTGGTATCGATGTAAAACCGATACCATTCGCCCGAATTCAACACCGAATTTGAAATGGAGGCTACAGCCGAAGACTTACTCGCCAATCTGCGGTTTTGCACACTACTGCTTCTACCTGTTTTATAATTTAATTGAAAAGACAGCACTTTTTTAAACTGTCCGTTTTCATCTTTAACAATAGGCGTTAAACGAAACAAAATGTGATTTTTATCTCGTGCTTTTGAATTTTTCAGACTATATTTTAAAGTACTTGGAATTGTGGCAACCTCTACATCCTTCAGTTCACTCTTTGAAATGGGTTGATACGACACATTGGTTAGGCTTACCGAATTTTCGTCAACCGTTGTTTTTTCATTCCATTGATCGACAAACTGCAATCCGTCGTTAAAATCGAAAACGAAATTAGCCCCATCAAAAGCGGGCACCTCAACAATAACCTCTCCTACAGAGAGACTTTGCGCCCCTTTCCAAGTTATTTTATAATTTTTCTGTTGCGCAAAGGTTACAATCGGAACCAACAACAGCGTAAGTAGTATTTTCTTTTTCATTGCTAAATTAACGCCAATAAAGCCCTGTTATTATCAAAAAACCAACAATTTGGTAAACTAGACCAAAAATACAATAATAAATTTGTAATACGAGCGTTAATACAACACAAAACACTGTCGGAAAACGACAAAAACATCGACGTAAGGTTTAAAAAACAGGGTGAAATACACATTTTTTTGGTTAAAATGCAAAAAATAGCTTGCGTTATTGGCTTTAATTATTATATTGCACCACCAAAACAATATTAGCTTACTTAAAAGTATGGATATGAAAAAAGTAGTAGCGTTAAAATTTCTGTTAGTTGTTGCGCTAACAGTTACTGCAACTGGTTGTAAAAAATCATCGAGCTCCAAAAACACTTCCAGAGCAACCGGATGGGATATCAATAAAAGGGAAGGCGGTTTTCAATATAACACAGACTTCAAAGAACAGGAAACTTCACCAGGACTGGTATTTATTGAAGGTGGAACATTTACCAAAGGTCGTGTACAGGACGACGTTATGCACGATTGGAACAACAGCCCCACCCAACAGCACGTACAGTCCTTTTATATGGACGAAACCGAAGTTACCAACATGATGTATGTGGAGTACTTAGATTATCTTAAGCGTGTTTACCCACCTTCTGAAGATATGTACAAAGCCATATATACAGGTGCTTTACCAGACACTTTAGTTTGGAGAAATCGTTTAGGATATAACGAAGTTATGACAGAAAACTACTTGCGCCACCCTGCCTATGGTGAGTATCCTGTAGTTGGAGTTAGCTGGATTCAAGCTGTAGAATTTGCGAATTGGAGATCTGATCAAGTAGCTCAGAGAGCGCTTCAATTAGAAGGGTATCTAAAACGCGATTCACACTTAGAAGTGGATGCCGATCAAACTTTTAGTACCGACACTTACATTAATGCACCTACCGAAGCTTTTGGAGGTAACGAAGAAATCACAAGACCAGAACGAGGAAATAGAAACATACGAGTGGATGCTGACGGTAACGAATCTGGTGTTTATGCTACACGCTCAACAGGTGTTATCCCACCAAAATACAGACTCCCAACCGAAACCGAATGGGAATACGCCGCTTTAGGATTAAGCGAAATAAGAAGCTACAACTTGTACCGTGGTCGTAAAAAATACCCATGGGAAGGACAGTACACCCGTAATGGTTCACGTAAATACCGTGGCGACCAATTAGCCAACTTCAAGCAAGGAAAAGGTGATTACGGCGGAATCGCTGGATGGTCTGACGATGGTGCCGACATTACCAATGCTGTGAAATCATACGAACCAAACGATTACGGTTTATACGACATGGCTGGAAACGTAGCCGAGTGGGTTGCCGATGTTTACAGACCAATTGTTGATGACGAGTTTAACGATTTCAACTACTACCGCGGAAACGTTTACACCAAAAACGCCTTAAACGAAGATGGCACAGTTAAAGTCGTAACTGCCGACGATATTGTTTACGACACACTTTCCAACGGAAAAGTAATTGCCAGAAACTTACCTGGAGAAATCAAGCAAGTGGCTATCGATGAAAACGAAACCTACTTAAGAACTAATTTCGACAGAAGCAATCAAATCAACTTTAGAGATGGAGATAAGCGTTCATCACGAGGCTATCAAAGTTTTAATGATGATGAAGGTGCCGATGGTGCTTCATCTGAAACTAGGGGCATGTACAACTCGCCAAAGCACAGAATCACAAGAGATTCGCTTGGAAACATTGTTAGAGAGTACGACCAAAGCAACAACAGAACATCTTTGATTAACGACGAAGTTAGAGTTTACAAAGGTGGCTCTTGGAAAGATAGAGAATACTGGTTAGACCCAGCTCAAAGACGCTACTTCCCACAAGATATGGCTACCGATTATATCGGGTTTAGATGTGCGATGTCTCGTTTAGGTTCAAAAAGTAAAATGACCAACAAAAAGAAAAACTAAACCTAGTTTTTAAAAATATACCAAAAAGTCCTGATGATGTATCAGGACTTTTTTTATACATTTAAATCCACAAACAAAACCGCATCATCATTGGAAATAAAAGCAATCCACCGCCTATTTTTAAACTGCAACGCCGCCAATACCGATACACGGAAAATAAAACCCAACGATATGTTTTTTGCCCTAAAAGGCGAAAACTTTAATGGTAACAGTTACGCAGAAAAAGCATTGGAACTTGGCGCTGCTTACGCTATCATTGATGAAGAAGAATTCCTTTCTTCAGAAAAAACGATTTTAGTCGACAATGTATTGGAAACACTACAACAATTGGCTTCATTCCACAGAGCGTTTTTGCACATTCCTATTATTGCCTTGACGGGAAGTAACGGCAAAACCACCACCAAAGAACTGATAAACGCGGTACTTTCACAAAAATTCAAGACTACGGCCACCATAGGTAATTTAAACAACCATATTGGCGTTCCGTTAACCTTACTTTCTATGACCAAGGATACTGAAATAGGTATTGTTGAAATGGGCGCCAATCATCAAAAAGAAATTGAGTTTTTATGCAGCATTGCCCAACCGGACTATGGCTACATCACTAATTTCGGCAAAGCCCATTTAGAAGGTTTTGGGGGCGTTGATGGCGTTATAAAAGGCAAGAGTGAAATGTATAATTATCTTATCGCGAACCACAAAACCATTTTTGTAAATGCCAATGACACCATACAGGTTGAAAAAACCAAAAAGGCCTCGATATTTTCTTTTGGACATTTAAACGACATTTCTGACGTCACTATTGAATTCAAAAACGCCCAACCTTTTGTAAAATCCACTTTTAACGACTTGGATATAGCAAGCAAACTCATTGGCGATTACAATTTTAATAATATATCTGCTGCCATTGCCATTGGCCATTATTTTAAAGTGGAAGACCAACTGATAAAAAAAGCGATTGAAAATTATATTCCATCCAATAACCGATCTCAAATTATTGAAAAAGGCACGAATAAAATTATTTTGGATGCTTATAATGCCAACCCGACCAGCATGACCGCCGCATTGCAAAATTTTAAAAAACAGGAAGGTTACAAAATAGCCATTTTGGGCGATATGTTTGAATTGGGCAACGAAGCCAAACAAGAACACCAAAACATTGCTGATTTAGCTGTTTCAATGGATATTGATTCCATTTTCTTTGTGGGTGAGAATTTTTATGGTTGTAATGTGAATTCTGAAAAAGCAAAGCAATATAAATCGTTTTCTGAATTTGAAACAGGTTTCAACACATCGAAAATAGAGAATACTACGCTTTTGATAAAAGGCTCCCGCGGCATGGCTTTGGAGCGGGCCTTAAACATTTTTTAAAATTTAGGCCGTTTAGCTTTTCCCTTTTTTCGAACATTCGCACTGAAAAACTAGATCCTAATTCAGGGGTTCAGCATGCCCCATAACACCAACGGCCAAGTAAGACCATTCAAAAACCAATTATGCAAGAAAACCTTTAATTTCGACGAAATGACCCAACAAGACTGTTAAAATTTTCACAAATATTGAACACTTTTTTTTTCATTTTTTTCTCAAAATATTAATTTCAACCGCCAAAAAATAGTCTGCATATAAAGCATTTTGTAATTAATAGATTAATCAATTTCATTTTTTAATAATAATTATTTTGTTTTGTTATGTTATTCAATTATTTACCAACACTAAGTGTTTCAAAGTGTTTTCGTTCATTATTCACTTTACTTTTATTTTTTCTTTTTGCAATATCTGCGAACTTGGTTGCCCAAAACAGAGCATCAAGTGGTACAGATAACAAATCGTCATTTTCTTCCGATTTAATTAACATTGAATCTTCGGCAGACCAAGTGTTCAGGTTTACCGGCACGCTACAAAACAACACCTCTGCCGACCAAATTTATGAACTTAGCGCAAAGCTGCCTGAGGGCTGGAGGACGGTTTTTAAAGCGAAAGGAAAGCAAATAACTTCCATTAAGGTAGACTCGGGAAAAAGAGAAACCATTAATTTGGAATTCTATCCTTCGCACCAGGCAAATCCGAAGAAATACGAAATTCCGGTAACAGCGGAATCTGAAGAAGAATCACTTAATTTAGATCTGGAAGCGGTAGTAAGCGGTGCTTATGCCCTTGAAATTACCACTCCATCGGGCAGATTGAGCGACAAGATTACCGAAGGCGAGAAAAAGGACATTCAATTGGTGGTTAAGAACACGGCCTCTTTAAAGCTTACCGATATAGACCTTAGCAGCAAAACCCCGCCCAAATGGAGCGTTGTTTTCAGTCCCTCTGAAATTGAAAGTCTCTCTCCCGGCGAAACCAAACAGGTTACTGCCACCGTAACCGTACCAGACAAAACCATTGCGGGCGATTACATGGCCACATTTACAGCAAAAAATGCGAGCACCAAAGACCAAGCCGTATTTAGGGTATCGGTTGTTACTTCTCTAACATCGGGGCTGCTGGGCACCGTAATAATTATTATAGCCATAGTTGTAGTTTACATTTTAATTAGAAAATACGGAAGAAGGTAGCGCGCCATGGAAACACATATTATAGAACTCAATGGGCTAACCAAGCGCTACGGGGGCATAAACGTGGTAGACCACTTGGACCTAAGCATAAAAAAAGGTGAGGTTTTTGGTTTACTGGGGCCAAACGGTGCCGGAAAAACCACCACAATCCTGATGATGCTAGGCCTGATTGAGCCCACCTCCGGAATCTCCAAGGTTTGCGGACACAACTCTACTTCCAACCCTATTGATATAAAACGGAAGGTAGGCTACATGCCCGACCGGGTAGGCTTCTATGACGATATGACCGGGCTTGGAAACTTAATATACATAGGGCAGCTTAATGGGCTCAATAAGTTTGAAGCAAAAAATTTGGCCATAGAAATGATGAAAACAGTAGGTTTGGAGAAAGCCCTTAACTCCAAAACCGGCACCTATTCCAGAGGCATGAAACAACGCTTGGGCCTGGCCGATGTATTAATCAAGCAACCCGAAGTGATTATTATGGACGAGCCTACACTGGGCATCGATCCAAGCGGCATTAACGATTTCCTAAAGCTCATAAAAAAACTAAGCTACGAACAAGGCCTAACCGTGCTGCTCTCGTCTCACCATTTAAACCAAGTTCAAAAAATATGCGACCGGGTGGGCATTTTTGTAAAAGGAAAGTTACTGGCCCAAGGCCATATTGAGCAGCTTTCTGAGCAGCTATTCCCGCAAACGTCGCATCAAATTCAAATAAGCCTTAAAGAAGCCTTTCCTAAAACAAATGGAGACGAGCAAGCATTGCTCCAATTGGTAAAGGCAAAACATATAGCCAAAAACAACAACAATATACAGGTGGACTGCAACAAGGATTTTACCCCACAAATCGTGAAGTTTCTGGTTGACAAAAACTACAGTATTACCGGAGTGCACCAAAAAAACTATGGATTGGAAGATATATACCAAAAATATTTTGAGAACAAAAAGCATAGCGCAGATTATGGCAAGATCTAATAATTATTTTACGTTAAAGAAATTTTCAAGTAAGAATATTCCTCTTTGGATAATGGTAAAAAAGGAAATTGCCGATTATATTAGAAGCTGGCAATTTATTATTTTGTTATTAATTACCGCTCTTACCTTTTTTGCCTCGATGTATGTGGCCATGAGCAATATAAATGCCGCTGTTTCGAACACCAAAGATCCGGACCATTTACTGGTATATTTAAAACTACTGACCATTACCGATGGCAGCTTACCTCCCTTCCATGTATTTTTAAGTTTTTTAGGGCCTCTTTTGGGTATCAGTTTAGGTTTTAATGCCATTAATTCCGAGCAAGAAAGCGGCACCCTGATAAGGGTTATGGCGCAACCAGTTTACCGAGACAACCTACTGCTCTCTAAATTTATAAGCGTTAATATTCTTTTAAGTGCCATATTTGCCACACTCGCTTTACTCATGGTGGGCTCGGGCTTGCTAATAACCGGGGCACCCATTGAATTTGAGGAATCTATAAGAATATTCAGCTATGTTATTTTATGTGTATTTTACGTAGGCTTTTGGTTTAGCTTGTCGATTATATTTTCAGTTCGTTTTAAGCAGGCGGCCACGGCGGCCATCGCATCCATAGGTTTTTGGTTGTTCTTTACTATATTTTACAACATCATCATCAATATGGTATCCAAAGTAATTATTCCAAAATCGAGCTTATTTTCGCAGCAGCAACACGCTTGGGTTAAAGCCTTGTTCCATATGGCCCCCAATCAACTGTATAACGATGCTACCACCACGCTTTTAATGCCCAAAGTACGAAGCCTTGGCCCCATGAGCATGGAACAAATGGCCGGAGCCATCCCTAACTCACTGCCCATACGAGACAGCCTTTTAATGGTGTGGCCGCAGGTTAGCGGATTAATTTCTGCAACAATTGTTTGTTTTGCCCTAGCATATTATTTCTTTATGAGGAAGGAAATAAAATGTTAGTTGGCGTTAATATATGGTATGAAGAAAGGAAAATTACATAGTATTAAAAGCCTATTGTACATCTCCAATATAGAGGTATTCTATATGATTATATAAAAAATGCCTACAAAAGTGAGTTTTACTTTTAAAGGCATTTTTAAATATTCTCCTAAGAATTAATTAATAGCAAAACAAAGATGCACAAATATTGAAAAGAGGGCAATACTCAATTTGAGTATTTTTATCAGAATAAAAACGTTTTGTTGGATTTTAGCATGCCTACCAATTCACCCGTAGATGAAATATTCAGTTTCTTTAAAATATTTCTTCGGTGCGTATCAACCGTATTGGGGCTTATGCCAAGTTTTTCAGCAATTTGTTTACTGGAATAATTCAACGCCAACAACCGGATAATGTCGCGCTCTCTATGACTTACTCCATCCGACAGAAGTTTTTGCGAAAGGTTGCTATAATACACTGTTTCGTATTCATTTTTGCTGTTTAGCAACTTAGCAGATGCTGTTATGGGCAACTTCAATTCGCCCGAAAGCACCGTATAATGGGCCAACCCAATAATGGGCTTTTCGTTCAAATCAAACTCCAAGGGCGTGGTATTTTGGATGATATTTACATATTCATCCGAATTGTTTTTAAATCGGTAATTCCAAGTGTAGCTCATTTTCCCCCGGTCATTCAAATCAATTTCGCTAAGTGTAAACGCCATCAAATCATTCAGTGCTTTTAGCCACGCCTCCAAGTCGTCTGGGTGAATCTTACTCCAGAAATAGCGCATCCCTTTAGCCTGTAAAGTAGCACTATCCAAGCCTAGGCAAGCAGAATAATTTTTACTCACATATTCAAAAGCCAATTCTTGGGTGTTTGTAACACAAAAAAAAGTTGAACCATACGGTAAAAAAGCATCCAATTCAACTATCTTTTTTATATGTTCTTCTAATGATGGGGCATCATAAGATTTAAATATTTCTTTGTAGGTATTTTTAATACTATTAAAGTTCATTTAGCAGAAGGATTGAGAAAAAGTAACGCAATTGACAAGCTAAATTTAAGCATAAAAAAAATCCCAAAGTAAAAAACTTTGGGATTTTAAAGTGGGCGCGAAGGGATTCGAACCCCTGACCCCTTGGGTGTAAACCAAGTGCTCTGAACCAACTGAGCTACGCGCCCTTGCTGTTAGCGTGTGCAAATATAAACTAGATTTTTATTCTGCAAAAACTTTTTTTGAAAAATTTTCAAATTATTTCTGCAACCACAAATGTACTTCCACCAGCAAAAATAAAATCGTCGTCGTTCGCTTGTTTCATAGCTTTTTTATAAGCCTCATTAACAGAACCGTAGACCTCACCTATCAGTCCAAATGGCATAAACCGTTCTTTTAGCACTTCGGCTTCAAGCCCACGTGGAATATCTGGTTTGCAGAAATAATATATTGCATCCTTGGGTAATAAATCTGTAATAGAATTCAAATCCTTGTCATTTACTACCCCAAAAACAATATGCAAGCGCTTATAATCTTCGGCTTTTATTTGGTTCATTACAAAACTTAAGCCATCTCTATTGTGTCCCGTATCGCAAACTACTTTGGGTTTGGATTGTAAAACCTGCCAACGCCCCAAAAGCCCTGTGCTTTTTATTACATTAAGCAATCCGTCCGAAATATGTTCTTCTGAAATACCGAATCCTTTATCAACCAATACCTTTAAAGCCTCAACAACGGTTTTTATATTTTTCTGTTGATAGGTTCCCACCAAATCGGAAGTATACACTTTGTTATTCTGTTGATCAGCGAAAGTAATTGAAGAATTATTTTTTACCGACAATTCCTTAAAAACAGGTTCGGTTTCCTCTTGCGTTTCACCGATAACCACTGGCACATCGGGTTTTATAATACCGCCCTTTTCAAAAGCAATTTCCCGGAGTGTCGTGCCCAAAAATTGAGTGTGGTCCAACCCGATGTTCGTTATCACCGACACTTCAGGGGTAATAATATTGGTGGAGTCTAGGCGTCCGCCCATTCCCACTTCCACAACGGCCACATCAACCTTTTCTTGTGAAAAATATTTAAAGGCCATACCCACGGTCATTTCGAAAAACGACAAATGATTAGCTTCAAAAAAAGACTTATTCTGCTCGATAAAATCAACAACAAAGTCTTCACTTACTTCCTTGCCGTTAATTTTAATGCGCTCCCTAAAATCTTTTAAATGCGGCGAAGTATAAAGACCTACCTTATAGCCTGATTCCTGTAAAACGGATGCCAACATATGGCTTGTGGAGCCTTTCCCATTGGTACCCGCCACATGAATAGATTTGAAATCTCTTTCGGGGAAGTTTAAGTGTTGAGCTAATTTATGAGTGTTGGACAAATCTTTTTTGAATGCCGAACTGCCCTGACGCTGGTACATGGGAAGTTGCGCAAACATCCAGTCCAAAGTATTTTGATATGTCATTTTATGATTACTGGCTAAGTTGGAAGTTAACACTAACGAAACCGATTTGACGCGTAGGCGCGTTAGGATCGGCCGGCCATTTGTGAGATAGGGCGATTTTTTTAGCTGGTTGGAGCAAACACTCGGCGGTGTTCGTTGTTCCTCTGACCCCTGGGGTTGCCTCAATAACATTGCCACTTTGGTTAACAATTATTTTTACGATAACCATTCCGGATTCATTGCAATCCTGTTTAAGCCTTTGGAAAGAAGCCCTTCCACGGCCATTGAGCCCGTAGCCAACGCCACCACTTCCTGAACCTTGTCCGCCAAAATAACTGGGCGCATACGGGTCGCCATCTAATTGACCTTTATCTCCTGCTTTATTATCATTACCTTCACTACCAGTTTCTGAGCCTTCAGATTTACTTACACCGCCAATTAGCGCATCCAGTTTTTTCTTTTTTTCTTCCTGTTCGCGCTTTTCCTTCGCGATTCTTTCAGCTTCTGCCTTCGCTTTGGCTTCTGCAATGGCTTTTGCCTTAGCTTCAGCTTCTTTTTGTTTTTTTATAGCTATTTCTTCAGCGTTATCGGCTGTAAGCACCTCTTCTTTAACTTCGGAAGTTTTGGCAGGTTCGGGTTCTGCCTTGGAAACATCGGGTTGTGGCGGCTCTTCAATTTCCCTCGGTTCAGATTTTACAGGTTTTAAAGGCTGAACATTGCCGCTGCCCACATTTGAATTTCCAAAATTTACGGCTACACCGTATTCTTCTGGCGGATCCATATATTTTGTACCAACCACAAACAGCAACAATACCAAAATAACCGTAATCAATGCGGTTAACTTAGCCGAGTTTCTTTCGTGTTTGGTTTTAAAAAACTTCATGAGTTTATGTTTTTGCGATGGTCACAAGGTCATTTTCAGAAGAAAAGAAACCTGTTTATTGCGGTTTTACGGCCAATATCACTTTGAACTTGTTTCTGTTCGCGATATCCATCACCTTAACCACATTTTCAACGGGCACCGATTTTTCGGCGCGAAGTACAATGGTGGGTTTTTCTTCCGCAGACAATGCCGCCAACAATTCATTTTCAAGGACACTCTCACCAACCCTTTTTTGGTCGATATAATAGGTCAAATCTTTTTTGATACTTACGGCAACCGATTTTTTGTTTTCGGTCTTTCCGCTAGCTTTTGGCAGCAAAATATCAATCGCATTGGTAGTTACCAAAGTAGAAGCAATCATAAAAAAGATAAGCAGCAAGAATACAATATCCGTCATGGACGACATATTAAATTCTGGCGTAACTTTATTTCTTCCTCTAAAATTCATATTAAGTTGGTTCGTTTAGGTGATCTAAAAACTCTAACGAGTTGGCCTCCATTTTATACACCACCTTATCGGTCTTTACAACCAAATGGTTGTATGCCATATAAGCCACAATACCTACAATTAAACCCGCAACCGTAGTGGTCATAGCGGTGTAAAGTCCGCTGGCCAACACATCCATTTGAATGGTTCCTCCAGCATTGGCCAATTCGAATATGGCTAGAATCATACCAATTACCGTACCAAGAAACCCAATCATGGGGGCCGCACCTGAAATGGTTGCCAGAATACTGATGTTTTTTTCGAGCCCATAAATTTCCAATCGGCCTGCATTTTCAATAGCGGTGTTGATATCGGCTAAGGGCTTTCCTATTCGTGAAATACCTTTCCCAATCAGGCGTGAAACTGGCGAATTTACCTGCGCGCAAAGCATTTGTGCAGAATCAATTTTGCCATTACTTACATGATCCTTTATTTGGTTCATGAAATTGGCATCGACGTTCGATGCGGCCTTAATTGCAAAAATGCGTTCAAAGTAAATATAGATGGCACTAACAAGCAATAAAAACAAAACAGCTATTATAACTTGTCCGGCCACACCTCCACTACTAATCAATTCAATAATGGATAATGTTTTTTCAACAGACTCACCATCTAGTGGCAGTTCTGCCGCTTCCTGTGTATTTTGCATTAACATGTTTATTTTTTCTTTAATATAGGTAACGAAAAATTACTGGGTAAATTATACTAATACCAATTTTACCATAATATATCCCAATCCTCCTAAAACTATGGTATAAGGCAAGGCCATTTTTACCATTTTCCCATAGGACAGATTAATAAGCGGCGCTAAAGTTGACGTTAACAAGAATAAAAATGCAGCCTGTCCGTTTGGTGTCGCCACACTAGGCAGATTAGTACCAGTATTAATCGCTATGGCCAATTTTTCAAAATGCTCTCTATCAATAGCTCCACTTTTAAAAGCCTCTTGTACCTCTCCAATATATACCGTTGCCACAAATACATTGTCGCTAATTGCAGAAAGCACACCGTTGGCCAAATAGAACAAACCTGGCTGTGATGCTGGATTCTGCTCTAATGCCCAATGTATAATCGGACTGAACAAATGCTGATCATGAATCATGGCCACAATCACAAAGAATACCACCAAAAGACCTGTAAATGGCAATGCTTCCTCGAAGGCATGACCTAACTGGTGCTCGTCAATAATCCCAATGAAAGCTGTTTGGAAAATAATCAATGCCAATCCTATAAAACCTACCGGTGCCAAGTGTAATGCTAAACCAGCAATTAGTAAAATAGCAGCAATGCCTTGCACCTTTAAGGCATATTTTTCTTTATCTGTACGGATTCTGTCTTGTTCTTCGGTATAGTTTTCAATAATACCAGCCACTACAGGAGGTAGTTTCGCTCCGAAACCAAAAGCACCTGTCAACTCTAAAACAACAGTTGTTGCCATACCTGCAAACAACACCGGAATGGTAATAGGCGCCATTTTCACGAAAAACTGAATGAAGTCCCAGCCCATACGTTCACCTATCAATAAGTTTTGTGGTTCACCTACCAAAGTACAAACCCCTCCTAGCGCCGTACCAACCACACCGTGCATGACCAAGCTACGTAAAAAACTTCGGAATTGCTCCAGCGTTTCGCCACTAAGCTCCTTTTTATCCTTTATACCGCTTTCATTGAAATCGGCCGTTTCGCTGGAATGTATTTTATGGTACACCCCATAAAACCCTACGGCTACACTAATTAAAACCGCCGTTACAGTTAACGCATCCAAGAACGCCGACAAAACTGCCGATAAGAAAACAAATAACAGCGAGAGCACTAACTTCGATTTTATTTTAGTGAACACCTTACTGAAAATATACATTAACAGTGGTTTCATAAAATAAATACCGGCCACCATGAAAACAAGCAGTAAAATCACCTCCAAGTTTTGATCCACTTCATGGTAAGCATTGTGCGGAGTTGTTAGGCCCAGAGCCAAAGCCTCAATGGCCAGCAACCCTCCCGATTGCAACGGGTAGCACTTTAACGCCATGGCCAAAGTAAAAATGAATTCACCAATAAATACCCAAGACGTTACCGTTTTTCCTAACACATAGAAGGAAAACACATTGAATATTAAAAAACTGATCATGGTTAACTTAAACCATCTGGGGCTATTTCCTAAAAAGTATTTCAACATAATTGTAATTTAAATAAGTTGGTTAAGTGCAATTTGATATGCTGTAGCACTCATTCCTGTTTTTGATTTATTGTTATTATAGATATTTTGTATTGCTTCTTTAATTCGTTTTGAAGTATCATAAAAAATGGCCTCATCGGTCATTTGTACTTTACGTTCCATAAAATAGGCAAACACCCTGGCCATACCGCAGTTTGAAATAAAATCGGGAATTAAACTCACTTTATAATCGGTATGTTCCATTATTGGGCCAAAGAAAATTTCCTTATCGGCAAAAGGTACATTAGCCCCGCAAGATATCACCTCTAAACCACTATCAATCATTTTGTTTATTTGATGGATAGTTATTAATCGTGATGCCGCACAAGGCGCAAATATTTCGGTTTGCAACGACCATATTCTTTTATTGCTTTCCGTAAACGGAATTAAATTTTCGGCGACTAATGTATTTCCTTTTTTGGCAAGAAACAAATCCTTTATCTCTTCAAACGAAAAACCGTCTTGATTTATCAATCCGCCACCAGCATCGATTATCCCTACAATCTTGGCTCCCATTTGAGACAAATAAAACGCTGCAGCCGCTCCCACATTCCCAAAACCCTGTACAACGGCCCGTTTTCCTATTACAGAACCGCCATAAATGTGATAATACTGCTTTACCGCCTCGGCCACACCAAAACCGGTAATCATATCGGCTATGGTATATTTCCTCGACACATTGGGCGAGTAATCTGGATTTTCAATCACCTTAATCACCCCTTGGCGTAACTGCCCAATTCTATTTATTTTATCGGCTTCAGTTGGTTTAAAATGTCCGTTGAACACGCCTTCCTGCGGATGCCAAACCCCACTTTCTTCCGTTATGGGTATCACCTCGTGGGTTTCATCAACGTTTAAATCGCCACCCGTACCATAATAGCTTTTCAGCAATGGAGACACGGCCGCGTACCAACGCTCCAAAACACCCTTTTTCCTAGGGTCATTTGGATTGAAATTAATACCCGATTTAGCTCCTCCTATAGGCGGACCAGAAACCGTAAATTTAATTTCCATGGTTTTGGCAAGCGACAGCACCTCGTTCATATCGAGGCCTTCACGCATGCGGGTTCCGCCACCGGCAGCACCACCTCGTAACGAATTAATCACGGCCCAACCTTCAGCTTCCGTTTCAGGATCCTTCCAATTGAAAACAATTTCGGGAGCCTTATTTTCGTACTTTTTTAGTAATTCTTTCATTTCTATGTTTTTGAATCTTTTTATGCATAATGTGTTTTGTTTTCCTGAAAAGTTTAGCAAAACCCAGCTACAATTGATTCATTTTTATAGAAAGTTTAAATTAAATTGCAACAAATATAACAAACAAAAAGCCCCATTGATATTAAATTTTCATAAAGTTTTAAGGCCAAAAAATCTTACCTGAACTGTGGTTTTTAAAAGCTCCCGTTACGCTTTTTAGGCAATTGATTTCGTTGCGAAGTTTTAACACCCCCAGAAACCCAAAAATGAGCGCTTCCTTAAATTCGACCAACTTCTTTTTGGGAATGACTATATTTTGATTGGAAAGCGAACGGATTCTGCCAATTAAATATTGATTGTAAGCACCGCCCCCGGTAATTAAAACGGTGGCTTCTTTTTTTGAAGTGATTTCTGAAGTGATTTGAATGGCGATATGCTCTACAACCGTTCTCAGAATATCTTTTATTTCTAAATTATAACCATCAATTACGGGGAGGATTTCTTTCTTCACCAATTCCAAACCCAAAGATTTCGGTGGATTTTCAGCATAAAACTGAAGCCTATTCAAATCTTTTAAAAGCGAAGTATTTATGTTTCCTGTTGAAGCGATTTTTCCACCGTCGTCATATTCAAAACCTAATTTTCGAACATAGTGGTTCAACACGATGTTTACGGGGCAAATATCGTAAGCAATCCGTTCGTCATGAATTTCGGTGGAAATATTTGCAAAACCGCCCAAGTTCAAACAATAATCATATTCCGAAAACAGCAATCGGTCGCCAATAGGAACCAACGGTGCGCCCTGTCCGCCCAGCTCCACATCCTGCACCCTAAAATCGCACACCACCGTTTCGTTCAACAATTTCGCCAAATTAGGAAGATTCCCAATTTGAAGTGTGAGTTTTTTTTCGGGTTGATGCAATGCCGTATGCCCGTGCGAACACACCGCGTCAAGGTTTTCTATTTTATGTTTTTGTATGAATGTTTTAATAACACCCGCCAAATATCCGGTGTAATCGGCATCAATTTTAGACAGTTCTTCCATTGAGCACGACACTAACGTCGCTAATGTTTTCTGCCATTTTTCAGGGTACGGAAGCGTTTCTGAAGTCAGCATTTCAAAACGCCACAACCCATCAAAATAAAATTTGACCTCAACCAAATCGATGCCATCCAACGAGGTGCCAGACATCACCCCTACAACGTGATATTCATTATTTACCATACCCGACAAAAATAACAAAGCGATTGAACAATTAACAACAAAAAGTTATATTTACAGATAATTTTCAGTGAAAACGCAAAAATTTTATCAATTATGAATTTCAACCTTTCCGAAGAACATAAACTAATTCGTGATGCCGCCCGCGATTTTGCCCAAAACGAATTACTGCCCGGCGTTATTGAACGCGACGAAAAACAGCATTTCCCAAAGGAATTAGTCAAAAAAATGGGCGATTTGGGTTTTCTGGGCGTGATGGTCGACCCGAAATACGGCGGCAGCGGTATGGACACGATTTCATATGTGTTGATTATGGAAGAGCTATCAAAAGTAGATGCTTCGGCCTCGGTGATTGTTTCGGTAAACAATTCGTTGGTATGCTACGGTTTGGAAGCCTATGGCACCGAAGAGCAAAAAGAGAAATACCTCACTAAGCTGGCCACTGGCGAATTTGTGGGCGCTTTCTGTTTAAGTGAACCTGAAGCGGGCAGCGATGCCACTTCACAACGCACCACGGCTATCGACCAAGGCGACCACTATCTCATTAATGGCACCAAAAACTGGATTACCAACGGCGGGCGCGCCGATGTATATATCGTGATTGCGCAAACCGACCGCGACAAAGGCTCGCACGGCATCAACGCTTTTATTGTTGAAAAAGGCACCGAAGGGTTTCACATTGGTCCGAAAGAAGATAAATTGGGCATCAGAGGAAGCGACACGCATACACTTCAGTTTAATGATGTAAAAATTCCGAAAACGCAACGCATTGGCCCCAACGGTTCGGGATTCCGGTTTGCCATGAAAACCCTTTCTGGCGGGCGCATTGGCATTGCGGCACAGGCTTTGGGTATTGCCGGCGGCGCTTACGAACTCGCCCTTAAATATTCGAAACAACGCAAAGCCTTTGGCACAGAAATTTGTAACCACCAAGCCATTGCGTTTAAGTTGGCCGATATGTATACCGATATTGAGGCTGCCCGAATGCTGGTAATGAAAGCGGCGTGGGATAAAGACCAAGGCCAGAGCTACGATAAAAGCAGTGCCATGGCTAAACTATATGCCTCGCAAGTAGCGATGGACCACACCGTTGAGGCCGTACAAATACACGGTGGCAACGGTTTTGTTAAGGAATACCACGTAGAACGCCTGATGCGCGACGCTAAAATCACCCAGATTTATGAGGGCACTTCTGAAATACAGAAAATTGTGATTTCGCGGAGTTTGATTCGGGAATAAGAATTTAAGAATTATTGAATGTGCAAAGTTTTTTAAACCAAAACAAAAAATGACCAAAATCACCACCATAGCAAGTTGCGGCAACTCCCCAAAGCAAGAATTCTTAAGAGACATCAACATTGCTTTTGCCCAAGGTCATTCCAAAATTTTGATTGAAAGTGCCACAGACGACATCGTTTGGGAGATTGTTGGCGACAAACCATTAAAGGCATAGCCCATTTTACGGAAGAACTTAAAACCATGGAAGCTGCCAAGACCAAAGAACTCATTCTGGAGCGCATTATCACGCATGGTAAAGAAGGCGCCGTAAGCGGTATTCTGAAAACGAAAAACGACAACAGTTATGCCTTTTAAGATTTCTATGAATTCAGCAGCATAAAAAAGTTATAAAACAAAACCGACAACCTGTTGTTTTCTAAAGCTATAAGACTTAAAACAAGTTCAACCGCTCCCTTCTTTCTAAATTCAAAATAGCAAAAAACCACCCGTTTCTGTTAAGTCTTTCTAAAACTGCCGACCTATTGTCTACATATTTATATATTTAGTCTAAAAAACTAACCCATGCAAAAAACATACTACGACCCTTCCGATTTAAAAAAATTCGGAAAAATTAGCGAGTGGAGTCCCGAGTTGGGCGAAAAATTCTTCGAATATTACAACTCGGTTTTTAAAGAAGGCGCACTCACCGAACGCGAAAAATCATTAATCGCCCTTGCTGTGGCGCACACCGAACAATGCCCCTATTGTATCGATGCTTACACGCAAGACGGACTGCAACGTGGCATTACCAAAGAAGAAATGATGGAAGCCCTGCACGTTGGCGCGGCCATTAAAGGTGGCGCATCGCTGGTGCACGGTGTGCAAATGATGAATAAAGTGAATAAGTTAGATATGTAAATCGTATGTCGTAAATTGAAATATGATCAAATCCCTACACAAGCGCAACAGCGATTTAGCCAAAAGCAACAAACAGTTGGAAATCCTATCGAACGGCATTTTCCAAAACGGCGATTTGCCTACTTTTAAAAATAAAATTGCCGAGACGAACCAGTTTCCGCTAAAAGCCAAAAAACTGGAAATCCTTCAAATTAACGTGGGCTATATGTGCAACCAAGTTTGTACCCATTGCCACGTTGATGCTGGACCCGATCGCAAGGAAATCATGACGTGCCATACCATGAAACAGTGCTTGGAAGTTATAAAAAATACGGGCGCACATACTTTAGACCTAACCGGCGGTGCCCCAGAAATGAATCCCAATTTTAGATGGTTTGTTGAAGAAGCTTCAAAAGCCGGCATAAAAGATTTTATTGTACGCTCCAACCTCACCATTATCCGGGCCAATAAAAAATATTACGATTTACCCGATTTTTTTAAAAAACACAATGTACACATAGTGAGCTCGATGCCTCACTGGACTCGTGGCAAAACCGACAAACAGCGCGGCGATGGGGTTTTCAACGCCTCCATCGAAGCCTTAAAAATGCTGAACGATGTAGGTTACGGCATGCCCGATAGTGCTTTGCGATTAGATTTGGTATACAATCCATCGGGTGCTTTTTTGCCGGCCAACCAGACCTCGATGGAAAAAGATTTTAAGAAAGCTTTGTTGGAAGATTTCAATATTCAATTCCATAATTTATTCGCTATCACCAATCTGCCTATTTCCAGATTTTTGGACTATTTGATTGCTTCTGAAAACTACGAAGATTATATGTACGCTTTGGTTGAGGCTTACAATCCGGCTGCGGTAAAAAACGTGATGTGCACAAACACCCTTTCCGTAAGTTGGGACGGCTATTTATACGATTGTGATTTTAACCAAATGTTGGAATTACCCGTAAACAGTAAGGTGAAGCACATTTCAGATTTCAATGAAGATATTTTGGAAGGCCGTAACATTGTTATTTCACAACACTGCTACGGTTGCACTGCTGGCGCCGGAAGCAGTTGCCAAGGTTCGGTAGCTTAATTTTGAAGTATGAACAAAGAATTAGTTATTGTTTTTGTAAAAAACACCCAACTTGGCAAAGTGAAGACTCGATTGGCACGAACCATTGGAGATGAAGCCGCTTTAACCGTTTATTCTGAACTGCTTAAAGTGACTGAAAAAGCGGTAAAACATTTGGATGCCGACATTCAAATTCATTTTTCAAAACACATTGAAAGTTCCAATTGGAATGGATTTTTAAAAACTATTCAACAAGGTAAAGATTTGGGCGAACGCATGTACAATGCCTTTCAAAAGGGCTTTTCAGAAGGATATGAACGTATAGTACTCATTGGTTCCGATTTACCCGATATTTCTAAAAAACACACCCAGCAAGCTTTCGATAAATTAAAGAAACAAGATGCCGTTTTTGGCCCTGCCGAAGATGGCGGCTATTACCTGATTGGACTCAGCAACATGCACCGCTGCATTTTTGAAAACAAACCATGGAGCCAACCGCAACTTTTAGCAGAAACCACAACCGAATTAAAGCAACAAACCATAAGTTTTACTACTTTAGAAACCTTAAACGACATTGATACTTTTGAAGATTTAGTGGCTTCAAAATTTTATCAAAACAACAACACATTACAAGAAAAAATCAAGCAAATCCATGATTAAGTTTATAGAAGAAACCGTTGATTACTTGCAAAATAGAGGCTTTAAAAGCCCCGAAATCGGAATCATTCTCGGTACCGGTCTGGGGCAACTCATCAACGAGGTAGAAATTATTAAAGAGGTCAGCTACAACCACATTCCCAATTTCCCAACAGCCACTGTCGAATTTCATAAAGGCAAACTCATTTACGGTGTTTTAGCTGGAAAAAAAGTAGTGGTGATGCAAGGCCGCTTTCATCTTTACGAAGGCTACACCTTGCAGGACGTAACCTTTCCCGTTCGCATCATGGAAAAATTGGGCATTAAAACACTTTTGGTATCCAATGCTGCTGGCGCCATAAACCTCAACTTCAAAAAAGGTGAATTGATGCTTATTGAAGACCATATTAATCTTCAGGGCAGTTCGCCATTGGCCTTTAAAGGGGTGAGCCTTTTGGGCGAGCGCTTTACTGATATGAGTGCGCCTTACGATGCCAAAATCAATGCCACTTTTAAAGACATCGCCAAAGCCAACAACATCACGTTGCACGAAGGCGTGTACGCCAGTGTCGTGGGGCCTCAACTGGAAACCCGTGCTGAATACCGCATGCTAAAAATCATTGGTGCCGATGCCGTGGGTATGAGTACCGTTCCAGAAATTATTGTGGCCAACCATTTAAACTTAAGGGTAGCAGCCGTATCGGTTTTAACCGATGAATGCGACCCAGACAACCTGAAACCCGTTGACATAAAAGACATTATTGCCAGTGCAGAAAAAGCAGAGCCGCAAATGGTAACATTATTTAAAGCATTAATAGAAACACTTTAACATCTTAGCGTCATTCCGAACCAAGTGAAGGAATTTATTAAAAAGATTGCCACACTTCGACTGCGCTCAGTGCAGGCTACGCCGAATGACCAACACAACACAAATGAGCTACCTAGAAACCACCCACAACGTTTACAAAGAAGCCGCACTAACCCCAGACGTTGGGCTGTGCTGTACCACCAACCCTATTTGGGAATTGCCCGGATTAAAAATTCCGAAAATCATGCAAGAAATGAACTATGGCTGCGGCTCAACGGTTCATGCCAGAGATTTATCGAATAACCCTAAGATGCTTTATGTAGGTGTGGGTGGCGGTATGGAATTGCTTCAGTTCGCTTATTTCAACCGAACAAAAAACGGTGTTGTTGGCATTGATGTAGTTGATGAAATGCTGGAAGCTTCCCGTAAGAATTTTGTTGAGGCCGAAGAACTTAATCCGTGGTTTAAAAGCGAGTTTGTCGATTTAAAAAAAGGCGATGCACTCAACCTTCCCGTTGAAGACAACAGCATCGACGTGGCTGCTCAAAACTGCCTATTCAATATTTTTAAAACCGATGACTTAAAAAAAGCCATTGCCGAAATGTACCGCGTTTTAAAACCACATGGCAAATTGGTAATGAGCGACCCCACTTGCGAACAACCCATGAACGAAACCCTTCGCAACGACGAAAGGCTACGTGCCCTGTGTCTAAGTGGCAGTTTACCTATTGCCGACTACGTAACAATGCTTACCGATGCAGGTTTTGGCACTATTGAAATCCGTGCCCGTAAGCCTTATCGTATTCTCGACCCGAAAAACTACCCAACAGACGAGTTGATTTATATCGAATCCATTGAAGTGGCAGCTATAAAAGACCCCATGCCCGAAGATGGCCCCTGCGTGTTTACCGGAAAAGCAGCCATCTATTTTGGCTCGGACGATTATTTTGACGACAAAAAAGGACACGTTTTATTAAAAAACCAACCCTTAGCGGTGTGCGACAAAACTGCGGGTGCTTTAGCGGCATTAAATAGGGACGATATTTTTATTAGTGAATCTACTTTCCATTATGATGGTGGTGGATGTTGCTAAACTTTAAACCATGCCTAGCTCCAAAAAAACATTAGCTTTAATTGTTTTAGCTCAGTTTTGTTGCACTTCACTTTGGTTCGCGAGCAATGGTGTGATAAAAAATATGATTTCAGAATTTAACCTGAACGAAAACGCCTTAGGCCATTTAACCTCGGCCATACAGTTTGGGTTTATTGTGGGCACATTAACATTTGCCGTGTTTACTATTTCCGATAGGTTTTCGCCCTCAAAAGTATTTTTTGGTTCGGCCATTCTTGGCGCACTTTTCAACTTGGGCATATGTTGGCCTGAAAACACTTTAACGAGCTTAATTATATTTCGCTTTTTAACGGGCTTTTTCTTGGCAGGAATTTACCCTGTAGGGATGAAAATTGCAGCCGATTATTTTGAAAAAGGCCTCGGGAAATCGCTCAGTTTTTTAGTCGGCGCCCTCGTTTTAGGCACTGCATTTCCGCATCTATTAAGTAAGTTTACAAATCCCAATATCTGGTACGCCGTTATTTTAGGTACTTCTGCACTATCAGTTGTTGGCGGCTCTTTAATCTTCACTTTGGTCCCCGATGGCCCAAATAGATTACCTAGCAAAACCCTTGATTTGACTTCCTTTGTTTCCATTTTTAGAAACAAACCATTCCGTTCGGCAGCTTTTGGTTACTTTGGGCACATGTGGGAGCTTTATACCTTTTGGGCTTTTGTTCCGTTGGTTTTAAAGTTTTACAACTCTCAATTCAAAAATGACTTAGACGTTTCGTTTTGGGCGTTTTTTATAATAGGCATTGGCAGTTTGGGCTGTGTTTTAGGAGGGGTTTTATCTGAAAAGTTCAGTGCTAAAAACATCAGTATCGCAGCACTTTCGGTTTCAGGATTATGCTGTTTGGTTTCGCCTTTTATATTTTCAGCAGCATCAAACACTTTACTTATTGTTGTCTTATTATTTTGGGGCATCGTGGTTATTATGGACTCGCCCCTACTTTCCACGTTAATCGCCCAAAACGCAACCCCCGATAAAAAAGGCACCGCGCTTACCATAGTAAATTGCATGGGATATTGCATTACCATAGTGAGCATTCAACTAACCACTGTTTTTCTTGAATCCTATGTCTCCATTTATATATTCAGCATTTTAGCCATTGGCCCCGTTTTTGGAGTGATTTCATTGGTGAAAAACAAAGCCTTAAAAGGCTAATGAGCACTATGGAAAGGTATATTGAAATTATTTTGAACGCTTACAAAGGATACTGGAATTATCTAAAAAACGAGATATTCTTCCCAAACCATTGGGACAATTATTTTTATGGGTTAATTATCATTTCATTAGCCGTTTGGCTGTTGGAAATCATCTTTCCGTGGCGAAAAAGCCAAGCCATTTTCAGAAAAGATTTTTGGCTCGATACCTTTTACATGTTTTTCAATTTCTTTTTACTGAACCTTATTGTCCTCATAGCCTTATCGAACACGGCCGAACATATGTTTAATGATATTTTAGGTGTTTTTGGATTGAGCATTTCCAACGTTCAACTTTTTGATGTGGATACACTACCCAAATGGCTGGGGTTGCTCATTTTCTTTTTAGTTTCCGATTTTGTTCAATGGAATACCCACCACCTTTTACACCGCGTGCCTTTCTTATGGGAATTTCATAAAGTGCATCATTCGGTGAAACAAATGGGCTTTGCAGCACATTTACGCTACCATTGGATGGAACCCGTGGTTTACAAATCGGCACTTTATATTCCCATTGCCCTCATCGGCGGTTTTGATGCGCAAGATGTCGCAATAGTCCACTTTTTTGCCATTACCATTGGCCATCTAAACCACGCTAATTTAGGTTGGGATTACGGCATTTTTAAATACATTTTCAACAACCCGAAAATGCACATTTGGCACCACGCTAAAGCTTTGCCCGAACATGTTAGGTATGGTGTAAATTACGGACTAACCTTGAGTATTTGGGATTACCTCTTTAAAACCGACTATTTGCCGTATAGCGGAAAAGACATTGAATTGGGCTTTGAAGGCGACCATAATTTCCCAAAAAAATTTATGGAACAAGAGTTGTTTCCATTCACAAAAAAACAATGATTAAAAGATTACTGATTGGCTTTGCAATTTCTTTTGGGTTATTTGCCCAAGCACAACATTTTGACCACAGTAAATTTTCAGAACTCTTACAAGCCCATGTTTCGGAAGGTGGAAACGTAAACTACAGTACCATAAAAGCTAACCCCAATGTTTTAAACCAATATTTAGCTGAATTTTCAAAAGCGCATCCTACGGAATCGTGGCCTAAAAACGAAACCTTAGCCTATTGGATTAACGCTTACAATGCCTTTACCATCAAATTGATTATTGACAATTACCCCATAAAAAGCATTAAAGACCTTAAACATCCGTGGGACCAAAAATTTATTCCCATTAACGGAAAGTTACTTTCACTGAACCATATTGAACATGACATTTTACGTAAAATGGGCGAACCTCGCATCCATTTTGCTATTGTTTGCGCCTCGCACTCTTGTCCGAAACTACAAAATGAAGCTTTTGTTCCTTCCCGCTTGGATGAACAATTCACCCATGCGACTAAAACATTTTTAAACGACCCTGAAAAGAATGTCATCTCTAAAGAGCACTTGGAACTTTCAAAAATCTTTAAATGGTTTAAAAAGGATTTTGAAGAAAACGGCTCTTTAATTGAATTTATAAGCCCATACACTGAAACTACTATTTCAAAAGCTGCAAAAATTAAATACAAAGACTACAATTGGACTTTAAATGAGTAAATTTACAATATGCACCTCATTTCAACCATTATTCCTGTTTTAAACGAAGCAGCCCA
The DNA here is from genome assembly GCF_012037625.1 of Tamlana crocina. Classification (NCBI taxonomy): domain Bacteria; kingdom Pseudomonadati; phylum Bacteroidota; class Flavobacteriia; order Flavobacteriales; family Flavobacteriaceae; genus Tamlana; species Tamlana crocina. The sequence continues at coordinate 140,659 of NZ_JAAVJS010000005.1, forward strand.
TATTGGCCAATTATTAGATTATTTGGCTAAAAACGTAAAAAACAAAACCCATTTCGAAATTATAATTGTAGATGGCGGCAGTACCGACGGCACAGAAAAAGTTGTCCGTTCATTCATTGAAAATAACGGCACTAAAATTAGATTAACGCTTTTACATTCAGAAAAAGGTCGTGCCAAACAAATGAATTACGGCGTACAGCACGCGCGAGGCGACATCCTTTATTTTTTGCATGCCGACTCTTTTCCGCCCAAATATTTCGACCAATTTATAGTTGATGAAATAAAAAAAGGCAACCCAGCGGGATGTTTTAGAATGCAATTCGACAGCAACCATTGGTGGCTACAATTGGCGAGTTGGCTCACGCAGTTCAATTGGCGGGCTTGCCGCGGAGGCGACCAAAGTCAGTTTATCACTAAATCACTGTTTAATGACATAGGCGGTTTTGATGAGCGCTACGTGATTTACGAAGACAACATTTTAATCAACGCGCTTTATGAAAGGGAGCAGTTTGTCGTCATCAATAAAAAACTGAAAACTTCAGCCAGAATGTACCGCAAGCACAGCATCTGGAAAGTGCAATACCTCTATTGGTCTATTTACATCAAAAAATGGCTTGGTGCTGATGCTAATCAGCTTTACCAACATTATAAACGTCACCTTTCAACAAACAACTAGTCCTTGTTTCTTCCCTTTTCGTTGGGATACAAACAAGGCAAATTATCACTTTGCCAAAAGCTTTTAGTTTCGACATCCATGGCTGTTAATTTACCTTTAAAAGCTGCGCCTGTATCAACGTTCCATACGTTTGTGGCATTCATGGGTTTTTCAACACCAAAGTTTGTGGTTGGCGTGTGGCCAATATAAATTTCGTGGTAATGGGTCAGTCGTTTTGGAAACAATTCAGAATCCCTTTCAATACTTTTATCCATGGTCAAGGCCATTTCCCAAAGCGTTCTATCAAAATACAATGTGGTTTGGAACACTTCTTTTTCAACCCCATGCATCGAAGTAAAACCAGCGTGTAGAAACAAGCGGTTTTTATTATCCAAATGATACATTTTTAGGTTTTCAAAAAAAGCTAAATGCTTTTGTTTATCCTCTTTTGAAAAACCAGAATAGCTTTCCATGGTTTCTTTTCCACCATGGATGTACCAAGTCATATCCACGCTTCCGTCTCGCAACCATTCCTCGCACCACACATCGTGGTTTCCTTTTATAAAGATACAATTGATTTTCTCAGAAAGTTCAATTAAAAACTGAATCACCTGTGCCGACTCGCTCCAACCATCTACATAGTCGCCCATAAAAATAAGCGTGTCGCCATCCTTAATTTCCAATTTATTTAGAAGCTGAACCAAAGCTTTAAGTCCGCCATGAATATCTCCAATTGCTAATACCCGCATAATATTTTGTTTTCAGCAAAGCTAAGGGTTTACCACCAAAATAGTCAAGTGGAATATTAAATTAAGTTTAAATGGTTGACATACACCTGTTGAAATTTGTATTTTAAGCACTATATTTAATGACAAACTAACACGCATCGTATGAAAATAAAAAAAGTTTTAGTGGCCAACCGCGGCGAAATTGCTATCAGAATTTTTAGAGCCTGCACCGAAATCAACATAAAAACCGTGGGCATTTACACCTACGAAGACCGTTATTCTCTGCATCGTTACAAAGCCGACGAGTCCTATCAAATAGGTGAAGATAACGAGCCGCTAAAACCTTATTTGGATATTAATGCGATTATAAAAATTGCCATTGAAAATAGTGTTGATGCCATTCATCCGGGCTACGGATTTCTTTCTGAAAATGCAAAATTCGCACAAGCCTGTGAAGACAACGGTATTGTTTTTGTCGGCCCGAAAGTATCCGTTTTAAAAGCTTTGGGCGATAAAATTACAGCCAAAGAAGTAGCTATTTCCAATAACATTCCCATTATAAAAAGCAACGAAAAAGATTTGGTTGATGTTGATACGGCCATTGCTGAAGCAAAAAAAATAGGCTACCCCATTATGCTGAAAGCGGCTTCTGGTGGCGGCGGACGCGGCATGCGTGTGATTAGGAATGTTGACGAATTGAAAAAGGCGTACACCGAAAGTAAACGAGAAGCCCTAAATGCTTTTGGCGACGACACCGTTTTTCTCGAAAAATTTGTTGAAAATCCAAAGCATATTGAAATACAGATTGTAGCCGATAGCCATGGTAATACCGTTCATCTTTTTGAACGCGATTGCTCGGTACAACGTCGCTACCAAAAAGTGATTGAATTTGCGCCATCATACGGTTTAAAAGAAGAAACCAAACAGGCCCTTTACGACTACGCCATTAAAATTTGTACCGCTGTTGATTACAACAATATTGGTACCGTGGAGTTTTTGGTGGATGACGACGATTCCATCTATTTTATTGAGGTGAACCCTCGAATTCAAGTGGAGCACACGGTAACCGAGGTGATTACCAATATCGATTTGGTAAAAACCCAACTCTTTATCGCTGGCGGGTATAAATTGAGCGATGAGCAAATAAAAATCGCCAACCAAGAATCTTTAAAAATAAACGGTTATGCGCTACAATGCCGTGTAACCACTGAAGACCCTCAAAACGATTTTAAACCCAATTACGGAACGGTTTTAGCCTACCGCAGCGCATCGGGTTTCGGAATTCGACTTGATGCCGGAAGCATTTACCAAGGCGCCAAAATTTCGCCGTTTTTCGATTCTATGTTGGTAAAGGTTACGGCTCATGGCCGAACTTTAGACGGTGCCAGCAGAAAAATACGCCGGGCACTGGCCGAATTTAGAATCCGTGGTGTTAAAACCAACATGCCTTTCCTCGATAACATTTTAAAGCACAACACCTTTAGGCAAGGTCAGGTTACGGTTAATTTCATCAAGCAAAACCCCGATTTATTCCAATTTAAAGCCCCAAGAAACCGTGCAACAAAATTAATCACTTATTTAGGCGATATTATTGTGAATGGCAATCCGGATGTTAAAAAAGTGGATCCGAACAAGACTTTTGTAAAGCCCAAAGCGCCCAAGTTTGACACCTATTCTGATTATCCCGAAGGCACAAAAAACCTTTTGACCAAATTAGGTCCTGACAAGTTTTCCGAGTGGTTAAAAAATGAAAAGAAAGTCCATTTTACCGATACCACGATGCGCGATGCCCACCAAAGTTTGTTGGCTACCCGCATGCGAACTTTCGATATGCTAAAGGTAGCCGAAGGCTATGCCAAAAACCATCCCGACATTTTCAGTATGGAAGTTTGGGGCGGTGCCACCTTCGATGTGTGCTTGCGTTTTCTTCAAGAAAACCCTTGGGAACGCTTACGCTTATTACGAAAAGCCATGCCCAATTTGCTACTTCAAATGCTTATTCGTGGTTCTAACGGTGTCGGTTACAAAGCCTATCCCGATAATTTGATTGGTGAGTTTGTGGAACATTCTTGGGAAAATGGCGTTGATGTATTCCGCATTTTCGACTCCTTAAACTGGATGAAATCGCTCGCCCCCTGTATAGAACACGTTCGTACCCGCACGCAAGGTTTGGCCGAAGGCTCTATTTGTTACACCAACGATATTTTAAATCCCGACAACAAAAAGTACGATTTAAAATATTACGTGAGTCTAGCCAAAGACCTCGAAAATGCTGGCGCCCACATTTTAGGCGTGAAAGATATGGCCGGTTTATTGAAACCTTATGCTGCTTTTGAACTCATTTCGGCACTAAAATCGGAATTGAATATCCCCGTGCATCTGCATACCCACGATACCTCATCCATTCAATCAGCTACCTATTTAAAGGCTATTGAGGCTGGTGTTGACGTGGTTGATGTGGCCTTGGGCGGTCTCTCGGGCTTAACCTCGCAGCCCAATTTCAATTCGGTAGTGGAAATGTTGAAATTCCAGGAGCGTGCTAGTGATATTAACATCGATTCTTTAAATGAATATTCCAATTATTGGGAAACGGTTAGGGAATATTATTATCCTTTTGAATCGGGCTTAAAAGCGGGATCGGGTGAAGTATTTAAGCATGAAATTCCCGGCGGACAGTACTCCAATTTAAAACCACAGGCCAGAGCACTTGGTTTGGAGGATCGTTTCCATGAAATCACCCAAATGTATAGTGACGTTAATCAATTGTTCGGAGACATTGTTAAAGTAACGCCCAGCTCGAAAGTGGTTGGCGATATGGCGCAATATTTAGTAAGCAACAACTTGACTATTCAAGATGTTTTGGAAAAAGGCGAAAGCCTGTCATTTCCACAGTCGGTGGTCGATTTCTTCAAAGGCGATTTAGGTCAGCCTGTTGGCGGCTTTCCAAAAGATTTACAAAAAATCATTTTAAAAGACCAAAAGCCGTATTCTGACAGACCCAACGAGCACATGCCACCGTTGGATTTGAAAAAGGAATATGAAGATTTCAAAAAAATATTCGAACAGGATTTAAGTAGAAATATTGATTATACCGATTTTCTATCCTATCAATTATATCCAAAAGTATTTACCGACGCCTACAACAAGCATTTGAAATATGATAATTTAATGAACCTGCCCACCAAGAATTTCTTTTACGGCATGGAAATAGGCGAAGAAATTATTGTTGAAGTAGATCGTGGGAAACGCTTACTCATTACATTAGAATCTGTTGGGCAACCCAACAGCGACGGAATGGTTACCGTGTATTTTAAACTGAACGGACAAGGCAGAAGTGTTGAAATTAAAGACCAATCGGTTAAAGTGGACAAAGTAGAACACGTTAAAATCGATAAGGCGGACAGCAATGAAATTGGCGCTCCGCTACAGGGCATGCTTTCCACTATTTTAGTGAAACGTGGTGAAAAGGTAGCCAAAAATCAACCATTATTTATTATCGAAGCCATGAAAATGGAAACCACCATTACGGCTAACGCCGATGCCACAGTTAAAAAATTAGTTTTAAAACCCGGTATTATGGTGAATGCTGATGATTTAGTTATGGTTTTGGAATGACAAATTAGTTGTTAGTTCACAAAACTTCAAATATTTTGTTTATAAGCTTGTCGTACATTTTTTGGGAATTGGGATTTGAGCAATTTGCCAGAATTGAGACAACCACATTAGTTTCTGGATATACATAAAAAACACCATAACCCCCTAATGCATTTCCTATATGCCCAAAATAAGGACGGCCAGAAGAATCATTGCTCACTTGAAAACCAACACCATAATAGGTAGAAGTTAATGCTTTGTTGATTTTTATTTTTTGTGCAGTTGTAAATTCTTTTAGGCGGTTGGGACTAACCGATAACATTTTTAACAAGGCATTTCCAAAAGCATTAATATCTTGACTTGTTGACAAAAACCCTCCAGAGGCCAACTTAAAATAGTTGTTCACCTTTTCAACTGGCTTAAATCTTCTTCTGCCTTTCTTTTGGTAAAAAACAGCTTTTCCTCTTAAATTTTGGTTCTTATCAGCAAAGGTTTGTTCCATCCTAAAAGGCAATAACACCTCTGTCTTTACAAAATCTTCAAAAGCAACATTAGCTTGCTCAATTATGGCCAGTGAAATTAAATTCCAGTTATAGCTGGAGTAAATGAAATTTGTACCTGGTTTAAACCCAAGCGAACTATTTTGAAAAAAGGATATCCCTTCCTTTATACTAAGGGGCTTATTACTTTTAAATTCATTTCCCTTATAGCTTCTAATTCCAGACGTGTGCGTACCCAACTGTTTAACGGTGATATCATATTGTTTTTTGGGAAAATAGGGCACATACTTATATATTGAACTATCTAGGGCTATTAAGCCTTTTTCTACTCCCCTCAGTAAAGCAATTGCTGCTATAGGCTTTGAAATACTGCCAATTCTAAAAACAGTATGTTCTGAACTAATGGGTATTTTTTTTTTAATGTCTGCAAAACCAACACCTTTAGACCATACCACTTGTTGATTTTTAGAAACCGTTATTGCCATTCCAGGCACCTTTCGTTTGCGCACCATGCTTTCTAAAACACGTTCTGCTTTTTTAAACCTATTTAATGATTGACTTTGCGCAACAGATTTACCTGGAAACAAGCAAATGGCACAAAATGTAGTTATAACCAAAAAAAACGCTTTTATCATATCTAAAAATACTGGCCAACACCAAAAACAAAACCTCTACTGGCATTTTTACTTATACCATAGCCATAATCTATTCTAAAAATAGCATTATAAATTTTCTTGTGCATAAATCTGACCCCAAGGCCGGGGTAAAACTTTACGTTATCTGAGTTTGCAAAATCATCAAAATCACCGCCAGGATTCCTCCAAGATCCAGCATCGATAAAAACGTTACTCTGCAATACAAACCAGTTTTTTTGAATAATTGTATGCCTTAGCTCGGTATTTAATACAACGGCTCCCGTTCCTCTATCAATGGTATTGCCAACACCCCTAATATTCAAATTGTTATCTACAGAAAAGGGAGCAAAAGGGGTTTCGTCGTTTGAAGAAAGCCCTATACGAACCCTTGTTGCCCAATTTCCTTTTTCTCCCAGTCTCTTAAAATAGAAAAAATCGTTCCAGCCAATAAAAAAATCAGGCAGCATATCGTTGGTAGAGGTCACGTATTGCACATTTAACTGGTTTCTTATTCCAGAAACGTATTGATAGAAATAATCTAATTTATTGTAATCAAAAATACCTTTAGCCAACCATTTGTGCACATTTAACTCTGGCCTATTATTGATATTTTCACCTTTAAACCTGTAATCTTCCACAAAATAGTTCAGCCCAAGTTCCAACTTGTTTTCCACATTTATTTGATACAACCCCATGATTTCCATGGACTTATTTCGGTATTTATAATTAACGCCTTTATCATCAAAAAAAACGGGCTCTTGTGTTGTTAAATCCTGAAAATTTAGAGCCATTCCTAACTGGTTTGAAAACAAATAAGGCGCCCTAAAGTTGATAGCATAAGAGCTATAGATATCCTTTTGATAGAATCCTCCTACCATGATGTTCCGGCCAAACATGTTAAATTCATACAACCCTAAACGATAGGCAAACTCATCATCATTTGTAGTATAAACATTTACCGAAGGAATAAGAGTAATATTCTCAACAATATCATAAATTACTGTATACATATTGTCTTTGGTAGCTAAAACTTGGTAAGACGCGTTAGATATTGAAGGCAAACGCTTTAACAGAAGCATATCTTGGTTTAACTGTAAAGTATCTAATTTATCGCCAACCTTTAGAATGCTTATTTTTTTTATAAATGATGTTTTTAATCTTTTATTGCCCTGTATTTTAACATCATGTATATTCTGTGCCTGAAAAGTGACACTCAAAAGTAAAAATATAAAAGCTAAATATTTTTTCATTATTTCGCTTCAAATGTTTTTTCAACCACCCAATTAACCCAATTATCTTTACTTACATCCATTAAAGTAAAATTATATGTATTGCCGATTATTAAGTTGGGCGGTGTATTACGGGTGACATTGAGAATTACATTGCTTGTGTTATAATACTGAAATGTGTTTTCATGAGTATAAGTGCCAGACAGCAAATTATTTTCATCATCTGTTACCACTTGGAAATAAATAGCGTTATCGCCAACAGGGTTATCAACCCAGTAAAAAAATGGCATGGTTGATTGCGATTGTTCTATTGTAACAGCACCATTCCAAAGTGTAGGTTTTGATAATTGTTTTGAACGAATAGGGTTTGAAATTTTAATGTCCCCATCAAGCTCAAAAGTTACAATTATCCATTTTTCATGTTGCGCATTATGTGTAAACCTACCTAAATAACCATTAAACACAGGAACAATAGGATGTTTTACTTCAAAGTAACTCCCATAATCATTTTTATCAAAATTAGAATTTTCAGTTTCATAATATTTAATGTTTGTTGCTCCTGGTTCAGGATAAAAAAAGGCAAATATGTCTCCCGTTGTTTTATCACTGGCAGCACATGCTATAACGCCTCCTACTTCAATATTTTTGTCTTTTATGTACTGGGCCAAAGTGTTTTCAGTATTTACATCTTCATTTGAACAAGCACCAAACACAATCAATATAATGCAAAACCATAAACTATTTAAACGCTTCATAGTAGCTTTTTATAATCTTTTCAACAGGTTTGTTTTGTGGTGTAAACATATGGTTTTGTTCACCTCCAACCTGTTCATGATTTATAAACCATTTCCAAACAAAACCTCCAGCAAACCAATCTTGATGCCAAAAGGTTTCAAAAAGTGCTTTTGTGGTATTTACTTGTGCCTCCAAATTAACTCCCTGCATACTTCGTTCACTTTTCCAAGGTTCTTTCCCTGAGAAATCTACACTTCGGTAACCAAACTCTGTAAACAACACTGGTTTATTAAATGCCTTTTGCTTTGCTTTAATTTCTGGCAAATGGTTTTTCCAACCTTCCATAGCATCTTCAAAAGTTGGCGTTTTAACATCGCTTACCGGGAAATAAGCATCAATACCTATAAAATCTAACTCGCCCCAAAACGGTGTGCGTTTAAACTCATCCCAATTGGCTGCATAGGTTAATTTTCCTTTGTAAACCGTTTTTATTTTTTTTATAAGCTGAAACCAAAAGTTAGGCCTGTTTTTTATAAATGTTTCTAATTCTGTTCCAATACAAAAAATATCGGCATTTACCTCTTCGGCTAAAGCGGCGTATTCTAAAATAAATTTTGAATATGATGTTTCAAAAGCCTTCCAATTTTCTTCCGAAGTCATTTTAATAAACCCCGTAAACTCACCATGCCAAACCCAAATTTGAGGTTTTATCATTATTTTTATATGATGTTTTTGTAGTGTTTCAACATATTGTTTTACACCTTTTGCGGTTTCACCAAACCATTGCTTATTGGTGTTATAAGTTAACGTTGTACTGTTTAAACTTTTTACAAAGCCAAAAGGCATTACAGCCGCATAATTAGCATTTAGTTTTACAACCGGACTAACATGTTTTTCATTCACAGCATTTCTAGAAGCTACAAAACTAACACCATTTATTTTTTCAACTTGTGCTGTGCAAGATTGTAGCAACAGCAATAAAATTAGGAGCTTATATGTTTTCATTTTAAAAATATACAGCTCCTAAATTACTATTAATTAATCCCTAAAACAAGGCTCTCAAACCTATATTAAACGTTTGCCCTAACCCAGAGCTTTTACCTCTTACAAAGTTGGTGTAAAGTGCTTCTATATTTAAAACATTGGTTAATTGGTATTTTGCACCACCACCAACGGCTGTAAAATCTTGAGAGAAATCATTACCTAAATCTAGCAACTGCGAGTGTTGTGCCAATGCTAAAACTGTAAATTTATTACTAGGAAAATAACTTAAAAATACACCCGGTGTTAAACGTAAACTGTTGTTTGCAAAACTACCTTCTAAAGAGGTTGAAAAATCTGGAGTGTATACATCTTCTTTTCCAAAGTTAAACTCTGTGTTTAATTCTGAAAAAATTTGCCAATCGCCACTTCCAAAGGTATAATCATAAAAGAATCTATTTTGAAAAATGAATCCTTTTTGGTCAAAAAACACACCATCTTCAGTTTCATTACCTACTAAAGGAATATGTAATGCTGTTTGAATAGTGAAGTTTGACACATTTTTTAACGGATTAAATTTTATTGCCGGCGCAATAGATGTTAAACCAGAACGAGCGGTTCCACGTTCACCATCAAATTTAAAAACATCAAGTGCACTTCTATCACCCACTACATTTGAACGAAACTCTAAAATAACACCTACGTTAAGTTTACTATTTTTTGAAACGCCTGTAAATGCATCTAAAGTTGAAGTAAAATAGGTTTCTCTGCTAAGGTTTTTGGTAACATCACCATTTTCATCGGCGGCTTTGGTTTGGGTGTATAAATTATTAAACCACTTAATATCCCATTGTCCCTTTTTTAAAAGTTTTGATGGTGTGTAAGTTTGTATAACACTACCTTTATTTTCTTGGTTTTCTTCTTGTGAAAAAGCAGTAAATGCTAAAGCCACAAATACTATGGTTATTAGTTTTTTCATGTGTATGTATAATTATTTTTTTTGATTATTGTTTATTAAGTTGCCAGTTATACTCAAAGTATTTTATTTTGAAATTAGCTGGTATTTTTTCGGTTCTGTACTTATTTATAAAGTCTATTTCAGTAGTGCCATTCATAGTAAAATCTTCTTTGTACCACTCCATTATTTGTGATACCTCTACACGTTTCTTTTTAATATTCACCATTAAAAAATCACCATTCAAAGCTTTTTTTGTTTGCGTATCCATTAGTTTATTTAACGTAGAAGGTAAATACGCTTCACTAATTAATGGCGGGCAACCAATGGCACCACAAACTAATACAAAATGAAAACGAGCATCATTAAATTGGGCACGTAATAATTTGTGCTCAATATCATTTAGCGTTATATTTTTTCCGCCAATATTGTGTTTAACTTTATCAAAAAAACCAGCATTTGCTAAAGGTGAATTGGTTGGATAATTTTCAATTATACCTTTTATTACTGAAAGGTTGTAAGCGTTAATCCAAAATGCTTGATAGTTTTTTGCGTCGGTTTTATCTACAGCTATACCCTCTGCTAAATTCAACAAGTTGTAAAGGGCTTCAGGGTTATCATGTATTTTCTTGTAAGCAACCAAACCATTAGATACGTTAGCTTTCAAAAAAGCATCGGCCTTGTTAAAAAAAGCATCTAAGTCTTGGCCGTTTACCGAAAAGGCCATAAAGAAAACAGCCAATATTAAAGTATATTTTTTCATAATAAATTATTTTTTTACTTGAACTAAGTCTGCATCTTGATGAGAAACTTTCAAAAAAAAATATTTTTTCAACATCCCGTTATTTGGCAATCCTTACAAAAAAGCATCAATTTATATCTATTCTAAATTAAACCCTCAACAATTAAGTTATTATCTTTAGTTTCGACTCAACTCTCATAATTAAAAAAAAATGGAGCACATTGTTATCATAGGAAATGGTATTTCGGGCGTTACGGCTGCACGGCATATTAGAAAACTTTCTGATACTGAAATAACCATTATCTCTGCCGAAACAGATTATTTTTTCTCTCGTACAGCACTCATGTACGTGTATATGGGGCACATGAAGTTTGAGCACACGCAACCCTATGAAAATTGGTTTTGGAAAAAAAACAACATCGAGCTTAAAAAAGCCTATGTTAAAACGGTTGAAACCTCAACTAAAACCTTGCATTTTTCTGAAGGCGACACTTTAAAATACGATAAACTGATTATCGCCACAGGCAGTAAACCCAACAAATTTGGCTGGCCGGGGCAAGACTTAAAAGGGGTTATGGGGCTCTACCATAAACAGGACTTGAAAAGTTTAGAGCACTACGCCCCTAATAACAAAGTGTGCAAACGTGCCGTTATTGTTGGCGGCGGATTGATTGGCATCGAACTTGCCGAAATGTTGAGTTCGCGAAAGATTCCCGTTACGTTTTTGGTACGTGAGTCTAGTTTTTGGAATGGTGTGTTACCCAACGGAGAAAGCCAAATGATTAACCGGCACATAAAAAATCACCATATCGATTTACGGTTAAGCACCAATTTAAAGGAAATTAAAGCAGACGAAAACGGAAAGGTAAAATCGGTTATCATCGAAGAAACCGGTGAAGAAATCGCTTGCGATGTGGTAGGTTTAACAGCGGGAGTATCACCAAATATCGACTTTTTAAAATCGACTGAAATAGAAACAGGCAAGGGCGTAAAAGTGAATCGATACTTGGAAACTAATATCGAAGATGTTTATGCTATTGGCGATTGTGCCGAACAACGTGAAGCTATTGGTAACCGCCGCCCTATTGAAGCAGTATGGTACACCGGCCGCATGATGGGGGAAACCTTGGCACAAACCATTTGCGGCAACCGCATGCCTTATAACCCTGGGCACTGGTTCAACTCAGCCAAGTTTTTTGATATTGAATACCAAACTTACGGCTGGGTACACGGCAGTAAAGGCAGGCCAGATTACGAAGCTCATTTCCATTGGAAACATGACGATGACACCAAATGCATCACCGTTGCCTACAACAAAAACACCAATGCATTTTTAGGTATAAATACTTTCGGTATCCGAATGCGACACGAAACATTCAACAAATGGCTCAACGAAAAGCGCGATGTTGATTTTGTTATTAAACATTTAGCGGAAGCTAATTTTGACCCCGAGTTTTACAAACGATACGAAAAAGCCATTTTATTGGCTTACAATAACAGCTCACTAACAGCAACCACTTTTTAAAACAGAACTGCAATGGCTTTAACCAAACCCGAAATAAATCATCTATCAACAAAACAAAAGCTTGCTGTTTTTACTGGCTCCATTGGGCTGTTTATTTTAGCATTGACTCTGTTTGGCATGAATATCCCCTATAAAAGTTTACTTTTAGCGCTATCGTTAGGGCTTATTTCAATTGGCACTATTATTTTTTCAAACAACCTGTATTTATCAAAATCGAAAGGCATAAAAAATGATGCCGTCTGGTTTAAGTCCATCTCTTCGCGTGGTGTATTGGCTTGGGTTTTAGGCATTTTGCTTACCGGGTTTTACATTGTGCTATATTTTTACCCGGAGTATTTGGGCCAAACCGCTTCAGACGAACCCAACAAAGGACTCATTGCCCTATTCGACCCCTTGAGCGAATTACTTAGTGGCCGTCCGGCGAGCCAGTGGTTCGTTTATGGCACGCTTTATACCATAGCCATTTTAATTTTTGGATATAAGTTTCTTTTGAAATACCGCCATAATCGGTACGAACAACTCCGAACCGTTTCGGTGATGTTCTTCCAACTGGCCTTTGCCTTTTTAATACCAGAATTTATGTACGTGATGAATTCTGATTTACCGTACTACGACCTTAAAAATATTTGGCCACTCAACTATTATAATTTTGAACAGTACCGCGTCAACGCGTTTATAAATTCAGGAACTATTGGTTTGACTATGCTTATTTTTGGAGTGGTTTCCATTTTCGTCATTACCCCTATTCTCACTTATAAATATGGCAAACGCTGGTATTGCTCTTGGGTTTGTGGTTGTGGCGGACTAGCCGAAACAGCAGGCGACTCCTTTAGGCAATTAAGCGACAAAAGCCTTTTTGCTTGGAACATTGAACGATGGGTAATACACAGCGTTTTGGTTTTTGTGGTGGTGATGACCACTGCTGTGATTTATACCTATTTGGGCTACGACCCTAAAAAATACTGGCTTACCCGCGATGTTTTTTTGTATTTAGTCGCTGGATTTTTAACCCTAATTTTTGTATTAACCATGATATTTAAACGTCATGAATTAGGTAAAGATGCCAAATACGGCGCCATTGGCTATTTTATAATTATTATCGCTTTAATTGTCATTCACCTATTCAGTTCGCAAACCAAACTGTTTTTATTTAAAGCTGAAACACTGCGCTCTACCTATTCGTTTTTTATCGGAGCTATTTTTTCGGGAGTAATCGGCACGGGATTTTACCCTATTTTTGGCAATCGGGTTTGGTGTCGCTTTGGTTGCCCGATGGCCGCAATTCTCGGTTTTCAGCAACGTATGTTTTCAAAATTCAGGATAACCACCAATGGCGGACAGTGCATTTCTTGCGGAAACTGCTCAACATATTGCGAAATGGGTATTGATGTGCGAGCCTACGCCCAAAAAGGCGAAAACATTGTACGCTCCAGTTGCGTGGGCTGTGGCATTTGCTCGGCGGTTTGTCCGCGTGGCGTTTTAAAACTGGAAAACGACAGTATGAATGGACGCATCAATTCTAATGATATTTTATTAGGCAACGATGTCGATTTGATGGATTTAGTAAACCAAAATAAATATTCCTAATGAAGCAATCCATGATAGTCATTAGTGCTTTTCTGCTTTTAGGAGTTTACGGCCATACGCAAAAAGCATATCAAAGGAATTATGATGCTAACCATAATTTAACATCTGAAGGATGGGTTGAAAACCACCAAAAAGTTAATTACTGGAAATTTTACTATCCTAATGGTAACATTAAAAATCAAGGGCACTTTCTAAACGGAAAAAGGCATGAATTTTGGAAATTCTATACAAAAAAAGGCACTTTGAAAGTAGAAGGGCATTTTTTTAATGGAAAAAAAACTAACTGGTGGTTATTTTACGATGATAAAGGACAAATAAACCACAAATGCCAGTTATATAACAACCAAAAAAATGGATATTGTCTAAAGTACAACAACGAAAAACTTGTTTCAGCTTCAAAATACAAAGCGGGTAAAAAACTTAAAGAATGGACATCTCTTGCATCATTCAAAAAGGAAAACAGCTTAAGTGATTTATTATAGTATCATTACGCTAGTAAACAAACACATGACCACCATTAAACTTAATTCAACTTAAACCGCACATCTTGGGCTTCCAATTCACTAACCAATTCTTGGCACACATTCACTTTTTGTCGCCTGCTGGACATATTCAATTTCATTTTTTCCTTAGTATCATATACCAAAAAATTAAGGGCTTTACTACCAGGATACAAACTGATTAACTCTTTTAAAGACTTCACTTTTTCCTCGCTCAAATCACGAATATCCAATTGAATGGACAGTTTTTTAGCGTATTGTTCCATCACATCGTGCAACAACTGAAAACTATTAAACTGCAGCCTCGGGTCGCTGCGTTTTCCGGTATCTTTGTTCACCCAGCCTTCCCGCACAAAGGTTTTTACGAACACGAAATTATTCAGCATTAAAAAATGACGGAATTTTAAATATTCTTCTCCAAAAATCCGGAACTCGTAACTGTCGGTATAATCTTCAATGGTGAACAATGCCCAACCTTTCCCCTGTTTACTCACACGGTGCTGCACGTCGGTAACCACACCGCCAAAAACCAACTCCCGATTAACGTAAGGCTCTAAATTATGAAACATGCCCACTTTCGCGTTACAAAAGGTTTTCATTTCGAGTTTGAAATCATCGAGCGGATGTCCAGAAATATAAACCCCAACCACCTCGCGCTCTTTGCTGAGTTTTTCCATGGTGCCCCACTCTTCGCATGGCGGCACTTGGGGCTCTTCAATTTGTACTTCACTGGCTTCACCAAACAAACTTACCTGGGCCGAGTTTTCATTTTCTTTATGCTTTTGCGCGTATTTAATGGCTTTTTCCAAAAAGGTAATACCATCGCCGTCGTCATGGAAATACTGTGCCCGGTGTGTATCGCCAAAACTATCGAAACCTCCAGCCAGCGCTAAGTTTTCAAAGGCTTTTTTATTGGCTGCACGCAAATCGATACGTTTGGCCAAATCGAAAATGGATTTATAATGACCATCTTTTCGGTTTTCAACAATCGTCATTACCGCCCCATGGCCAACCCCTTTAATGGCGCCCATACCAAAACGCACGGCCCCATCTTTATTTACCGAAAACTTATAATAACTTTCATTAACATCGGGGCCAAGAACGTCCAACTTCATACGTTTACACTCCTCCATAAAGAAGGTGACCTGTTTGATGTCGTTCATGTTATTGGAAAGCACCGCCGCCATATATTCTGCGGGATAGTGTGCTTTTAAATAAGCTGTTTGGTAGGCAATCCAAGCATAACAAGTAGAGTGCGACTTGTTGAAGGCGTAACTCGCAAAAGCCTCCCAGTCTTTCCAAACTTTTTCCAGAACTTTAGCATCATGGCCGTTGGCACTAGCTTGTTCAATAAATTTGGGTTTCATTTTTGCCAGTACGGCAATCTGTTTTTTACCCATAGCCTTACGCAAAACATCGGCTTCACCTTTAGTAAAATTGGCCAATTTTTGCGACAACAACATCACCTGCTCCTGATATACTGTAATACCATAAGTTTCCTTGAGGTATTCTTCCATGGCGGGCAAATCGTATTCGATTTCTTCATCACCATGCTTTCTGCGAACGAAACTCGGAATGTATTCCATAGGACCCGGACGGTACAGGGCGTTCATCGCGATTAAATCTTCAAAAACTGTAGGCTTTAAATCGCGAAGGTGCTTTTGCATTCCGGGCGATTCGTACTGGAATACCCCAACCGTTTCACCACGTTGGAACAACGCATAAGTTTCTTCATCGTCAAGCGGAAAGGTTTCCGGGTCGAGCTCAATGCCGTGCTTCGCCTTTACAATCTTAACGGTATCTTTAATTAGGGTGAGTGTTTTCAGCCCTAAGAAATCCATCTTTAGAAGTCCGGCTGATTCCACCACCGAGTTATCAAACTGGGTAACATATAAATCGGAATCTTTGGCCACGGAAACCGGCACGAACTTGGTAATATCATCGGGGGTGATGATTACCCCACAGGCGTGGATTCCGGTATTTCGAACGGAACCTTCCAACACTTTAGCAAGATTTACCGTTTCGGCCTGGAGGTCGCTTCCATCGGCAATATTTAACAGCTCGTTGATTTTTTCCAAATCTTCTGCCCGAAACTTTTTGGCCAATTCCTTTTCATCCAAACCAAAAATCTTGTTCAGTTTAGACATGTTAGGGATGAGCTTTGCAATTCTATCGGCATCGAATAATGGCAAATCCAATACACGGGCGGTATCACGAATGGACGATTTTGCCGCCATGGTACCATAAGTAATGATTTGCGCCACCTGATTGGCTCCGTATTTTTCGATTACGTAATCCATCACACGGCTTCGACCTTCATCATCAAAATCGATATCGATATCAGGCATACTCACACGATCCGGATTTAAGAAACGCTCAAAAAGCAGATCGTACATCATCGGGTCGATATTGGTAATCCAGAGGCAGTAGGCTACTACCGAACCGGCTGCCGAACCACGGCCTGGCCCTACAGACACATCCATGTTCCGGGCTTCTCGGATAAAATCTTCCACAATCAAGAAATACCCCGGATATCCCGTATTTTCAATAACGCTAAGTTCGAAATCCAAGCGTTCGGTCACTTCTTGCGAAAGCGGTTCGCCGTAGCGTTTTTTAGCGCCCTCGTAGGTTAGATGCCTTAAATAGGCATTTTCGCCACGCTTGCCCCCATCAACCAAGTCTTCTTCGTGCCTAAATTCTTCAGGGATATTGAAAGCAGGCAATAATACATCGCGTGCCAACACGAAAGGTTCTACTTTATCGACAATTTCCTGAACATTGAAAATCGCTTCAGGAATATCCTGAAACAATTTTTTCATGTCTTCGGAAGACTTAAAATAATACTCCTGATTGGGTAAACCGTATCTGTAACCACGACCACGACCAATGGGTGTAGATTGCTTTTCGCCATCTTTTACGCACAAGAGAATGTCGTGGGCATTGGCATCTTCCTGCCTTTGGTAATAGGTATTGTTGGTGGCTACAAGTTTCACCCCATGTTTTTGGGCCAAACTAACCAGGGTCGGATTAACACGATTTTCGTCCTCTTGGTTGTGGCGCATCAGCTCGACATACAAATCGTCGCCAAATTCTTCTTTCCACCACATCAAGGCTTCTTCGGCCTGCTTTTCTCCAACATTTAATACTTTACTGGGCACCTCACCGTACAAGTTTCCGGTAAGCACCATGATGTCTTCTTTATATTGTTGGATGAGTTTTTTATCAATTCTTGGCACATAATAAAACCCGTCAACAAACGCATGCGACGACAGTTTTGCCAAGTTGTGGTAACCGTTTTTATTCTTGGCCAACAGCACAATTTGGTAACCGTTGTCCTTTCTGGATTTATCTTTGTGGTCTTCGCAAACAAAAAATTCGCAACCTACAATGGGCTTTATTTCTTTGGCCGTAACCGTTTCTCCCGACTCTTGGGCCGCTTCAATCTTTGCTTTAACCCCTTTGTTGTAGTTGCTTACCGCATTCACAAAGTGGAAGGCTCCCATCATATTCGCATGATCGGTCAAGGCCACGGCCGGCATATTATGTTCGGCAGCGGCACTCACTAAATCGCCAACACTCATGGTAGATTGCAATACCGAAAACTGCGAGTGGTTATGGAGATGTGCAAACTCGACTTCAGCAAGATCAGAACGGTTTTGTTTTATTTCTTCAGAAGAAATCTGCGTTCCTTCTGCCTTTTTTAATCGCTCGCGGATTTTAGCACTTTCCTTTTTAAGGTTGATGTGCTTAAGCCCGATGAGTTGAATTTCAGAAGGATTAGCTTCCTTGAAATTTTCGAAATAATCGGGTTCAACGTCCAGCTCTTCCTTGGTGTATTCCTCTAAACGGATCAATTCCAAAAAACAGCGGGTTGTGGCTTCCACATCGGCGGTGGCGTTGTGCGCTTCAGCAAATGGCTGGTTGAACAAATGTTCGTGCAACTCTGTCAACGTAGGTAATTTAAACTTGCCGCCACGACCACCGGGAATTTGGCACAACTGCGCCGTGTGCTCGGTACAGGTATCTAACACCGGTAATTCCTGCAATGGGTTTTCTATATTTTCGCGCACGAACTCGGCACCCATAATATTTAAATCGAACTTTACGTTTTGTCCCACCACAAATTTGGTTTTGTGCAAAGCCGCATTGAACTTTTCTAAAACCTCTACCAAATCCACACCCTGTTCTTCGGCCAATTCAGTGGAAATACCGTGAACTTTTTCGGCATCGTACGGAATGTTAAACCCATCGGGCTTTACCAAAAAATCCTGACTTTCGATGCAATTTCCCATCGCATCGTGCAATTGCCAAGCGATTTGTATACAGCGGGGCCAGTTATCTACATCGGTTATTGGGGCATCCCAACGTTTTGGTAATCCGGTAGTTTCGGTATCGAAAATTAAATACATGCGCTATGTTTTCAGATTGACTATTTGGGGTTCGTTTGCAAAAAACGAAGTGTATAAAAGTACGTAGAATTTATATTTCTGCACTCAGGAAAACCCAAAGAGTTGTAAACAAAAAACGCCCACATTGTTTAAAACAATGCAGACGCTCAAACTAACCAACCAAATTTATATTAGGAGACTAACTCCTCGTGTACTTTTTCTGTATTTATTGCTGCCTGAATAGCATTTCTTTGTTTAAATAACATTTGGTCGATGCTAGGTGGCAAGTTTCTGTCTTTAAGAACTTCGTTGTATTCTTCAAGGCTGGCTTCCTCACCGCGTATGGCTTCTTCTAAAATGGCCTCTTCGTCATTCGATTTAAATAACGATTTTAAGCTCATCCAATTACGGTGCACTGCGCCTTTAAAACTACCTGAGTCTTTTGGATCTTCGCCATACCTTAAAATTTCAGTTCTCAACTCTTTGGCAAATTCGCTCCGTTCGGTAGCCCGACGCTTAAAGAAAATTTTCAACGTTGAACTTTCCACATTATCGGCAGCATTGAGATAGCCTTTCTCGGCATCATAATTTTTTTCTAATAATTCGTTTAATTTGTTTGAAATCTCTTCTGTAAACTTCATAATATCCTGTTCATTTTTAAATTTCAATAAATTCTTTTTAGATGCGTATTGTTTCACATCTATCCCGAAGATACAAAGCATACACGGCCATGTCAAGGGCATTTAACAAAGTTTAGCATCGTAGCGTAGATTTTAACACACTAGGCGGATTTTTAACAACTGAAGCAAAGATGCTTTAACATTTACTTAAAAACCCTATTTTTGAAAAAACACCTGTTATGCAAACCACTTTTTCTCTTGCTTTTACTTTTTTATGGTCTATCGTTTTTTATGCTCAAAACATCCCACTGTACGTTGGCACATTCACCAATGAAGACGCCCAAGGCATTTACCAGTATCAATTCAATACGGCAACTGGGGAGATTTCCAATGAAATTTTAGCCATTGAAATAGAAAACCCAAATTTTTTAACCTATTCGCCCGACAGGAAGTTTATGTATTCGGTAAACCGTTCGAAAGACAAGTCTAAACCCGATTATGTTGCAGCTTACAAAATTAACAGCGACGGAACATTTACTTTAATCAATACCCAAGACAGCCATGGGGCGGCGCCTTGCCACATTGCCATGAACGCAGCAGGCACAAAAATTGTGGTTTCCAATTACAACGGCGGAACGGTATCGCTTTACAATGTAAATGATGATGGCAGCTTAAGTCAGGCCTCCCAAGTTTTTGACCATAATACTGAAAATGAAAAATCGCATGCTCACTCCGCGCAGTTTTTTAACGATGAATTATTCGTTGCCGATTTAGGGAGAAACGCTGTATATCAATATCAACTAAAAAATAAAGAGTACAAACTGGCAAAGCCTAAAATTGTGGAGATGTTGGGCAACCCCGGGCCTCGGCATTTTTCAATAAGCAAAAACGGAAAGTTTATTTACATTATTAATGAATACGGCAGCTCGATAACTACTGCAAAACGCACAAAAGATGGGTTCAAGGAAGTAGATTTCGACACCACGTTAAGCGATGATTACAAAGGCAAAAACTCATGTGCCGATATTCACCCTTCACCAGATGAACGCTTTTTATACGGCTCTAACCGAGGAGAAAACTCAATTGCTGTTTTTAGAAGGAATAACCGAAACGGAAAAATCAAAAAAATACAGAATATAAGTGTTGAGGGCGACTGGCCAAGGAATTTCACCCTCGACCCCAACGGAAACTTTTTATTGGTCGCCAACCGAAGAAGCAATAATATTTCCGTTTTCAAAATTGATAAAAACACTGGATTACTAACTTTTTTACACGACACCAAATCACCAACACCGGTACATCTATTGTTTTAATTTTCAGAAGTCTTGGCTTTTAATTTCATTTTAAAAATATCATGGTTTATTAAAAAAATAGCGTATCTTTGCGCCCTCATTAATAACCGAGGTCGAGAACCTCAAATAATTAATTATTATGCCAGTAAAAATTAGATTACAACGTCACGGTAAAAAAGGAAAACCTTACTACTGGATCGTAGCCGCAGATTCGCGTGCAAAAAGAGATGGTAAATACCTAGAAAAATTAGGCGCTTACAATCCTAACACTAACCCAGCAACTGTTGAACTAGATGTTGACGGTGCTGTAAAATGGTTGCAAAATGGTGCGCAACCAACCGATACCGCTAAGAATTTATTGTCTTACAAAGGGGCTTTATTAAAGAACCATTTGGCCGGCGGTGTTAAAAAAGGCGCTTTAACCGAAGAGCAAGCTGAAGAAAAATTCAACGCTTGGTTAGAGGAGAAAAACGCTAAAGTCCAAGCTAAAGCTGAAGGTTTATCTGAAGCTGAAGCAAAAGCTAAAGCTGAGGCACTAGCTGCTGAAAAAGCGGTTAATGAAGCTAGAATAGCTGCACAAGCTCCAGTTGTTGAAGAAGAAGCCGCTGAAGAGGAAGCTCCTGCTGCCGAAGCTGAAGCAACAAATGAAGAAGAATAAAAATTTATTTTTTATACTTTTAAACTCCGATGGGCAACCGTCGGAGTTTTTTATGCAAAAAGGTTTCTTTTCTGCATCATGCTGAACTCGTTTCAGCATCTCAAAACAAAAAAAATACAATAAGAACCTGAACCAACACTTCGACTCCGCTCAGTGTGACAGTTCGGGTTGACAAAAAAATGTCATGAAAAAAGAAGACTGCTTCTACTTAGGTAAAATTGTAAAAAAATATAGTTTTAAAGGCGAAGTATTGGCCAAGCTCGATACCGACCAACCTGAACTTTATGAAAACCTCGATGCTATTTTTTTGGAGTTGAGAAATAATTTAGTGCCTTTTTTTGTGGAACGGTCGCAATTGCACAAATCAGAATTGCTTCGGTTAAAGTTTGAAGAAGTAGATACCGAGGCCGATGCTGACAGCATCATGAAAAGCAACCTGTTTCTTCCGCTGGAACTACTCCCTAAATTAGAGGGCAACAAATTTTATTTCCATGAGGTTATCAATTTCACCATTGAAGATGTCAACTATGGCAAAGTTGGCATTATAAAAGCCATTAACGACTCTACCGCACAGGCACTTTTTGAAATTGACAGAAATGGCACAGAAATACTCATACCAATGAACGACGAATTTATCGTAAAGGTAGATCGCAAAACCAAAACCATTCTTGTAGAAACTCCAGAGGGCTTAATAGACCTCTACCTTCAGTAGGAATTCATTTTCATTATAAAAAAACCCGAGGACCATCTTTTAAGACAGCCCTCGGATTTTTTATTTATTAGTTTCAGCGTTCTAAGCAATCAACCGATCTCCAATTTGAATGGAATGTAAACTGCGCTCTAAAGTATCGCGTTGTTTTTTCAATAGTTGCGTAATGCCTTCTGAGTGTTTTATTTTATCTAGAATAGTGTTGTATTTTTCTAAGCTCCAAGTTTTAATGCGGCACACTTCATTAAAAAGCACATTCTCATCCTTATTTGAAACACCCTTTTTAAACTTACCCCAAAGCTTGGCCAAGCCATTTTTTTCTTGATCTGAATATTCGGGCTTACCGCCTTTTTGGATAATTTCGGCTCCTAAAAATCTACAAAACTCATTTCTTTCGAAGGCCATGGCCCTAAAAAAATGTTTTAATTCTTCGCTTTCAACCTGTTTTAAGGCGTCCAAATACATTTTTTCGGCCTCATAATTAATAGCTAAAAGTTCATTTAATTGAGCAATAGTTGGATTTGATTTCTTCATTGTTCTGGGGTTTTAAAGAGTTAGTACAATAAATTCAAATAAAGTTTAGCTTAGTAAGTTAATTAATAACTCGCAATAATTCAACGTTTTATGAGTTTATTTTATGTTTTCTTTAACACTTACACCTTTTAAGAACGGTAAAACCCGCAAGAATTACAACAATTAAAATCAAGCATCTTGAACAATTAAGTGCTCTAAACGCTTAATGGCATTCATGTTCGATTGTACCGTATCACGCTGCTCTGACAACAATTTACACAGAGACAAAGGCAAGTTCAATTCGCTTAACAAAGCATTATATTTATTAATGGTTATTTCCTTTATCCGGCATACCTCCTGCACAATCAAGCTGTGATCTTTCATAAAAATCAAGTTCCTGAAATTCATGGAGACTTTATAAGATTCATTGGTTACGCTTTTTGGAAGTTTAGCATCGCCAAGTAGTTTTTCCAATTCTAGGCATAATTGTTCGTTATATCTTCTGCGTTCTTCCTTTCTGTCGTTAAAAAACATCTTTAGCGATTCGCCCGGCACAGTTTTAAACGCCTCATCATAAATATTTTCAAGCTCTTGGTTGGTTACCAACAAATCATTTAATTTCTTTAATATTTTTTCTTTGTTCCTCATTATCTTTATTCCCTGAATCATCCTTGTGCGCTTAAAATTATATACGTGTCTAAGCTAAAAATTAGTCGACAAAAAACTTATTTTTTAACACGGTTTTATAAAATTTAATACACTTTAACGGTTATTTTAAACCAGAAACAACCACAATATTAATGCCAAAATCCACTTTCAACTTTAAACAATTTAGCGTAGACCAAGACCGATGTGCCATGAAAATTGGCACTGACGGTGTACTGCTCGGGGCTTGGACCTCTATAAAACATAATCCGTTTTCAATTTTAGATATTGGCACTGGCACGGGAGTTTTATCACTGATGCTGGCTCAACGGAGCCATGCTGAAGTTATCGACGCCTTAGAAATTGATGCCGATGCTTACGAACAGTGTGTTGATAATTTTGAACAATCGCCATGGGGAGACCGCTTATTTTGCTATCACGCTTCACTCGAAGAATTTACCGAAGAAATTGATGACCAGTACGATTTGATTGTTTGCAATCCGCCGTTTTATTCCGAAGACTACAAAGCGGAAAATCAACAACGCTCAACGGCCCGTTTTCAGGATGCCATGCCCTTTGACCATTTACTGGAAAGTGTTTCTAAATTGCTTTCAGAATCTGGAGTGTTTTCCGTAGTCATTCCTAAAAAAGAAGAAGTCGATTTTATAGAACTAGCTTCAAATTTCAATCTTTTTCCTAATCAGATTTTACATGTGAAAGGCACACCCACTACCGATATAAAACGAAGCTTAATAGAATTTTCGTTTAAACAAACAGAAGAAGAGGTAAACTCAAACCCGGAAATTGAGCAACTAATTATCGAAACTTCAAGGCATCAATACACCGAAGACTACATTAAATTAACCCAAGATTTCTATTTAAAAATGTAGCGTTTAAATTAAGATTAATTAAATTTGAGTGGATTTATTGTTAAATTTTCAAAAATATTAGCACTATCCTAATTATTTTGTTTTAACAGAACTTAAATTTGATCTTGATGAAACCCGATTTATTTCAAGCGCCCGACTATTATAATTTAGACGAACTACTTACCGAAGAGCATAAATTGGTACGCAACGCCACACGCGATTGGGTTAAAAAAGAAGTTTCGCCTATTATTGAGGAATATGCCCAAAAAGCAGAATTTCCCAATCAAATTATAAACGGACTGGCCGAAATTGGCGCCTTTGGACCTTATATTCCAACGGAGTACGGTGGCGCCGGATTAGATCAAATCTCGTACGGACTCATTATGCAAGAAATTGAGCGAGGGGATTCAGGCATTCGCAGCACGGCGTCGGTGCAATCGTCTTTGGTGATGTACCCCATTTGGAAATACGGCACTGAAGTCCAACGCAAAAAATATTTACCCAAATTAGCCAGCGGTGAATGGATGGGGTGTTTTGGGCTTACCGAGCCCGACCATGGCAGCAACCCCGGCGGAATGACCACAAATTTTAAAGATAAAGGTGACCATTATTTACTTAATGGAGCGAAAATGTGGATCAGTAATGCGCCATTTGCACAAGTAGCGGTGGTCTGGGCAAAAGATGAAAGCGGTCGTATTCACGGGCTTTTGGTAGAACGCGGCATGGAAGGCTTCTCTACCCCCGAAACCCACAATAAGTGGTCGTTGCGGGCCAGCGCCACTGGCGAATTGATATTCGACAATGTTAAAGTTCCAAAAGAAAACATTTTATCCAATAAATCGGGGCTTGGCGCGCCATTAGGCTGTTTGGATTCTGCCCGTTACGGCATTGCTTGGGGCGCTATTGGTGCCGCCATGGATTGCTACGACACGGCCCTGCGATACAGTAAAGAACGCACCCAATTCGGAAAACCCATTGGGCAATTTCAACTTCAGCAAAAAAAGTTGGCCGAAATGATTACAGAAATCACCAAAGCCCAATTATTAACTTGGAGGCTCGGTGTGTTGCGCAACGAAAGCAAAGCAACATCGGCACAAATATCTATGGCCAAACGCAACAATGTGGACATGGCTTTGAACATTGCCCGCGAAGCCCGACAAATTTTAGGGGGCATGGGCATAACCGGCGAGTACAGCATTATGCGCCACATGATGAATCTAGAAAGCGTCATTACTTACGAGGGCACTCACGACATCCACTTATTAATTACCGGGTTGGATGTTACAGGGCTCAACGCCTTTAAATAAATCTTTCATTGTCATTCTATTAGGCAAACAATTT
Source organism: Tamlana crocina (assembly GCF_012037625.1). Classification (NCBI taxonomy): domain Bacteria; kingdom Pseudomonadati; phylum Bacteroidota; class Flavobacteriia; order Flavobacteriales; family Flavobacteriaceae; genus Tamlana; species Tamlana crocina. Next base: position 166,060 of record NZ_JAAVJS010000005.1, read on the forward strand.
CTCAAAAAAAATTGCCAAATATGACTTTCGACAGTTTTTTTCAGGAATTCGGAAATTAACTTTGTTGAAAATGTTCGTATAGCACGAGCAAAACTCAAAGTTAAGTATCATGGAAGCATCAAGAAAAGACATCATTCAATTTATCAATTTGCAATTGGCAGCGATTGGGCAACCCATTTTTAAAGACAAACCAGGTAGCAAGGAGCAACTTTGCGATCCTGAATTTGAAAAAACCACTCGTCCATTAATAATGAGCCTTAGGGAAAAGTCTAGACTTTTAGCAGACCACCTCTCTCCAGCCGATACAAGAATCCAAGCCTTTATTGACGATTATTTAAAAGATGTAAAAACCGATAAATCGTTTAAAATACCCAACAACACCCTAATACTTTCTAAAAAAGGTCAAGCCAGAGAAGCGAGTTTACCCCCAGATGGCGATTCGTTTGAAAGTGATTTGGTGAACTCAAAAAGACTAAAACAAGGGATTTTAAATAACCCATTGCACGATAAAAGAACAACAAAGGGAACTTTTCACATTGTGGAAGGGCCGCTTCCCGTTCCCTTAGATAAAAAAGAAGTGCCGCGTGAAGTGTTGGCGCACTTTTTAAACGCCGCTTTTAAACCTTCAGATGAACTAAATACACTTCCGTTTACATCCAACCAAGAGGAAAAAGCGAAAACCATGGTGTCGATGCTTTTAAGGCCTGTGGTTTGCCCCGAAGTAAAAGGTGTAATCTCCGAAAAACGACTGGAAGTTCGGTTTTTCGCTCCGGGCTCTTTGGTAAGTAACCTTGACTTTGTGGAGAACATTTTTGGCAACGCGGGCAACCCTAATTTAGTACATAACGATGCTGCACTAGACCCGGAACACTGGACGGGACACACGGGATGCATCATTCTTGCCCCGCAACTTTTAAAACTTAAAAAGAAAGATGTTGGCTTACCTCATTTCGACCAGGCTACCGAGCGCCAGAAAAAAGACGGCATGTGCTGGATCGATGAAAATGAACTTTACAATGATGGCGGCGCCTTTAAAATTACCTGTAGAGACGACAGGGGCGTTGTTGTGACTTTAATTGCCGACAACTATTATGGCTATTCCAAAAAGGAAATCAAAACCCAAATTAGCTATTCGGCTAACCTATACGGCATTCTGGAAGAAGAGCATGCCGGTGGGGCCATTGCTTACGCCAGACGCGTTATGGGAGACACTGTAAACTGCAATGATTACAGCAAGTATTATGGGCTAGACCATACCATCGAAGATGTAAAAACCTTACTTGGCGATCGCATTGAAATACAACCAGAAAATTATGCGATAGACAAAAAATACCCTAATGTGGTGTACATTCCCGAATCATCGTACTTCAATACCAACACCAACAGTATTACGTGGCATTATAAAGGCAAAGAACAAAAATTAAAACTGTCGCCTTTTAAAACCTACATGCATCCCTCTGGAAACAAGCTGAGATTGGAAAAACACAAATCTATCGACTTATGGCGCATAGTTGAAACCTATCCCGAAGGCGTATTCTGCCACAAGCCCTGTACGGTATCAGGAGGCGGAAAATCAGAAATTTCAAAATCGATGCAAAACGCCATAACCTACAGCCGTTTCAACATTCACAATATTGAAGAAGACTTCAAAAAAGCCGACGAAATCATTGAATTCGATTATTCCACCCGATGGAAAGACAAAGACCCCAACAGACCAAAATCAAGATCGCTCTTAAGCGAAAAAAGAACTTTGGGGTCGGTAGTAAAATTGCTAACTCCTTCTGAAGAAAACTCAGATGAGTTCAACGAGTGGCTAAACAATATTCCTGTGCATGTCCGCTCTCTTGTGCTATTTGTTAAGCGTTTGTTCAGACAAGCACACGGCGCCAACCTCAACTGGAAAGACATGATGTCTGTTGAAATCATTAACGGTGTAAAAGGCACCTCTTTACTGTACAACAACACGCCGGTTGTGGGGAGTTATGTGCGCATCGGCTTCAACCAACAAGGCAACTGGATGCTTAATAAACTGCGATCTGATTTTTCAGCATGTGAAAAAATCCAGACTGAAGACGACATTACGGCATCTATTACACTTCCTAGAAATCATTTTAAAGATTTAAATCCGGAATACACCAACAAAAGCGTAAAGGTATTAACCAACTGCGAGGCCCATCTATTCCAAAGGCCAGACGAAGCAATTGTAAGAGGCTACGATAAAGGTGCTGAACTGGACATTATTTCCAACGGAAGGTTCCTAACCAACTACCAAATGCTAACCAAAGAGGATGCGATTGAAATTTATGAAGACACCATCAATTACGACAAATACACGCAACCCGTAAAAGATTTTATAAAGGACATTATTGATAGTGACGAGGACCAAGTTCAGTTTGTATTGCCATCGCATCCAAGAATTATAGACGACGGATTGCCAACTAAAAACCCGCGTTATTTAGAGCCGAACAGATTCTACAATGAAACTGAAGCTTCATACATCTCAGATATGGGCGTACGCCTAAAACGGAAAATCAAACTGGACGACCCCGTAATCCACACGGTAAATGCCGTTCTTCCTGGCCGACGAAACAATCCTGTAGACAAAGAAGCTGGCATAAGACCTTTGGCCGTTTACAACCCCATTCACTATCAGGAAACGCCCGAATTGTTTATGGACTTCATTTGTAGTTTAACCGGTAAGTCACCATCAACTACCGGTGCCGGATCTGAAGGCGCATTAACCAAAGCTCCGTTTAACATGTTAACGCCCACCACCGATTTAAACAATGCTTTGTTATCGCATATTTTAACTGAATCCAACGGGTTCAGCACTGCCGCAGGCTATGTGGGCGCCGAAAAGAAAATAGACCACGACGTGAGTTTATTGATACCCGAAATTTGGGCAAGAATGGCTCCTGAAGACAGAAACCCTAAAAACCTCATCACTAACGGGGCTTTAGAAAAGTTGGAAGATTTTGAATATGAGGGCAAAAAAGTATTGGCAAGCCGTTTAGGTTACCGAATTACTAAAACTTTTGCTCTGCTATGCTTAAACCGATTGTTCGATGAGCCAACCGCGGTTTTTGACGACAGAATGCTAAAACCAGAACTGCAAGGCATGGAAGATTATGTTGACGGTATTAACAACATTGTTGAGGCCCAACAAAAAGTGGCCCTCAACTATTTTGAAGATGGCAGTATTGAAGCCGCCATACCGCCATTAAAAATCCTTTTAAACATCATGGCCTACGGAAATTATGAAGGTAAGGATATTAACAACCCCGAATTGCGCAAATATTTCAATAGAGATTACGTATTAAAAGCTGATTGGTATAAAGACCGATTAATTTTAAAACAGCAAAAAGACATGGAGTATTACAGCGCGCAAATAGCGTATTTAGAAACTTTTAAAGCAAACCCGAACAATAAAGAATTAATAGGCGAATTAAATCTTGAGCAACGTTTAAATAGGGCGAAATCATTGCACAACAAAGTAAAATCCGAAGAGTACCTAAACAGTTTGGTGGGTACCATTGGCGCAGACCCACTGTTTAGAAAGTAACTGTGTTTATCTTGGTGTTTGTTTTTTTAAGCCAAAAAAGTGTAGCACACAACACGCTTTTTTGGCTTTTTTTTACTTACATTTAACTTATGTTTTCATCGAGAAAAAGATTAAACAACGCCTACAAAAATGCCAAAATCATTGATTTTGATGATGACAGCAAATTTATTCTATTTAGTGATTGCCACCGTGGCGACAACAGCTTTGCAGACGATTTTGCCAACAATCGGAATATCTATTTCCATGCGCTGAAACACTATTACGCCGAAGGATTTCAATATTGCGAACTGGGCGACGGCGACGAGCTTTGGGAAAATTTATCGTTTGAATCTCTTCTGAATGCCCATAAAAACGTGTACATGCTTATGAAGCTTTTTCATAAAGATGGTAAACTGCACATGATTTGGGGTAACCACGACATGGTTTACCGCGACCCCAACTATGTAAAAAAACACCTTTCTTCCTATTTCGACCCTAAAACCGGAAAGGATGAAGAATTATTTGGCGATATTACTTATCATGAAGGCATTGTATTGAAACACTGCATGACGGGAAAGGAATTGTTTTTAACCCACGGCCACCAAGCCGACTGGTGGAATTTCCTGTTTTGGAAGTGGAGCCGATTTATGGTCCGCATTCTTTGGAAACCACTCAATGTTATGGGCATAGCCGACCCAACCAGCCCAGCAAAAAACTATAAAGAGCTTATTAAAGTAGAACGCCGCACAAAAAAATGGATTATTGAAAATAATAATTTATTGACCATCACCGGCCATACGCACCGCCCACGTTTTCCTGAGCCGGGCGATATCGCTTTTTTTAATGACGGAAGCTGTGTGCATCCGCGGAGTATAACTGGAATTGAAATTGAAAACGGCAGTATTTCACTAATTAAATGGCAAATTGCCACGAAAGACGACGGCACGCTTCAAATTGTACGGGTGCTTTTGGAAGGCCCCAAAAGACTCATTGATTATAAAACGTCTTCATAAAAAAGCCGTCTAAAAACGGTGTCATTCTGAACAAGTGAAGAATCTCAAAAATAGAACACTATTATTTTCAATATTATGAGATTTCTCGACTCCGCTCGAAATGACATAAAACCATTGATTAGACAGCTTTTGTCAATTGTATTCTTTGATAGAACAACTATTCCGTTGGGATACGCTCGTCAATCATTTTTAACGGCATACCTTCCATTAAGTCGAAAATATCGATGATACTTCTAAAAGTATCTTCTTCTTCAGATTGCTCGGTGATAAACCATTGCAAGAAGATTTCGGTAGTAAAATCGTCTACCTTTCTTGCGGTTTTAAATATCTTAAAAATGGATTGTGTTACGCTAATTTCCTGCTCCAACCCAGTTTCGTAAATAGACTTTAAACTTTCAAAATCGTTATTTACATTGGTAACATCTGGTGAAATTGCAGCGCCGCCATTATCATTTATAAATTCGAAAATTTTCATCGCGTGCTCACGTTCCTCTTCGGCTTGTCTGTAAAAAAACGCTTTACTGTTAAGTAATTCACGTTGATCGCACCAAGACGCCATGGCTAAATAAGACGCCGATGCTTTCATTTCCATTCCTATTTGATTATTGAGTAAATCCATCACCTCCGGGTGGATAGACATTTGTTTTCTAACTATTGTGTTCATAATTCCGCTTTTACACAAAGTTACAATAAAATAAGGGCTTAAAAGCTTGGGAATAAAATTTAAAGAAAGTCTAAATAAACTTAAAATTTACACCAAAACCGTTTCGGGTGTTTGGAAAAACATTGCGATTTCTTCTTTAAGTTTAAGCAATTGTGGAATTTCAAGAAAAATTAAATGCTCCTTATCGGCTACAAAAAGTAAGACAAAATTCTCGTTATTAACGATTCGATTAAGCGAATTGAAAGTGGTCAACTCATTGATTTTACGCCTGAGCTCTAGCATTTGCGGAAAGCTCAGATCTATAGTTTTGTTAGGGGTACGCAACACATACTTACAGAAGGTAAGGTAATCGATTTGGTAGCTCTGCTTTGTATCTATTTCTTTATTCACGGGCACAAATATAACTTTTATTTAGAACAAATAAAAATTAACTTTCCGGAGCCAATTCAACTTCAAGACCTTCCATTTCTGGCGTCATTTGAATTTGGCAGCCCAAACGGCTATTGTCCTTAACATCGAAAGCTTCTGCTAACATGGCGTCTTCGTCATCACTCATTTCGGGCAGTTCATGATCGCTCAACACATAGCACTGACAGGACGCACACATGGCCATACCTCCACAAATTCCAATAGTACCCTCTGGTGCCAACTCGTAGCTACGAACCACTTCCATCAGGTTCATGGCCATATCGGTAGGTGCTACAATCTCGTGTGTTACGCCGTCTCTGTCGGTTATTTTTATGTTAATGTCGCTCATTACTAAAGTTTTGTGTTTTTAAATAGCACGTCATTTTTCGTGCCACAAATTTAAGGTATGTGTGTATATTTTAATAGGAATTGAATGCCAATTTGAAAAAGGGCACGTAAAAATAAGAAATCATTAAAATTCCTTTATTTTCACATGCCTATTGACATTATAAACTTATTCTGATTGAAAGTTTATCAGTTTTTATTTAAAAAATCTAAGCTTCGATATTTACCACTTGCTCGATTTGTGGCGCATGTTTTTTAATGGTCATCTCAACCCCCGATTTTAGGGTCATTTGATTGACACTACAGCCCACGCAAGCACCGCTTAACTGAACCTTCACCAATTTATCGTCCTCAATGGACAATAACGAAATATCACCACCATCACTCTGAAGGAACGGACGGATTTCCTCTAGTGCTATTTCTACTTTTTCTCTTAATTCTTCTGAAGTCATATCTGTTTAGTTGCAATTACTTATCCTTAATTACAAAAGGCTGCAATATATTTATTTTTTCACTGCCGAACAGCCGGCCATAGTTGTTATTTTAATGGCTTCGGTAGGTGGTAAATCGTCGTTACGTCGCACCACTTCCTCCACTACGTTTTGTGTTAGTTTTTCGAAAGACTGCTCTAAAGGCGTTGCGGTTTGCAATGCGGCTGGGCGCCCAACATCACCTGCTTCCCTGATGCTTTGTACCAAGGGTATTTCTCCCAAAAACGGCACATCTAAATCTTCAGCTAAGTTTTTTGCGCCTTCTTTTCCAAAGATATAATACTTGTTATCGGGCAATTCGGCCGGAGTAAAATACGCCATATTTTCTATAATACCCAAAACAGGTACATTGATGCTTTCCTGTTGGAACATCGCCACTCCTTTTTTAGCATCGGCAAGCGCCACATTTTGAGGCGTACTCACCACTACCGCTCCCGTAATGGGCAACGACTGCATGATGCTTAAATGTATATCGCCCGTTCCTGGAGGTAAGTCCAACAATAAGAAATCCAGTTCACCCCAGTGCGCATCAAAAATCATTTGATTTAAGGCTTTAGCCGCCATTGGTCCTCGCCAAACCACCGCTTGGTTAGGCTGGGTAAAAAAGCCAATGGACAACACTTTTACGCCATAGTTTTCAATGGGTTTCATTTTAGATTTTCCTTCAACGTTGACTGCCAAAGGTTTTTCCGCCTCAACATCGAACATAATTGGAATAGAAGGCCCGTAAATATCAGCATCCAGAACCCCTACTTTAAAGCCCATTTTTGACAATGATACTGCTAAATTGGCCGTTACGGTAGATTTACCTACGCCTCCTTTACCAGACGCCACGGCAATAATATTTTGAATCCCGGGTATTGGTTTCCCTTTAATAACATTGGTTTTTGGTTTTTCGGGCGCATCAACTGTAATGTTAACTTTAATTTTAGCCTTTTCATACACCTGCTCATGAATGGTTTTTAAAATATCAACCTCAGTGCGTTTTTTCGCCTGCAGGCTAGGGTTTTTTATGGTAATATCCACAATCACCTCATCACCAAATGTCACTACATTTTTTACCGCTCCGCTTTCCACCATATTTTGTCCCTCACCAGGTACTGTTATGGTTTCCAACGCTTTTAATATATCGTTCTTGTTAAGTTTCATCGTTTTTATTCAGAATAAATCTAAGTGCAAAGATAAGTAAATAAGCTTGAAGACAGAAGGCGGTTGTTAGAAGTTTTATCGATAGCCAAATCGGGTTTTATTATTCTTTGGGGATGGTTTAGGTTTCCTTTTATTTTTTTAAATGAAGTAACTATCACAAAGCTTCACCAGGATCCCAAAACACTTTTTCAAAATTTTGTATTTGGTTATCCATCACTTCAATACCTTCGCTTTCCAATAGCTGCTGCATCAGGTTGGTGCCTTCAAAATGCTGTTTGCCGGTAAGGAGGCCTTTTCGGTTTACAACACGGTGCGCCGGAACATCTTTTCCGGAAGACCCATTCATGGCATAACCCACCATTCGGGCGCTTCTGGCCGCTCCCAAATATCGGGCTATGGCGCCGTAACTGGTTACCCTTCCGTAAGGTATTTGTTTGGCTACCTCATAAACCCTATCGAAAAAACTCAATGTTTCGGGTTTCATTGCCAAAAATCCTTTAGAATATTAATCAGTGTTATAATCGAGATTATTCCCGTTATACCGCCTATAATGAAGTTCATGTTTCGCTGGCTGGTGAATTTTTTGTCTTTTATCTTATCAAAAAAGAAAATGTACATGTACAAGGTTACAAAGGTTCCGGTGCCCGAACCTGCTACATACGATAGGATATTACTCTGCTCGAAAGACATCCACCCTACCGAAGCTAAAGTAATGGTAATATAGGCTTGATAAGGAATGGGAAACATATTGATGGCCGACATTAAAATGCCTTGAAAAAACCGACTGTGCTTGCTCCTCATTTTCGGTTCTATTTGCTGCTTGGGTGCCGACTTGGCTACGAACAAAAAATAAATGGTGATCAAAATAAAGATGACCAAGGCTACACCACGAAGCACGCTTACTGCTTCAGGATGTTTACTTAAATATCGGGCAAATATGGCCGCTAAATAAGTTTGCGCAAATACCACTATGCACACCCCTATTGAAAATATAATACCCCTAACATGGCCTTCCTTAAGACTTATTTTAGCCGCTGTCATGTTTAGCAAACCAGGCGGAATAACCCCAATTAGTGCAAAAATAACTCCCAGAAAGAATATAAGGGTAATATCCACGGTTACTTAATTTTAAACCTAATATACGTAATTGGTTTGTTATGCTCTAAATACTGCGATTCGTAAAAGGTTTGTATAGCCGTAACATCCTCTGGGCTCCCTTCTTGTTTATACACATTGTGGTTGGCGTACAGCACCTCGTGGCCTTCACCGTGCAATAACCCTAACGTGTAGCCGTGCATAAACTCGCTGTCTGTTTTCAAATTTACAACACCATCGGGTTTCAGCACTTTTTTGTAGCGTTGCAAAAATGCCGTGTTGGTCATACGGTGCTTGGTACGCTTATATTTTATTTGCGGGTCGGGGAAAGTAATCCAAATCTCGTCAACTTCATTTTCGGCAAAAGCATACTCAATCAATTCTATTTGGGTACGCAGAAAAGTGACATTGGGAATATTGTCTTCAATAGCCGTTTTAGCACCGCGCCAAAAACGCGCGCCTTTAATATCGATACCGATAAAGTTTTTATTGGGATACTTTTGCGCCAAGGCTACCGAGTACTCACCTTTTCCGCAGCCCAATTCCAAAACTATCGGGTTGCTATTTTTAAAAACTTCCTTTTGCCAGTTTCCTTTCAAATTGTAATCAGAATTTACCAAATCATCGCGTGTTGGCTGAAACACATTCGCAAAGGTTTCGTTTTCCTTAAATCGTCTAAGTTTATTCTTGCTTCCCAAGGCTTGTTAACTATTTCTTATTATTATTTTATTTTTGGTAAAATTAAGGAAATATACAACAGCCGTCATAGCCTTATTTTTGAATTTTTATAAACATGCGTGATACCACACCTTTGGCAATAATTAACACGCTATAAATATCTAAATGAAAAAAAGAATTTTAGTAGCACCGTTAAATTGGGGCTTGGGTCATGCCACCCGATGCATCCCCATTATAAACGCTTTAATGGAACAAGATTTCGTACCCGTTATTGCAAGTGATGGCGTGGCGTTGTCGCTGTTGCGGAAAGAATTCCCCAATCTGTCTTCCATAGAACTTCCGTCGTACAATGTCACTTATGCCAAAAGCGGAAAACTTTTTAAGCTGAAACTCATCAAGGATTCCCCAAAATTACTAAAAGCCATTAAATCTGAAAAAAAAGCCGTAAAAGATATTTTGGAACACAACGATATTGCCGGAATCATTTCAGATAACCGATTGGGGGTGCGGAACAAAAAAGTCCCGTCGGTATTTATCACGCACCAATTGAATGTTTTAAGCGGAAGCACCACTTGGTTTAGCACTAAAATGCATCAAAAATTCATTCAAAAATTCGACGAGTGCTGGGTGCCCGATGCCAAGGGAGAAATTAATTTAAGCGGAAAACTGGGGCATGTAAAAACCTTCGATACCCCCACAAAATACATTGGGCCGCTTAGCAGGTTTACCCCAACTACAAGTGAACCAAAAAACGACTTGATGGTTTTGCTTTCTGGGCCCGAGCCACAGCGCACCCTGCTTGAAAAAAAGTTGTTTTCAGAACTTAAAAACTATAAAGGTAAAGTGGTATTTGTAAAAGGCATCATGGAAACCGAGCAGACCATCCAGGTTATCGGCAATATGACCATTTACAATTTTATGACCTCAAAATTGTTAGAAAAGACCATTAAAGAAAGTAAGTTAATCATTTCGCGGTCGGGTTACACTACCGTAATGGACTTAGCCAAACTGAATAAGAAAGCGTTTTTTATCCCCACGCCCGGACAGTTTGAACAGGTTTACCTAGCCGAAAGACTCACCGAAATGCAAATGGTACCCAGTTGCAAACAGGACGATTTTAGTCTCGATAAACTCAACCAAGCCCAAAATTTTATGGGATTGAAAGCGTTTAATTTTAATGTGGACTATAAAGAATTATTCAGCCTTTTCCTTTTCTAAAGTGAACGAAAACTCGCTACCTACACCGTACTCACTTTCTACGTATATTTTTTCTTCGTGCGCCTCAATAATATGTTTAACGATAGAAAGCCCCAAACCAGAGCCACCTTCTTTTCTTGAGCCACTTTTATCAACCCGATAAAAACGCTCGAATAGTCTTGGCAAGTGTGCTTTACCGATGCCTTCGCCATTATCGGTTACCCGCACGATAACTTTGTTTTTTATAAGGTTTTCGATACTAATTTCGGTGGTGCCTTTCTGGTTTCCGTATTTTAGAGAATTCACCACTAAATTGACCAAAACTTGCTGGATGCGCTCTTTATCGGCACGAACCATTATGGGGTTGAGGTAATCGCGATCGAAGGTTAGCGTAATTTTCTTTTTGGCGGCCTTCATTTCCAACATATCGAAAACGCTTCTGGTGAGTTCAACGATATCAAATATTTCTATTTTCAAACGTAAATCGCCCACCTCTAATTTGGTAATCATGTCCAAATCCTTAACAATGTATCCCAAACGCTCAATACCCTTACTGGCCCGAAGTAAATATTTTTCTCTGATGTTTTTGTCGTCCATGGCGCCATCCAATAAGGTTAAAATATATCCTTGAACGGTAAACAGCGGCGTTTTAAGTTCGTGAGATACGTTACCAAAAAACTCTTTTCGGTACTCTTCCCTAACTTTTAGGGTTTCTATTTCAATCTTTTTGTGTCTGGCAAACTTGTCGATTTCCTGCTTAAGTGTCCGCATATCGGTAGTAATGGGGCCTTTGCTTAAGTTTGCCGATTCGAGTAGGGTTAAATCGTCGTATATTTTTTTTACCCTTTTGTATATAAATCGCTCAATACTGTATTGAATGATTAAAAAACAAAACACGAACAAACTAACGGAAATACCCAAAACTTGGTACCACTTAAACTCGTAGAAATGATACAAAAAAACACTCATAAGGAGTGTTATGTAAACAGTGATGTATAGCGATGTTTTTATCGCAAACTTATACGACCTCTTAAATTTTGTCTGCATTAATCTACAAACTTATAGCCTACGCCTTTTATGGTTTTAAAACTTTCGTCGCCCAGTTTTTCACGAAGTTTCCTGATGTGGACATCGATGGTGCGGCCTCCCACAACCACTTCGTTGCCCCAAACGGTATCCAGAATTTCGTCTCTTTTGAAAACCTTACCGGGCTTAGATGCCAATAAAGATAACAATTCAAATTCTTTTCGAGGCAATATTATTTCTTTTCCTTTTGAAGTAATCTTGTATTCGTCGCGATTTATCACCAAACTACCCACCTTCACCGTATCGTCAACGTCTTCTTCCTTGAAACGCCTTAAAAGCGCTTTCACTTTACTGATAAGCACTTTGGGTTTTATGGGTTTTGTTATATAATCGTCGGCTCCTGCATCAAAACCAGCCACCTGCGAATAGTCTTCGCCTCGTGCCGTTAAAAAGGTAACCATTGTATTTTTTAAATCGGGATTTTTTCGGATTTGCTCACAAGCTTCAATGCCATCCATTTCGGGCATCATCACATCCAAAATTATGAGGTGCGGCAGTTCCTTTTTTGCCTTTTTCACGCCTTCCAAACCGTTTTCGGCAGTAATTACTTGATAGCCTTCGTTGCTAAGATTATAACCAACAATTTCTAAAATATCTGGTTCGTCATCAACCAATAATATTTTGATGTCCTTTTTTTTCATTTGTCAACTACTAATTTTATCGAAGTAAAGATAAAACTTAAAACACAAATCCTTAACAAAGGGGGTATTAATAACGTTAAGATAACAAACCACTTACACTAAATTAACTTTCGTCGATTTTTCACCAGATTAACAGCATTTTTAACAAGGTTTTGGCATCAATTTTGATTACTCCTATTAACTTTGTAATTAATCCTTTGAACAAGATTTGTATAAATTTCAAATAGATGAAAAAAAACTACTTAGCTTTTTTATTCCTCTTTTTCTCCTTGTTTTTTGTCCCAGACATGACGGCACAAAACATGGCACGAACGAGTTCAATTGAAAAAAATATTGAAGGGCTAACCGTTTACCCCAACCCTTTAAGCAGCACAACACAATCTTTTTTAACCATTCAATCAAATTTGAATTCTGACAAATACATTGAATTTTTCGATGTTTTGGGCAAACGCCTTTTTACAACGGTTTTAAGAGGGAAGCAATTAAATATTTCTCGATTAAACCCCGGCGTTTATATTTTGAAGATTACCGAAAACGGTGTTAGTGAAGCTAGAAAATTAATTATTAAATAGATTGTATCTTAAACATAAAACCAAAGCGTTGCCCATTAGCAACGCTTTTTTTTATTTTTGTTCATTATTCAAAAATATGATAGACACCCAATCTATATTTCATATTAAAAATGATGCCGAGTTTGAAAAACAGGCATTGGATGTTTTCAGGTTTCAATTTGAAAACAATAGGATTTACCGCTCGTTTTGCGATTTACTGTACAAACATCCCAGCGATGTAAAAACGATAACCGACATTCCGTTTTTGCCCATTCAGTTTTTTAAAACCCGGCAGGTGCTGAGTAGCTCCAAACCTGTCGAAACCACATTTATCAGCTCGGGCACTACGGGCAGCACCACAAGTAAACATCTCGTTACCGATTTAAATATTTACAAAGAAAGCTTCAATAAAGGCTTTGAACATTTTTACGGTAATATAAAAAACTATGTTGTTCTAGCCTTGCTTCCGTCGTATTTGGAACGAGAAGGTTCGTCACTCATTTATATGGTCGATGCTTTAATAAAAGCGTCAGAACAACCCGAAAGCGGCTTTTACCTCAACAACCTTTCGGAATTACAAATGCAACTCACAAAATTGGATGCTGAAGAAAAAAAAGTATTGCTCATCGGGGTTTCCTTTGCGTTGTTGGATTTGGTTGAAACCCACCAATTCGAACTTAAAAACACTATTGTAATGGAAACGGGCGGCATGAAAGGACGGCGGAAAGAAATGATTCGTGCCGAGCTTCACCAGGAATTAAAACAAGGGTTTGGGGTTGAACACATACATAGTGAATACGGGATGACCGAACTTTTAAGCCAAGCCTACTCTAAAGGCAACGGTATTTTTGAATGCCCACCGTGGATGAAAATTTTAACGCGAGATACCGAAGACCCGCTTACACTGAACAGCCACAATAAAGCTGGTGGCGTTAACGTAATCGATTTGGCCAACATCAACTCCTGTGCTTTTATTGCCACACAAGATTTAGGTCGTGTACACGCCAATGGCACTTTTGAGGTGATTGGACGTTTCGACCATTCTGATATTCGAGGTTGCAACCTGTTAGCGCTTTAAAAAAATATTATATAATTGTAAGGTTTAAAGAAAACTAACGACTTAACAACCAGCTAATAAAAAGAAAAATTTAGTTATTAGTTTGGTTTGTTAACAACGCGGCCCGAATTTAAATTCGGGCCGCGTTTATTTTAATTGAATTGTAACACAAAATAATTCTTCTTGCCCCGTTGAAGCAAAACAAATTTATTGTTTATCAAATCTTCTGCTGTAATGCTATAGTCTTCTTTTACTTTTTCTTTATTCACCGAAATGGAGTTTTCCTTTAAGGCGCGTCTTGCTTCCCCGTTCGATTTTAAAAAACCTCCTTTTTCAGCCAATGCCGCTATAACGTCCAAGCCGCTTTCAATTTCAGATTTTGGCAACTGCATTTGTGGCACACCATCAAACACATCCAAAAAGGTTTGCTCGTTAAGTTGTTTTAAGTCCTCCGCAGTCGATTTTCCAAAAAGAATATTGCTAGCTTTTATAGCATTCTCCAAATCCTCTTTAGAGTGTACCATCGTCGTAATCTCTTCAGCCAAACGTTTCTGTAGCGCGCGCATATGCGGAGCTTCTTGATGTTCTTTTACTAAAGTCTCAATCTCCTCACGACTTAAAAAGGTAAATATTTTTATATATTTTTCGGCATCTACATCACTAGTATTTAACCAGTATTGGTAGAACTTATAAGGCGAAGTTCGGTTGGCATCCAACCAAATATTGCCGCCTTCGGTTTTTCCAAATTTGGTACCGTCGGCCTTTGTAATCAATGGCCACGTTAAAGCGTATCCTTTTCCAGAATCAATTCTTCTGATGAGCTCCGTTCCCGTGGTTATATTGCCCCATTGGTCGCTTCCGCCCATTTGCAGCGTGCAGTTTTTATCGCGGTACAAATGCAGGAAATCGTAACCTTGAACCAATTGATAGGTGAACTCGGTGAAACTCATCCCCACCGAAGCATCAGACGACAAACGTTTCTTCACAGAATCTTTCGCCATCATATAATTAACAGTGATATGCTTACCCACATCGCGAATGAACTCTAAAAACGAAAAGTTCTTCATCCAATCGTAATTGTTCACGATAATAGCTGCATTTTCGGCGTCGCTATCGAAATCCAAAAATCGCGATAACTGTTCTTTAATGGCGTTTTGGTTGTGCCTTAAGGTTTCTTCATCCAACAGATTTCTTTCAGCAGATTTTCCCGAAGGATCTCCAATCATTCCTGTGGCACCACCTACCAAAGCTACGGGTTTGTGGCCGGCCAACTGAAAATGCTTCAGCCCCATAACGCCCACCAAGTGCCCAATGTGCAAAGAATCGGCTGTAGGGTCAATCCCTACATACGCCTGGCGCATGGCTTCCATTAAGTGTTCTTCGGTTCCGGGCATACTATCCTGTATCATGCCGCGCCAAGTCAATTCTTCAACAAAATTCTTTATCATGGTTTACTTTTTAAAAAACTATGCAAAGATAAAAATACGGGTATAATTACCGGGCGTTATTGAATATTTCTTTAATTTCGTTTTTATGATTTTAGTAACAGGAGGTACGGGTTTGGTCGGTGCCCATTTGCTGTATAAACTGGTAAATGAAGGCCATGCCGTTCGGGCCATTTTTAGAAACGAACGCAAACTCGACAATACCAAAAATGTTTTTTCTTATTACACCGACGATTACGAAACCATTTTTAAAAAAATTGAATGGGTTGAAGCCGATATTTTAGACGTTCCCGCTTTAACCGAAGCTTTTAACGGCATTACACAGGTATATCACTGTGCTGCTTTTGTATCGTTCGAGCCGGATAAATACCAACTTTTACGAAAAACCAATATTGAAGGCACGGCAAATATTGTTAATATTTCGTTGGCGAAAAACATCCAAAAATTGTGCTATGCCAGTTCCGTGGCTACTTTAGGGAGCACTTTAAATAACGAACCCATTACCGAAAACACCTTTTGGAACCCTGAAACCGACAACAGTGTTTATGCCATTACTAAATACGGTGCCGAGATGGAAGTTTGGCGCGGCACACAAGAGGGCCTAAACGCTGTTATGGTGAATCCCGGTGTTATTATTGGTTCTGGAATTTGGCGTTACGGCACTGGCAGTTTATTTAAAAGAACCGAAAAAGGCTTAAAATTTTACACTCCCGGATCTGTAGGACTTATTGCGGTTGAAGATGTTGTTTCGGTAATGGTACAATTAATGGAAAGCAACATCACCAACGAACGTTTTGTTTTGGTGGCCGAAGATTGGAGCTACAAAAAATTTCTTCAAACTTTGGCAAAATCGGTAAATGCAAAACCGCCTAAAAAACAAATTGGCAGCACTTTACTCAATATAGCATGGCGACTTGATTGGTTAATACATAAAATAACGGGTAAGCGCCGACAACTTACCAAACAATTGGCAAAATCGCTTACCACCACCAATCAATATAGCAGCAAGAAAATAAAAGATGCTTTGGGTTTTGAGTTTCAAGATATGGAAAACACCATTAATGCTGTAGGGAAACAGTATCTAAAATAGGTTCGATTAAACCCTTGCCCTCATTAGCGTTTTTTTGAAGCAATTTTTCTGCTAACGAATCGCGCATTTTTTTAGTTTCCAAAGAATCGACTACTAAAGTTTCCCTAACCGCCTTAATAGAATCGGCTTTTATAGCCTTTAAGGAATCTTCCTCTCGTTTAGTTTGTATTTTCCATTCTTCGGCCTCTCGCTCTTTCAGCATTTGCTTCAAACTTTCCAAACTATCGGAAACCTTTGTGTAAATTGCATCGTAGTCCTTTACATGAAACGCATAATAGCTGTTACTTTCGGCAAATTGCACACTATCAATATTATGGCGTTTATACACATAGTCGCTAATTACCACGCCACTATCCTGCATAATTCTTTTGGTAATGGAACTTGCCGAAGATATTAGTTTGGCATCTATAATAATGTTGACCATCTCCTCTTTAGAAAGGAGATTTTTGGGTTTATCGGGCCCCTTTAACCGCTTGCATGCCACAACCAGTAAAAGCAACCCAACAACCCCTATTAATCTTCTAAAAATCATCTATCGAACGTTAATCGTTTAGCCGCTTTTTCCTTACTAAACTTTGAATTTTGATACACCAAACTACCATTTAAAAAGGTGTGTGTAATTCTCGACTTAAAGGTTGTACCCTCAAATGGCGACCACCCGCATTTATATAAAATATTGTCTTTGTTTACCGTCCATGGGTTATTTAAATCCACCATCACCAAATCGGCATAATAGCCTTCGCGAATGTAACCGCGCTTTTCCACTTGGAACAAAATAGCAGGATTGTGGCACATTTTTTCAACCACTTTCTCTAAAGTTATTTTGCCGCGATGGTACATTTCCAACATGGCCGGCAATGCATGTTGCACCAATGGCCCACCCGATGGCGCACTGGTATAAACGTTATTTTTCTCCTTTATAGTATGCGGAGCATGGTCTGTAGCAATCACATCAATTCTATCATCTAAAAGCGCTTCCCATAATTGCTCGCGGTCTGAAGCCTTCTTTACAGCGGGGTTCCACTTAATAAGTGTGCCTTTTTTCTCATAATCTTCATCTGAAAACCACAAGTGATGTATACAAACTTCGGCAGTTATTTTTTTATCTTTTAAAGGAATTTTATTGCTGAACAATTCTGTTTCCTTCCCCGTTGAAAGGTGGAAAATATGCAAACGCGCCCCTGTTTTTTTCGCTAGCTCAATTGCTTTCGATGAAGACAGATAGCAAGCCTCTTCACTCCTTATTTCAGGGTGATATTTAATAGGAATATCATCACCGTACGTATCGTGGTATTTTTTAAAATTGCTTTTTATGGTGCCTTCATCCTCGCAATGCACCGAGATAACCATATCGGTACTTTTAAAAATCTTTTCTAAAACCTCAGGATCATCTACCAACATATTACCGGTTGAAGACCCCAAAAACAATTTGAGCCCAGCCACTTGGCCCGATTCCAATTTTAAAATTTCGTCTAAATTATCGTTGGTGCCACCAAACATAAACGAATAGTTGGCCGAAGATGTTTTTTCGGCTATTTTAAATTTTTCTTCAAGCTTTTCAATAGTGGTAGTTTGCGGGTTGGTATTAGGCATTTCAATAAACGACGTTATACCCCCAGCTATGGCAGCCTTACTTTCGGTTTCGATATTTGCCTTTTGCGTTAGCCCCGGCTCCCTAAAGTGCACCTGATCGTCTATAGCTCCGGGCAAAATGTATTTGCCTTCGGCATCCACCACATTCACATCTGCCGATTTCGGACTTATCGATTCGGCTATACGCTTTATAAATTCGCCCTCAATTAAAATATCGCCACTAAAAACCGTGCCTTCATTTACAATATTGGCATTTTTTATTAAAGTCGTTTTTTTCATATGCTTATTTTTTAAAAATACTTTTCAATTTCATAGAAATCACACCAAAAATGGCTTCGGAAATTATTCCTGAACTCAACTTCGATTCGCCCTTGGTTCTGTCGGTAAAAATAACGGGCACCTCAACAATTTTAAAGTCTTTAATATACGCTTTAAATTTCATTTCAATTTGAAACGCATACCCAATAAATTTCACCTTATTAAGATTGATGCTTTCTAGAACTTCCCGTTTATAACATACAAAACCTGCTGTGGCATCATGGATTTTCATCCCAGTAATGAAGCGCACATATTTTGATGCAAAGTACGACATGAGCACACGTGCCATGGGCCAATTTACCACATTAACACCCTTAACATATCTGGAACCAATGGCCATATCGGCACCTTCGGTTTTACAGGCTTCGTATAGTCTTAAAATATCGTTGGGGTTATGCGAAAAGTCGGCATCCATTTCAAAAATGTAACTGTAATCCCTTTTCAAACTCCACTTAAACCCGTGGATATAGGCCGTACCCAATCCTGCTTTTTCCTTGCGGCTTTCTAAAAACAAACGGCCTGCAAACTCCTTTTGGAGTTCTTTTACTTTTAGCCCCGTTAAATCTGGAGAATTATCATCAACTATCAACACATCAATGTTTTCGGCCTGCGACAATACCGCCCTGATGATAGCTTCAATATTATCAATTTCATTATATGTTGGAATAATTACAACAATTTCGGCCATAATTCGGAATTACTAAAAGCTATAAAAGGTTTTCCGCAAATGTACATTAATCGCCGTTTATTTTTTTTAAATATTACTTAATTATATGTACCGAGTTTAAAAAATATAATAATTTTACGCCATGTTACGCCATATAGTTTCAAACGAATTATTTACCATTCTTATGGTTATTGGGTTGGTGGTAGTTGCGGCCGCAAAACTAACCGCTCCAAAGCGATTTGACGACTTTGTTTTGGTTTTGGGCAACGATAAATACCTTAAAATTTACTCTCGCGAGCAAAAATTCTTCGATAAATTCGACGCCCTGCTCTTTACCAATTTGGTGCTTTCGGTATTGGTGTTCTGCTTTATAGGCATGCGTCATATTAAAGAACACTACCAACTTTCAATGGACGATATGTTTAAATTACTGGTTGGTATAGCCGTTTTTATTTTGATAAAAGTACTTGCCGAACGCCTTATTGGGAGCCTTTTTGAAATTGATAAATTAATTGACCAATACATTTTTCACAAAATAAGCTTTAAAAATTACTTGGGCCTTATTTTAATTCCTATAAACGCATTATTGCTTTTTAGTTTCACGCCAAATACATCATTAATTTACGGCATTATTATCTTACTGTTAATTTTAAATATTGTAGGATTAATAAGTTCTTTTAAAGAGCATCAAAGTTTAATAAAACACAACATATTTTATTTTATTTTATATCTTTGCGCTCTCGAAATTGCGCCTTATGTAATTTTATATAAGGTGTTTATCGATAAATAAAAGAAAAACTGCCCGCGCTTATGAAAGTGAAAACAATTTTAGTGTCTCAACCAGAACCAAAAGTTGAGAATTCGCCATATTTCGATTTACAGGAAAAACAACGCGTAAAAATTGATTTCAGACCATTTATCCACGTTGAAGGCGTACCCGCTAAAGAAGTAAGGCAACAAAAAGTAGATTTGAGCAAATACACGGCAATTATACTTACCAGTAGAAATGCCGTAGACCATTTTTTTAGAGTTGCTAAAGAGATGCGCTTTAAAGTACCAGATACCTTAAAGTACTTTTGCCAATCGGAAGCTGTTGCATACTACCTTCAAAAATACGTGGTATACAGAAAACGTAAAATTTATGTGGGCAAACGCACCTTTGCCGAGCTTTCGCCATTAATCAAAAAGTATAAAGACGAAAAGTTTTTACTGCCAAATACCGATAAGGTAAAGCCCGAAGTGCCCAATACTTTAGATGCTCTTGGTGTAGACTGGAAACAAGCTACTTTTTACAGAACTGTGGTAAGCGACCTATCTGATCTTGAGAACGTAACATACGATGTATTGGTATTCTTTAGCCCTTCAGGAATTGAATCATTGTTTAAAAACTTCCCAGATTTTAAACAGAACGACACCAGAATTGCTGTATTTGGAAACACGACCATAAAAGCTGTTGAAGAAAAAGGATTGCGAGTAGATATTGCTGCTCCAACCCCTGAAACCCCTTCAATGACTATGGCTTTGGAAAAATATATTGAAAAGGTTAACAAAGGAAAATAAACAAACCTCACTCTTATAAAAAAGCGGGATGATTAAATTTAATCATCCCGCTTTTTTATTTGGCATCTTTCCTGTTTAAAACGCATAGCGTTGTGGTCCGCCCCGTCGAATTTCCTCACTACAATGGGCTTCAAACTTTTTAAAGTTATTCCTAAAGGCATTGGTTAATTTAAATGCCGTTGTGTAGTAAGCTTCATCGTCATTCCAAGTGGCTCTCGGGCTCAACACACTGGTTGGTACACCCGGACAACTTCGAGGCTGGGCTACTCCAAAAACCGAATGGATGTGGTAATCGTCGTAATTATAAAGTCCTAAATCGCCATTTAAAACGGCATTTATCATCGCTCGGGTGTACTTGAGTTCCATACGTTTTCCTATACCATAAGGCCCGCCAGTCCAACCGGTATTGACCAACCAAACATTTACACCAGCATCAATCATTTTTTTGCTCAACATTTCGGCATATTTCGAGGGGTGCAAAGGCATAAAAGGCGCCCCAAAACAAGCTGAAAATGACGGCACTGGCTCTACTACACCAGCCTCGGTCCCAGCTACTTTTGCCGTATAGCCCGAAATAAAATGATAGGCCGCTTGACTTGGCGTCAATTTTGAAATGGGTGGAATAACCCCAAAAGCATCAGCCGTTAAAAAGAATATATTCTTTGGATTTTTTCCAATGGAAGGAATTTTAATATTTTCAATATGATGAATGGGGTAGCTTACTCTCGTGTTTTGGGTAATGGAGGTATCTGCAAAATCTACATGGCCATCTTTATCTAAAATCACATTTTCGAGAATAGCCCCTTTTTTTATAGCATCGTAAATTTCGGGCTCGTTATCTCTCGACAGATTGATGACTTTGGCATAGCACCCACCTTCAAAATTAAATACTGAATTTTCGGAGGTCCATCCGTGTTCATCATCACCAATTAAACTGCGGTTTGGATCGGTTGACAGTGTGGTTTTCCCCGTACCGGAAAGTCCGAAGAAAATAGCCGTATCGCCTTTTTTACCCACATTGGCACTACAGTGCATGGGCAATGTGTTTTTTTCTACCGGAAGGATAAAATTCAACGCCGAAAAGATACCTTTTTTAATTTCGCCTGTGTAACCCGTTCCGCCAATAAGAGCTATTTTTTTTGTGAAGTTCAAAATCGCAAAGTTATGCTGCCGTGTGCCATCTTCATCCGGATTCGCCCTAAAACCTGGCGCATTCACAACCGTCCACTCGGGTTCAAAACGCTTAATATCTTCCTCAACGGGGCGCAAGAACATGTTGTAAGCAAATAGATTGCTCCAAGGGTATTCGTTAATAACACGAATATTCATTTTATAATTTTCATCGGCGCAAGCGTAACAATCGCGAACAAAAATCTCTTTGTTCGATAAATAATCTGTTACTTTTCTGTAAAGCGCATCGAAGGCATCCCCATCAAACGGAATATTAATGTTGCCCCACCAAATTTTATCTTCGGTTATTTTATCCTTTACAATAAACCGGTCTTGCGGTGACCGCCCCGTAAACTCTCCTGTATTCACGGCCAACGCCCCAGAAGAAGCCTCAACACCTTGCCCTTTTTCTATAGTGGTTTTGTGCAACTCATCGGGCGACAGTTGATATCTTACCGTTGCATTTTTAATACCGTAATTTTCTAATGAAACCGTTCGCTTTGCCTTGGCTTTTTTTTCCATAGTATTCCAGATTATTTTCCGTTAAGTTAATATAATGTTTCTAATTATTGGGGTTTATTCGCTTTTTCTGATTTTGATAACGTTCACCAATAACACTATCCACGCCGCTATTAAAAGGAGTCCGCCAATGGGTGTTACAAAGCCAATAGTTTTAAAATTGAATGCGGTTAAAACGTTTGTTGATAGCAAATAAATGGAGCCCGAAAATAAAATCACGCCCAGTAGCACCAAACACGCTATTGTTTTTTTAGGTTTTTCCGACATATTCGGAACCACAGCAACAAACAGCAAAAACAAAGCGTGGTACATTTGATACCTTACGCCAATTTCAAAACTGTTTTGTGATTCAACAGAAATCAACGCCTTTAAAGCATGGGCACCAAAAGCCCCTAAAACGATACTTAATCCCCCCAAAGCAGAGGCCGTAATTAAAACTTTTTTACTCATTGTACATAAATAATTCTCAACAATTCCTTTTATTGATTATTAATTTCGTAAAAATAAATATTATTTTAGCAGATAACTAAAATAAATTGAATTTTATTAAAACGTTTGCTATGCGTCAAGTTTTGGTAATTGGTTCGGGAAAATCGACGTCTTATCTGTTAAAATATTTAATGGACAACGCCGAAATGGAGCAACTTTTTATTACCGTTGCCGATATAAGCCTGAAGCATGCCGAAACGCTCATCGCGAATCATAGGCGAGCTACCACCCAAGTTTTGGATGTTTTTAACGCTACAGACCGAGCTAAGGCCATAAGTCAGGCCGATATTGTGATTTCAATGCTTCCGGCGCAATTGCATATTGAAGTCGCCAAAGATTGCATCCGCTTTGGAAAGCATATGGTCACCGCATCATACATCAGCCCAGAAATGCAAGCTTTGGATGATGAAGCCAAAAGCAAAGGGCTTATTTTTATGAATGAAATTGGCGTCGATCCAGGCATTGACCACATGAGTGCGATGCAGATTATTGACCGTATTCGAAATAAAGGTGGAAAAATGATCCTATTTGAATCGTTTACCGGCGGATTGATTGCTCCCGAAAGCGACAACAACCTTTGGAATTACAAATTCACTTGGAATCCCAGAAATGTTGTTATTGCGGGGCAAGGTGGCGTTGCCAAATTTTTACAAGAGGGCACCTATAAATACATTCCGTATCACCGACTCTTCCGTCGCACCGAGTTTTTAGACATTGATGGTTTTGGCCGATTTGAAGCTTATGCCAACCGTGATTCCTTAAAATACCAAACAGTTTACGGATTGGAAAACGTAAAAACTTTATATCGCGGTACTATGCGTCGTGTAGGTTTCAGTCGGGCTTGGAACATTTTTGTAGCATTGGGCATGACCGACGACAACTATACTATTGAAGACAGCGAGCACATGAGCTACCGCGACTTCGTCAATGCCTTTTTGCCCTACAGCCCTTCTGATTCTGTGGAATTGAAACTACGGCATCAACTAAAAATAGACCAAGACGACGTGGTTTGGGACAAACTGCTGGAACTCGATATCTTTAATCCCAACAAGCGAGTGGAACTAAAAAACGCCACACCAGCACAAATCCTTCAAAAAATATTGCAGGATAAATGGACGCTCTCGCTAAACGACAAAGACATGATTGTGATGTACCATAAATTTGGTTACGAACTGAATGGCAAAAACCATCAAATAGATGCCAATATGGTGGTTCTGGGCGAAAACCAAACCTACACCGCCATGGCCAAAACCGTTGGATTGCCCGTTGCCATGGCTACACTTGCTATTTTAAACGGCAAAATAAAGTCGACTGGCGTACAACGTCCCATCAACAAAGAAGTTTACCAGCCTATTTTAGCAGAACTGCAAAACCACGGGATTGTTTTCAAGGAAAAAGAAGTGCCTTATTTTGGGTATAATCCGTTGCATCAATAACGTCATTATCATAAGGACTGCAATAAACCTTTCAATTTAAAACCAAATGACTATTTTTATGTTTTAGACTGAAACGACAAGTATGCCCAAAAAACAAAAAACCATCACTATCGATGGTATCGACAAAAAAATACTCCGCGCCCTGATGCAAGACGCCCGAACCCCTATTTTGGAAATTGCCCGCAATGTGGGCATATCGGGAGCAGCTATTCACCAACGCTTACGAAAACTGGAAAAGGCCAAACTCATTTCGGGGTCTAAATTTATAATTAACCCCGAAGTTTTAGGGTACTCTACCATGGCTTTTATCGGTATTTATTTGGATAAAACTGCCAATACCACAGATGTTGTCCGTGCCTTAAAACGCATTCCCGAAGTTTTGGAGTGCCACTATACCACGGGGCATTACAGCTTGTTTATAAAGCTGCTCAGTTTAAACAACACCCATTTGATGCATTTACTGCACGAAAAAATTCAAAGTATTTCTGGAGTGCAGCGCACCGAATCGCTTATTTCTTTAGACCAGGTGATTGATAGGCAAATACATATTTAAAATAGAAAACCCGAGCGTTGCTGCTCGGGTTTAATTTATTCATGAGATGCTGAAAACAAGGCTTCGACTGCGCTCAGCCTGACAAGTCCAGCAAAATATTCTGGACATTACTTCATCTTCAACAACCAGTTACGCACATCGACTTCTTTTTTAATGATATCGCGTAAATCGTCAATTTTTACGCGTTCTTGCTCCATGGTATCCCTGTGGCGGATGGTTACGCTGTTATCTTCCAAAGTATCATGGTCAACCGTGATACAGAACGGGGTTCCATTGGCATCTTGCCTTCTGTAACGTCTTCCAACGGCATCTTTTTCATCGTAAATCACGTTGAAATCCCATTTCAGGTCTTCCACAATTTGTCGCGCTATTTCTGGCAATCCGTCCTTTTTTACCAATGGTAAAACAGCCGCTTTTACTGGCGCCAATACACTTGGCAATTTTAAAACCGTTCGGGTTGTACCATTTTCTAATTCTTCTTCTTGCAAGGAATTCGAGAATACCGCCAAGAACATTCTATCTAAACCAATAGAAGTTTCCAATACGTAAGGCACATAGCTTTTATTTTCCTCGGGGTCGAAATATTGTAGCTTTTTGCCTGAGTATTTTTCATGCTGACTCAAATCGAAATCGGTTCGCGAATGGATACCTTCCAGTTCTTTAAATCCGAATGGAAATTTAAACTCGATATCGGCAGCCGCATCGGCATAATGTGCTAATTTTTCGTGGTCGTGGAAACGGTAATTATCCTCACCCATACCCAAACTCAAGTGCCATTTTAGTCGGGTTTCCTTCCAATGCTCGTACCATTCTTGCTGCGTACCCGGCTTGATGAAAAATTGCATTTCCATCTGTTCGAACTCACGCATACGGAAAATAAACTGGCGCGCTACAATCTCGTTTCTAAAGGCTTTTCCGGTTTGTGCAATACCGAACGGAATCTTCAATCGGCTGGTTTTTTGAACGTTCAAAAAGTTCACAAAAATACCCTGTGCCGTTTCTGGGCGCAAGTACAAATCCATGGCATTTTCTGCGGAAGCCCCTAATTTGGTACCGAACATTAAATTGAACTGCTTCACATCGGTCCAATTTTTACTCCCCGTTAAAGGATCAGCAATTTCCAATTCTTCAATCAAAGCTTTTACATCGGCCAAATCTTCATTTTCCAATGATTGTGCCATGCGCGAGAGCGTGGTATTTATTTTTTCTTGGTAGCCCAACACGCGTTTGTTCGTGCTAACAAATTCTTCTTTATTAAAAGCATCACCAAAACGCTTTGCCGCCTTAGCCACTTCCTTATCTATTTTGGCTTCAATTTTTGCACAATAGTCTTCAATAAGGACATCGGCACGGTAACGCTTTTTGGAGTCTTTATTATCAATCAACGGGTCGTTAAAGGCATCCACGTGCCCGGAAGCTTTCCAAGTGGTGGGATGCATAAAAATAGCGGCATCGATGCCCACTATATTTTCATTCATCTGCACCATGGCGCGCCACCAATAATCGCGGATGTTTTTCTTTAATTCTGCACCGTTTTGTGCGTAGTCGTACACTGCACTTAATCCGTCGTAGATTTCACTACTCTGGAACACGTAACCATACTCCTTTGCGTGAGAGATTACTTTTTTAAATTGATCGTCTTGATTTGCCATGCTGCAAAAATAAAAAACCGCTGTAAACTAATGCGTTTTTTAATTGAAAATAAGTAAGAGTAATTTGGCCAGAAGCAAATATTCTGAAATCAAATAATTTTCAGTAAATTAAAGCATTAAAACAATTCGTGGATTCGTGGCTAATTTTAGATTTACCCAACGTCATTGTACATGCTAAACCCCATCATCAATTTATTTTTCCCAAAAGTATGTGTGGCCTGCCATAATTTATTGGGCGACAACGAGTACACCATTTGCATGGATTGCCGACATGACTTGCCTGTAACCAATTTTCATTTTGATGATAGCGATGTGGTTAAAAAAGTGCTGTACGGCCGTGCGAATATTGAAAACGGCACAGCGCTTTTTCGGTTCGAAAAGAAAGGCAAAGTACAGCAGCTTATTCATAATTTAAAATATCGAGGCCATGAAAACATTGGCTATTTCTTGGGAAACTGGTTGGGCGGCGAACTAAAAACAGTTGAAGCATACCAGCAGGTTGATGCGGTTATCCCCGTACCCATGCACCCTAAAAAGCTAAAAAAGCGCGGCTACAACCAAGTAGCCAAATTTGGACAGCAAATTGCCGAAGCCCTTAACGCCAATTATAAAGATGATGTTTTGATAAAAATTACCAACACCCAATCGCAAACCATAAAAAGCCGCTTTTCGCGGTGGGACAGCAGCAACGAATTATTTGCAATTAAAAACCCCAACAGTATTAAAGGCATGCATATTCTTTTGGTTGACGACCTCATTACTACCGGAGCAACGCTCGAGGCTTGCATTAATGTTTTAAACCAAGCCGAAAACATAAAAATTAGTGTTGCCACCATGGCAATAGCGTAAACGAACTCACGTTATATGTTGAAAAATGTTTAGGTTTCTTCTGTAAGAACTGAAATTTTATTCAAAAAAATGCAAAATTTCATTTCACTTTAGTAACCGCTTCGCTAGCACATAAATTATTTTATTCTGTTTTTTTGTGAATTTCAGAACAAAAAAATTCATGTACTTTTGTTAAAAATTTTTGAACTGTTGATGAGCAAGTCGTTTTTAAACTTTGTTTTGGCCATTTTCATTGGTCTTATTTTAGCCAATTGCGCCAATCGTGGTCGCCCCGAAGGAGGTCCAAAAGACGTTACACCACCTAAAATAATAAAGTCGATTCCCGAAAACTACTCCACCAATTTTAATGGCGATGAAATTGAAATTTATTTCGATGAATTTATCAAAATAAAAGATCTGCAAAAACAGCTCATTATTTCGCCACCAATGAACACCCAACCCAACGTGACCCCTTTGGGCGGTGCGAGCAAGTATATCACCATAAAAATTTACGATACGCTACAGCCCAACACCACTTACGCCTTCAACTTCGGAAACAGTATTACCGACAACAACGAGGGCAACCCGTATCCGTACTACCGTTATGTGTTTTCAACCGGCGATTATATCGATTCGCTTACCGTAAAAGGCAACATTGTTGATGCCCTTTTAAAGCAGCCCGAAACCTTCGTAAATGTGGCACTTTACGAGGTCGACTCCACTTATACCGACTCTATTGTTTACAAAGAAAAACCGAAATACATTACTAACACGCTCGACAGTTTAACAACGTTTACCATTGAAAACATAAAACCCGGAAAATATAAACTTATCGCACTGAAAGACAACAACGGCGATAACAAATTCCAACAAAAGGTGGATCAAATTGCATTTCATGAAGGATTTATTGAAGTACCTACCGACACTTCGTACACCCTAAAATTATTCAAGGAAAATTTAGATTTTAGGGCGACACGCCCCAGATTGATTTCGGGTGAAAAAATTGCTTTCGGTTTTGAAGGCAGTTATGAAAACATGCATATTGATATCCTTTCGGAAACGCCACCAGAGTTTGAATACCGCATCACCAAAGATGAAAAAACAGATTCATTGATGTACTGGTACAAACCCCGTTTGGAAGTCGATTCGCTTAATTTTTTAGTGTCACATCCAACGCTTGAAAAAGAATTCACCGTGCGCATTAGCGAACAAAAACGAGATTCTTTAACCATTAAAACGGTACCTTCGGGCTCTATTGGTATAGAAGAAGATTTAAAAATTATTGGAACAACACCTTTTATTGAATTTAACGCTTCAAAAATCACACTTTTAGACAAAGATTCAACAGCGGTAGATTTCAGCACACGTTTCGACACCATCAACAACACTTATGCCTTCCAATTCAATAAAACCGAAGGTAACAGCTATAAAATGCAAATTCTCCCCGAAGCCTTTACCGGATTTTTCGGAAACAAAAACGACACCATAAATGTATCGTTAAACACCAAAAAAGCTTCATCATTTGGCTACGTACGGTTTACCTTGGCCAATGCCCCGGAATACCCGCTTATTATCCAATTGACAGATAAGCAAGGGAAGGTAGAAGTAGAGGGCTACACACAAGAGCAAGACATGGTCGATTTTTTTAACTTAGACCCTGGCACGTATTCCATAAGAGTGGTGCACGATGTTAACGGCAATCAACTTTTCGATACGGGAAGTTTCCTAAATAAAATTCAACCAGAAAAAGTGAGTCATTTTCAAGATATTGAAATTCGTGCCGATTGGGGAATTCAAGAAACCTTGACTTTTAACTGATACTGAACGTATCGCGGTCGTTTAAGAATTTGAATTTATTGCGATAGGCTTCAACATGCCTTTTTTCTAAGGTAACTATTTCTATTTGTTCTTTTCCGGATTGAAAATCGGCGATGGAGTTCCCCAACACATCAAAAGCACCCGAATGCCCCACATATTCTATATTTATGCCATCAACGCCCACTCGGTTTACACCAATGCAGTAACTCATATTCTCAATGGCACGGGCTTTTAAGAGCGCATCCCAAGCTGAAATTCTAGGTTTTGGCCAATTCGCTACATAAATCAACACATCGTAATCTTCAACATTTCTGGCCCAAACCGGAAAGCGTAAATCGTAACAAACCTGCGGACAAATTTTCCAGCCTTTGAAATCAATAATCACTTTTTCTGTTCCGGCAGTATAGGTTTTGTGTTCGTTCGCCAAAGTAAAGGTGTGGCGTTTGTTGTAGATTGAAATATTTCCAGAAGGCTCGACAAACAAAAAACGGTTATAAAACTTACCATCTTCTACAATCACAAGGCTTCCCGCAATGGCAGCGTTCTTCTTAGTCGCCATTTGTTTCATCCAATTAACCGTTTCGCCCTGCATCGTCTCAGCTACTCTTTCAGCATTCATGGTAAAGCCCGTGGCGAACATTTCAGGTAGTACTACGACATCGACAGGATTGGAAATACCCTCTATTTTTTTGGTGAAGTTCTTCCGGTTTGCTTCGGGATTTTCCCAAACTAAATCAGACTGAACCAATGCTATTTGAAGCTGATTTTGCAAAACTTTTTTATTTATAGTTTTCTTTTGGCTTTGGCGGTTTGTTCTTTCAACTTTTCTATTTTCGAAAGCCATTTTTGTTCGTCTTGAGGTGACAATTTACCTTTCTTTTTTAACTTTTCATACTTTTGCTGGGCACTTTCGTATTTCCCTGTTAATTTTTCATAATTGGAGTGCGCCTTCTCTTTTTGCTTTAACGCTTTTTCAGCCTTTTTTTGTTTCTTTTCGGCTGCCTTTTGTTTTTTCTCTGCTTTTTTTAACGCCTTTTCTTTTTCATTGGCTGCTTCAATTGCTTCTACCTTTTTATTCAATGCCTTTTTTACTTCCAACCGTTCTTCTAAACTTAATGTATTCGTTACATCAACACCATCTTTTAAAACGGCTTCGCCTTTCACGGTATAGATTACGCCATTTAAGGTAACTTCTTGAGCTTGAATCATCAAACCCAAACAAAAAAACAGAGTAACAACTAACAATCTCATAATCTTCTTTTTAAAATTCAACTTACTATTTAGACCCACAATTTAAGGTTTGTCACGCCATTAACGCGCTTTTAACATTATAGCCCGCACAATATTTCGGCAGCTTGTTTTAGGGTATCTTCGGTCTTGGCAAAACAAAAACGCAATACTTTATGGTCGGCATTATCGATATTGAAAACCGACATAGGTATGGAAGCCACGCCGTTTTCAACTGTTAATCGCTTAGCGAAATCCACATCGTTTTCTTGGGTGATTTGGGAGTAATCCAAAACTTGAAAATATGAACCTTTGGCTGGGGTAAACCTGAACCTTGAATCCTTCATTAAATTTAAGAATAAATCACGTTTCTTTTGGTAAAACCCAGGCAATTTCAGGTAATGTTCTGGGCTTTGCATATAATCGGCAATACCTTTTTGCGTGGGATGATGGATGCCAAACACCGCAAATTGATGTACTTTTAAAAACTCGTCCATCAGTGATTTTGGCGCACAGCAATAGCCCACACGCCACCCCGTATTGTGGAAAGTTTTACAAAACGACGACACTACAAAACTCCGTGCTTTTAAATCGGGAAACAAACACGCACTTTGGTGTTTTTCACCATCGTAAATCATATGTTCGTAAACCTCATCACTCAAAACTATAATATTTGTGTTTTTGGTAATTTCCTGTAGCTGAAGCATATCTTCTTTCGAAAGAATACTTCCGGAAGGGTTGTGTGGCGTATTAATAATAATCATTTTGGTTCGGCTGTTCACTTTAGCTTTTACCAATTTCCAATCTACTTTATATCCGTTTGACGCGTTAAGCTGAACCGGAATGGGAATCCCGCCATTTAACTCAACATTCGGCTCATAGCTATCGTAGGCCGGTTTAAAAACAATAACCTCGTCATTCGGTTTAATAAATGTTGAAATAATAGTAAAAATAGCCTGTGTGGCTCCTGCTGTTACAATAATTTCGGTTTCAGGATGATAGCTTGCTCCATAAACCAACTCATATTTTTTTGAAATAGCATTTCGGAGTTCCAAATGGCCTCGCATGGGCGCATATTGATTGTAGCCCGAATTCATAGCCTTGTTGACCAAATCAATTAGTTTTTGGTCGCTTTTAAAATTAGGGAAGCCCTGCGACAAATTAATGGCATTGTGTTTTGCTGCCAAAGCACTCATTACCGAAAAAATGGTGGTGCCCACAAAGGGAAGTTTAGATGAATGTTGCATGCTTAAAACTACACAATTTTCATCTTTATGCAATAAAAAAGGTAGCTCAGAAAATCTAAATTTTACTGATTAAAAATTAATTTTCTGAATGGTCATTTTTGTTATTTAAGGCCTGTTCTATTTTTTGCTGACTTAAACGTTTTGCCTTTCGGAAGTTTTTTATATTATCTTGAAGTGCGTTTTCAATGGATTTCTTTGAATTTTCATAACGGTTTTCCATGGTTTGGATATACGCCAAAGCCTTAACACTTTTTGAAAGATCTGATTTTTCCTTGGTTTCGGCATCATTGAACACTGTTTTTTCTTCCTTATTTTCCTGTTGAAAATCTTCATCTTTCAATTCCATAGATTCTTCTTCAAACCTTCTAAAATCTAAATCAGATTTGAATACTTTTACTACGTATACAAACACAAGACCTACGAAGAAAACCCACAACCAAACCATAACCTCATTGATTTTAAACCTATTATACACTCAAAATAACAAAAACCTTTACAAATAGATATTTTCTTTCGACGAGTAAGTTTTATCTGTAGACCAACGGAGTTAACTACAAGTTAAGTTAATTCATACAACTCCCATTTTTTGTAATAAAAATGATGCGTTCATGTTTTTGCAAACGCCCTTTTTTAGAATGTAATCGAAATGAAGTTCGTCGTTGATGATTTCGGCATCAAAATAATAGTTTTTCACCGCTTCCAATGCCTCTTCAATTTCACATAAACTTAAATCGTGTGTGGCGATAATTCCCGTCGCTTTCGAAGCCACCAGTTTTTCAACAAACTTTCGCGACCCAATAGCTTTATCAGTGCTGTTCGTACCTTTTAAAATTTCATCCAATACAATAAAGTAGGACTCATTCTTCAATGCATCAACAATATATTTTAATCGGGTAAGTTCTGAAAAGAAATACGAACTTTCATCGGTAAGCGAATCGGTGGTCCGCATGCTGGTAATCAATTTTACTGGAGAATATCGACTGGACTCGGCACAAACAGGCAAACCAACGTTACCCATTACAATATGCAACGAAACCGTGCGCAAGAAGGTACTTTTTCCAGCCATATTGGCACCGGTTACGATAAAAAACTGCTCATTTTTAATGGTTAAATCGCTATCGATTCGCTTTTCTTTTTTCAATAGCGGATGCCCCAAGCCTTTAGCTTCAATAGTGGTTGTATTATTGGTTATTTCGGGAAACACAAATTCAGGGTGGTTAAAAGCAAAATTGCCCAACGAATTGTAAGCATCGAAAAAAGCGACGACTTCAAACCAATCGGACACTTTTTCGCCATATCGCTCAATCCATTTTTCAATACAGTAGCTATTTCGCAAATCGGTTAAAAACAACCCATTGCCAAAAATAGCACCGATAAGGTTATTTCTATTATCCAAGGCGTCCAAAGCTCGTGAAAAAGGTTTAAAAATAAGTGAAGCCTTTTCATTTTTCAATTGGATTTGCTGCTGCTTTTCTTTCAATAATGCCGAAGAAAAAGAAGCATTTTCAATTAAATATAACAATGAAGCATATTGACGAAAGGTATCCCGAATTTTATCGGTATTTGATGCTAAAACATTAATCTTTTTTAAATATATCCCAGTAATGGCCAAGCCCAAAACCAACCAATACCCTATAATGCCAAGGTTATTCAAAACTCCGAAAACAGCCAAACCGAATAGCAGCACTGTACCCAAGCCAAACGCCAAGGGCAACCATCGCATAAGT
The DNA here is from genome assembly GCF_012037625.1 of Tamlana crocina. Classification (NCBI taxonomy): domain Bacteria; kingdom Pseudomonadati; phylum Bacteroidota; class Flavobacteriia; order Flavobacteriales; family Flavobacteriaceae; genus Tamlana; species Tamlana crocina. Next base: position 199,315 of record NZ_JAAVJS010000005.1, read on the forward strand.
TTTGGCAGAAACGATTGATGTTTTTTAAACCAAGTGGTAATTTGGCTGGCAGGGGTTTCCACACGAACCAAACTAGAGGTGGCCGCATACTTTTGTCTCCACTCCGGATTTGCACTCAATTCTTTTATAACCTCCTGTCTTACTACAATTCCGTTGGCATTGTTGGCTTTTAATTCATCGGCTAATCTTTTAGCGCCTTCGGCACTCATTGTGCGGTTTATACATTGAAAGAACGAACCGCGCCCAAATAAATCGATATCCAAACTGTAAAAATGGTTGGCATCCTGGAACTGTAAGCCTTGCTCCCTATCGAGAAAATGTCCTGATGCTATGCTCAGTTCCGTTTCGTTAATATCTACCAAAGCTTTGTTGAGCGCCCTTTGCCTTTTAACGTCGGTGTATTTTGAAAGCAGAAAAACAAAAACTGAACATCCTAAAACGGCAATAGCCAAAGCCACCTGCCAAGTATTGAAAAACCAATAAATACCTACCGCCGTTGCTACAAAAACCAACAAACGCAAGGCACTCAACAGCACCATCTTTTTCTGGTATTTTTTTACTTGTAATTGATAGGTTTGCGAATGGGTTTTATAATATTCTGAAGGATTATTCATTTTAAGTTTTCTATTTTCTAAACCAGAAGTGTTTCATTTTTCAAATAAACGAAAAAAGCCCTGAAAAACTCAGGGCTCTTTTGGTATTGTAAAATTATAGGGATTTAATTCACTACTATCTTTTTGGTCAGCACGGCATTGCTCTCGGTCCTCAGGCATACCACATAGGTGCCCGTCGCCAAACTGTTCAACCGGATGCCCGTTTCCAGTTGGGCGTTCGATACGCCACTGAGGTCCAGCACTTCGCGCCCGCGCATGTCCACCACCGCCAAGCGGGTAACAGCACTGTCCATATTTTTGGCATAAAACGTTTTGGCTGGGTTTTGGTAATAAGTACGGTTTTTTGTTCCATCGGCCTCTTCTGCACTTAACATTTGCTGTTCGCTCTGGAATACAATTTCCAATCTGTTTTTAAACACCCCAGCTTCTGAACCAAACTGGTAAGCGTCACCTTTTGTAAGATTGAAATATTCGCCGGTTAGGTTGTCGTGCAAATAAATTCTTTGACTTTCTTTAATATTTTCCTTCTCGGATATTATAATTTCGAAAGTGTTATCGCCAGACGATTTCAAGTTTAAAGGCACTACTTTTTCATCGGTAATTTCGCCATAGGCCTGCATAATCATATTTTTTCCTTCCAATG